>NZ_RSAJ01000335.1 GCF_003933965.1 Streptomyces sp. RP5T
ACCCCGCCCTGGCCTCGCTCGACGTGGCCCGGGGGAAGCGGGGGAGTGAGCGGGTGCGCTGGATCCACGGCGACGCGTCCCAACTTCCTTCCCTGCGCGTCGACTTGGTGACCATGACGGCCAACGTCGCCCAGCAGATCGTGGAAGCGGACGCCTGGCGGGAGACCCTGCGGGGGGCGTACGCCGCGCTACGGACCGGTGGGCGGCTGGTGTTCGAGACGCGGGACCCGGCGCGGCGGGCCTGGGAGGAGTGGAACCGGGAGGCGTCGTACGCCGTGACGGACGTGCCCGGTGCCGGGGCGGTGGAGACCTGGGTCGAAGTCACTCGCGTACAGGGGCAGTTGGTGACCTTCCGGTGGACCTATGTGTTCGCCTCGGACGGGCGGGTGCTGACCTCGGACTCGGCCTTGCGCTTCCGAGAACGGCAGGAGATCGAGGCGGAACTGGGCGCCCAGGGGTTCGTGGTGGAGGACGTACGGGACGCACCGGACCGGCCGGGCAGGGAACTCGTCTTCGTGGCACGGCGTCCCTAGGCAGACGTTCGCACACGTGGCCGTCGCGGCACAGGTCGCTCGCGGACGGCGAAGGCCCCCGTCGGCCGCTCCGCCAGGTGCCTGGTCAGCGCTGGAGCCGGGTCGGCAGAGCCACCCAGCGGCGCGGCTCGTCCCTGTCGACCGCGACCCGGCCGTCGCTGATCCGCAGGCCGGCCGCGGCGCAGCAGTAGGCGAGGATGTCGGCGCCGTAGGGGAAGGCGTGGTTGCGCTGCCAGAAGCGGAAGGTCCAGTAGGCCGCCGGGTCCGAGTCGTGGGGTCCGATGCCGATCTCGTCGTGTGCGACGACCTCGCCGTCACGGGCCAGGGTGCCGAATGTGCCGCCCTTGGGGTTGAAGTACACCCCGTAGGCGGTGGTGCCCGCGGATATCGCGCGCAGGACGGCGTCGTCGCTCGGCATGTAGCCGTCCTGGGTGATCACGCAGCCGCCGGGGGTCCCGTCGACGCCCCGGACGCCCACCCAGTGCAGGGACTCGTCGTAGTCGGAGGGGTCGAAGGGCGCGTGGTCGGGGCCGGTCCTCGGGCACTGCGCGGGATCGGTACCGAGCCGCCGTAGCAACTCGTCCTCGCCGAGGCCCTGGACGAAGCAGACGCCGAGCCCCTCGGTCCATATCGACTGCGTGCCGAAGGCCGCGATGAGCGCGTCGGCCGCCTGCTGGGCGGCCACCTCCTCGGGCGGCAGCTCCACGGCTCCGGGCAGGTGTCTGACGAGCGGCGCGAGGGGGGTGGTGAGCAGCAGCCGGCCCGGTGACCAGGGTTCGGCCTGCGGTGTCCACACGTCCGCCCCGGCCTCGATCAGGGCGCGCACCGTCGCCTCGTCCATGCTGTGGACGGCGTGCCAGAGCGGGGTGTGCTCCTCGTCGTCGCGTACGTCGACGTCCGTGACGTGGGGCAGGAGCGCGGCCACCGCGTCCGCCGAGCCCTGTTCCGCCGTCAGGTGCAGCGGGGTGGTGCCCCGCCATCCGACGCGGGCGTCGGGCTGGGCGCCTGCCGACAACCGGGCTCTGACCAGGGCGGCGTCGCCCCAGTCGCGGTAGCCCATGCGCTGCCAGTCGCCCTGCGGAACGTATCGCTGCCGGGCCTCCTCCGCCCGCCGCAGCGCCTCGCGCTGATGCCGGTCGAGGGGTGGTGCGAGGAACGCCGGCGGCCCGCTGACCTCAAGCGTCGCGAACGAGCCCGAGGACGCCTCCTGATCCGGTGGTTCGAGTCCGGGCCAGACCTCGAACGCACGGCCCGCGGCGGCGTGGAGCGCGTCCGCGTCCACCGGGGTCCTGGTCTCGGGTACGCCCTCGTCGGGCCACTCGACCACCAACTGTGCCTGTCCGGGCGGGGGAAGCTCCGGCAGATACAGGTCGACGTCCGTCTTGAACAGGGACCGGCGGGAGTGGTGCATGCCCGCGTCCAGCGGGATCAGCCCGACCGCCTGCTCCGTCGACGCCTGCCGCGCCTCTCCCTGCGGGCCGGTGAACGAGAAGCTCCGCGTCTCCGTGCCGTCCAGGGAGGTCACCCGCCGGCCGTCGGCGAACAGCAGCCCCACCCGCAGCCCGGACTGCCGCCGCGGGCCCCCGCTCTGTCTGCGGACCCTGCGGAACACCGACAGATGCAGGGTGACCGACGCCGGCCACACGGACCACCCCGTCACCAGGACCCGGGTCCCGGCCCCCGCACCGGCCACTTCGAGCTGCGGCAGCAGCGCGGGCGCGAAGCGGTCGACGGGCGGCGCGTACCGTCCCTCGTCCTCCCCCGGCGGCCCCAGCCGCACCAACACGGCCTGCTCGGCTGCCGGTTCCTCAGCAAGCACCAGATCGTCGAAGAACCCCATGCGCCGAGCGTCGCACACGGCACTGACAATGCCCGGCGAGTGCCGTCGAGGCTGTGCGTCAGGGCCGGGCGAGGACGCAGAACTCGTGGCCCTCCGGGTCGGACAGGCACGTCCACGGGACATCGCCCTGGCCGAGGTCGAGGTCGATGGCGCCGAGGGCACGCAGCCGGGCCACCTCCGCGGCCTCGTCGTCCCCCGGGGAGGGGAGCAGGTCGAGATGGACGCGGTCCGGCACGGTCTTCCCGTCCGGCGTCCGGAGGAACTCGAGATACGGGCCGACTCCCTCGGCGGAACGCAGCACCGCCTGATCACCGGTCACCTCATGCACGGTCCAGTCCGTCGCCGCGCCCCAGAAGCGGGCCATCTCCCGCGGATCCGCGCAGTCCACGACCACGGCGGCGATCGGCCCGGTGTCCCGGTAGACCTCCCTGGGCTCCAGCACGCAGAACTCGTTGCCCTCGGGGTCGGCGAGGACCGTCCACGGCACCTCGCCCTGGCCCACGTCGACGGGCGTCGCCCCGAGGGCCGTCAGCCGCGCGACCAACTCCGCCTGGTGGGCGGGGGAGGTGGTGGCGAGGTCGAGGTGCATCCGGTTCTTCGTCGCCGACCCGGGCTCCGGGACGGGGACGACGTCGATACCGGGACCGACCGGGTCCGGCCACACGAGGCCGCCCGCGGGGCCGACGTAGGTGGTCACTCCGGGACGGTAGGCACTCCACCCGAGCGCCTCCGCCCAGAACCGTCCGACCGCCACCGCGTCGACGGCCTTCACGTTCACCTGAACAGGTCGCAGCACCATGCCGACGATCCTAGGCAGCGGCCTCCCGACATCCCGCTGCACGCCGCGTGACCTTGGGGGACGTCCTCCAGCCCTGCACCCGCGCGTGGCATCCGAGCGTCAGCCCGGCCACGGGAGCACGGTGAGTTCCGGCCACTCGTCCTTCCAGCGCGCCGCCTTGGCCTCGTAGACCTCCCGCGGGGCCAGCACCGGGTTGGGCCGGACCACGAGGTTGAACACGTCGGACAGTCCGTGGGGCGCATAGACGCGCCACTCACCGTCGGGTTCCAGCCGTACCCCCAGACAGCACGTCGTCGCCGCGAACGAGTCGATCGCGGCCTCGGTGGACTCGTACGGCGGACAGGGCACGCCGAATTTCCGCTCGTACCAGAGGTGCACACGGGCCTCATTGCGGATCTCCACCTCGGCAGGCAACCCGGCAAACGCCTCCTGCCCCGCCTTGATCACGGCGTCCTCCGCTTCCCAGGACAGGTCGGTGCCGTCGAAGTAGAAGAGGTCGTAGTCCTTGATTCCGTTGGTCGGGGGCCTGCCGGTGCCCACGTTCCACACCGTCTGGAACAGACAGCCCGCCGTCACATACCAGCCGGGCAGCTCCAACGTGGCCGCCCTGGTCATCACGTCGGTCAGGACCTCGTTCCGGGAGAGCACGGACCGCAAGCCATCGAGTTGCTCAACGAGCGGGAGTCGACCAAGCATCCGTACTCCCTATCACTGACAGCCGCTCTCACAAGGCGCGTTGGCCGCAAGCGAGCATCCCGCGCCGAGAGGCGAGAGAGGTCAGGACCGCGCGCTCCGGAACGCGACGTATCGGCTGAAGACCTCGTGGCTGTCAGGCGTGAAGCGCCACTCCCGCAGGGCGGACCGCAGTTCCGGCTCGGTCAGCCAGCCGTGCCAGGCGACCTCATCGGGATCGGGGACCACGGCGTCCGGCACCACGGCTTCGTGCACGCCGAGCCAGTGAGGACTCAAGCCGCTGCGGTTGACGAACGTGAACAGCAGGCGCGGCAGCGCACGAATGCCCAGCTCTTCGGCCAGCTCCCGCGCGGCGGCCTGTTCGTAGGACTCGCCGACGTTCGCGGCGCCACCGACCGGGACCTCATGGAGCCCGGGGAAGCGGGATACCTGCTCCGACCGCCGATGGGCGAGAAACCGGCCACCCTCGTCACGGCACACCGTCACGGCGACCCGATGCAGCCAGCCCTCCCGGACGGCCTCCCGACGGCCGACCACTCCCAGCACGCGATCCTGCCCGTCGACCCGCTCCACCAGTTCATCCACCGGTTCATCCACGACGCACACCCTGACATAGCCCACCGGGCCGGCTCGCAGACTCCGATCGAGTGGTGTGGCGCACTATTGCAAGCGGGTGCTTGCAATAGTTAGCGCGGGTGGTGCACAGTGGAGGCATGGCATCGCTCAACGTCGGCAATCTCGGTGAGTATCTGCGTGAACAGCGGCGCACCGCGCAGCTGTCGCTCAGGCAGCTCGCCGATGCCGCCGGGGTGTCCAATCCGTATCTGAGCCAGATCGAGCGCGGGCTGCGCAAGCCGAGCGCGGAGGTCCTCCAGCAGGTCGCCAAGGCCCTGCGGATCTCCGCCGAGACGCTGTACGTGCGGGCCGGGATCCTCGACGCCGAGCGCGACCGGGACGACGTGGAGACGCGTGCGGTCATCCTCGCCGATCCCGCGCTCAACGAGCGGCAGAAGCAGGTGCTGCTCCAGATCTACGAGTCCTTCCGCAAGGAGAACGGCTTCGGGATCGCCCCGCCGGACGCGGCCCCCGCGCCGGGCGACGGACAGGTCGAGGAGCCGGTCGGCGGTAGGGCGGACGCCCAGGACGGGCTCCGGGACATAGCCGTCCCGGCCGACGGCGACCCGGTCGGCGACACCGCCGTACGGGAGGCCCGCCGGCCCCGCAAGCCCCGCACCGACCGCAGGACCCCCAAGACCGACGGCAGTGACGCCGACCCGCAGCAGACGGCCAGTTGAGAGCCCGTACGGCTCGATACGGACCGACCACGCCGACAGGCGCCGCGGGACCCAAAACCCTCATCAGAAAGCGACCCGGGAGGACCATCACCATGGCCATCACCGACGACATCCGCAAGGCCGTCAAGGACCCGACCCCGCTCTACTTCCTCGCCGGCGCCGGTGACCTGGCCTTCCAGGAGGCCAAGAAGGTGCCCGGCCTGGTGGAGCAGCTCCGCGCCGAGGCCCCGGCCCGGATCGAGGCCGTGCGCGGCACCGACCCGAAGACGGTCCAGGAGAAGGCCCAGGCCCGTGCCAAGGAGGCCGGCGCCAAGGTCAAGGAGACGCAGGAGACCCTGCAGAGCAAGGTCGGCGAGTTCATCAGCACCCTCGACGGTGACCTGAAGAAGCTCGGCACCACGATCGACGCGGACCTGAAGAAGCTCGGCGAATCCGCCCAGGACCTCGCCCTGCGGGGCGTCGGCGTCGCCGCCGAGTACGCCGTCAAGGCCCGTGAGACCTACGAGAAGGTCGCCGAGCACGGCGAGCAGGCCGTCAAGACCTGGCGTGGCGAGGCCGCCGAGGAGATCGAGGAACTGGCGATCGCCGTCGAGCCGAACGCCGAGCCGGGCGAGGTCAAGGACCGGACCGCGACTCCGGCCGCCAAGCCGGTCACGCCCGCCACGGTCGCCGCCCCGGCCCCGGCCACGGCCAAGAAGACGGCCCCCGCCGCGAAGAAGACCACGCCGCGCAAGACCACCACGGCGAAGAAGACCCCGCCCGCCAAGTAAGGCACCGCGGGACAAGCAGTACACGCGGAACACGCGGAACACGCAGAACACCGGGCCGGGCACTTACCGAGTGCCCGGCCCGTTCTCCGGGTAGCGAGTTCGTGGGAACGGGTACGGTGACCGCGTAATCGCGAAATGACGAGTCGACTCAGGTGGTGGACGTTGTGCTGATGCAGGGGTTCGCAGGCTTCATGTGGCTGCTGAGCATGGCCCTGATCGTTTTCAGCGGCTTCGCGCTGCTCGACGCCGCCATCCGCCGTGAGGACGCCTACCGGGCGGCCGACAAGAAGACCAAGCCCTTCTGGCTGATCGTCCTCGGGCTCGCCTTCGTGGTGAACCTGATCTTCAACATCCTGTCGTTCCTGCCGATCATCGGCCTCATCGCCACGATCGTCTACATGGTCGACGTACGCCCGGCGCTCCGCGCCCTTCCGGGCGGCGGCCGCAGCGGCGGGGGCAGGGGTTCGAGCAGCGACGGCCCTTACGGCCCGTACAACGGCGGGCGCTAGGCCCGTACGGCGGAGGTCGCCGGTTGCCCGCACCCCGCTGGAAGCGCCCGGGACACCCCGGCCGTCACTTCTCCCGGTCGAGCAGCAGCACCGCCACGTCGTCCGCCAGCTCGCCGCCGTTGAGGGACCGCACCTCGTTCACCGCGGCCCGCAGCAGTTCCTCCCCCCGCAGCCCCTCGGAGAGCTGGCGGCGGATCATGGCGACCATCCCGTCCTGGCCCAGACGCTCCCCGCCCTCACCGACGCGCCCCTCGATCAGGCCGTCGGTGTAGAGCATCAGGCTCCACTCGGCGCCCAGCTCCACCTGCATCCGCGGCCAGCGGGCCCCCGGCAGCAGTCCGAGCGCGGGCCCGTTGTTGTCGTACGGCAGCAGCTGTGCGGGCCGGCCCGGCCGGGCCACCAGCGGTGACGGATGCCCGGCGAGGCACAGTCCCGCCCGCCGTCCGTCCGGTGCGATGTCCACCGTGCACAGCGTCGCGAAGATCTCGTCGTCCGAGCGCTCGTGCTCCAGCACCTCCTGGAGCGTGCCGAGCAGTTCGTCCCCGCACAGCCCCGCCAGGGTCAGCGCCCGCCAGGCGATCCGCAGCTCCACGCCGAGCGCCGCCTCGTCGGGACCGTGTCCGCAGACGTCACCGATCATCGCGTGCACGGTGCCGTCGGGGGTCCGTACGACGTCGTAGAAGTCACCGCCGAGCAGCGCGCGCGACCGGCCCGGCCGGTACCGCGCGGCGAACCGCAGTGTCGAGCCCTCCAGCAGCGGTGTGGGCAGCAGGCCGCGCTCCAGGCGCCGGTTCTCCTGCGCCCGCAGCCGGCCCTCGGCGAGCCTGCGCTCCGCCGTGTCGGAACGTTTCCGCTCCACCGCGTACCGGATCGCCCGGCTCAGCAGCCGGCTGTCCAGTTCGTCCCGGAAGAGGTAGTCCTGGGCTCCCACCCGCACCGCCTCGGCGCCGCGCTCGGCGTCGCCGGACGCGGTGAGCGCGAGCACGGCGTGCCGAGGGGCGAGCTCCAGGACATGACGGAGTACGGCGAGCTCGTCGTCATCGGCGCGGCGGCCGGGCGCGGGCAGCGCGAGGTCGAGCAGGATGCAGTGCACGTCATCGGTGAGCAGCCGCTCCGCCTCGGTGAGGTTGCGGGCGGTGCGGACGCGGATCGGCCGGCCGGCCGAGTCCACGAGCTCGGGGACGACCGTGGACCCGCCGGGATCGTCCTCGATCACGAGCAGGCTCAGTTGGGTGGCGGCGTTGTTGTCGACCGTGGCTTCCTTGCGCGGGGCTACTTCCTTGGAGGGGTCGTCCTGAGGTGCGGCCGGCGCCTGACCACTTTCCACGGCCGGGATCGCTCGCTGCCGCGGTATGGGTACGGGCATCGTCTTGGATTCCTTCCCTCCCCCCGAGGGCATGGTGGAGCGAGGGACCTCGATCCACCGACGGGGACCATAGCGGGTGCCGGGCCGGTTGAGGAATGGCGTAAGACACGCCGCTTGGCCGGTGGCCACTGTCATATGCCGCGTTATCCACCGCAGTTGGACAGATGTCGGGTGTCGCGGGGATGACGAACGTCACGTCGGCGGGAGGTTTGTGGAGTCGTCGCAGGTGCCCCGCGTCACATGACCCAGGTCTCACCGGGTCTTACTCCGTCTCACCCGGTCTCACTCGGTCTCACCCGGTCTCACCCAGTCGTCCGGCGGCGCTCACGCGTCCGGCCGCACGACTCCGAGTATCGGCATCGAGCCCGCTCCGGCGATCGTCACCGTGCGCCCGGGCCGCGGCGCGTGCACGATCGCGCCGTCACCGAGGTACATCGCCACATGGCTGGCGTCATCGAAGTAGATGATCAGGTCACCGGGCCGCATGTCCTTGATGTCCACGTGCTCCAGCTGCTTCCACTGCTCCTGCGAGGTGCGCGGAATGGGCTTGCCCGCGCTCGCCCAGGCCTGTGAGGTCAGCCCGGAGCAGTCGAACGAGTCCGGACCCTCGGCGCCCCATACGTACGGTTTCCCGATCTGGGCCGTCGCGTAGGCGACCGCGGCCTTCCCGGCCTTGCCGGCCTTGCCGCTGATCTCCTTGAGGACGCCGGAGTCCAGCCAGGCGGTCTGCGCCTTGTGGGCGGCCTGTTCCTCCAGTTCGGCGAGGCGCTTCTTCTCCTTCGCCTCCAGCTGGGACTCGAGCTTCTCGGCCGCCGCGATCTGCCGCTCGACCTTCTTCTTGGCCGCCGCCTTCGCCTTGCGGTTGGCCTCCAGCCTGGTCCACTGGGCGGAGGCGTCGTCGGCGTACTGCTTCAAGTCCTGCTGGGTGCGGGCCAGTTCCGCGATGAGTGCCTTGGTGGCGCGCTGGCCCTGGAGAACGCGGCCGGTGGCGTCCAGGAACTGCTGGGGATTGTCGCTCAGCATCAGCTGGGCCTCGTCCGGCAGGCCGTTGGTGCGGTACTGGGCGGCGGCCGCGGCGCCCGCGCGGGCTTTCAGCTCCGCCAGCTTCTCCTGCCCCTTGACGATCTTCCGGGCCAGCGCGACGATCTGCGCCGACTGCTGCTCGGCCTTCTCCTCCGCGGCGTTGTAGGCGTCGGTGGCGACGGCGGCGTCGTGATAGAGCGCGTCGAGCTGTTGACGTACGGCTTCGATGTCCTTGTTGGTCACGGCCGTCGTCGGTGACGCGGTGGGGGAGGGGGTCGGAC
>NZ_RSAJ01000336.1 GCF_003933965.1 Streptomyces sp. RP5T
GGCCCCCGCAAGGCGGCTCACCGGCCCCCCTCCCCGTCCACCACGCCCAGATAGCCGCACGCCGCGGCCCTCCGCAGTGCCTCCTCGCGTGCTCCGGGCGCGTCCAGTGGCCCGTCGACCAAGCCCGCGAAACCCACGGCCACGCGGGCGCCGCCGATCGGCACCAGGCCGACCTCCGCCGACTCCCCCGGCCCGAACCGCACCGACGAGCCGGCGGGCACCGCGAGTCGCATGCCGTAGGCCCTCGCCCGGGGGAAGTCCAGGCGCGGGTTGGCCTCGAAGAAGTGGAAGTGGGAGGTGACGGAGACGGGCACCGCGGCGGTGTTGGTGACCGTCAGCCGTACCGCCGCCTCCGGCTCCTCGTGCGCCGGTCCCGGCAGCACCGCACCGGGCGCCCCCTCGCCGAGCCCGCCGCCGATCGGATCGCTGACGACCGCGAGCCGCGAACCGTCGTCGAAGACCGCCTCGACATGCACCTCGGTCACGACGTCGGCGACGCCGGGCAGGACGTCGTCGGGCCCGAGCACCGACCGGGCGCGCTCGACGGCCTCCGCCAGCCGCGCCCCGTCCCGGGCGGCCTCGCACACCGTGTCAGCGATGAGCGCGGTCGCCTCCGGGACGTTCAGCCTGAGCCCGCGAGCTCTGCGTGCGCGGGCCAGCTCGGCGGCCCCGAAGAGCAGCAGCCGGTCGCGTTCGGAGGGGGTCAGCCGCATGTCGTTCCCTTCTTTAGAGCAGCACTCTAAGCGAGGGAGCCGAAAAAGCAACAGGTCAGCGGCAGTCGACCGCGTCACATCGAGCAGCGCTCAAACAGAACACGGGCCCGCCCGGAACGTGTCCGAGCGGGCCCGTGAGGCGTCCGTGGAGGTCAGCCCAGCTTGTGCATCCAGCCGTGCTTGTCCTCCCTGACACCCCGCTGGATGCCGAGCAGCGCCTCGCGCAGCTTCTGGGTGACCTCGCCGGGGTTGCCGTCGCCGTGGGTCCAGGCGTCCGTCTTCGTCTTGACGTGGCCGATCGGCGTAACGACCGCCGCCGTGCCGCACGCGAAGACCTCGGTGAGGGCGCCGGAGGCCGCGTCGGCGCGCCACTGGTCGAGGGTGATCACGCCCTCCTCGGCGGTGTAGCCGAGGTCGCGGGCCACCTGGAGGAGGGAGTCCCGGGTGATGCCCTCCAGGATGGAGCCGGTCAGCGCCGGCGTGACGATCCGGTCGCCGTAGACGAAGGCGATGTTCATGGAACCGGACTCCTCGACCTTGGTGCGGGTCACCGCGTCGAGGTAGACGACCTGGTCGCAGCCGTTGGCGGCGGCCTCGGCCTGCGGGAGGAGGGAGGCCGCGTAGTTGCCGCCGGTCTTGGCGTCGCCGGTGCCGCCGGGGACCGCGCGGACGTGGTCCTCGGAGACCCAGATGGTGACCGGCTTGACGCCCCCGGCGAAGTAGGCGCCGGACGGGGAGGCGATCAGCATGAAGAGGTACTCGTTGGCCGGGTGGACGCCGAGCGCGGCCTCGGTGGCGAACATGAACGGGCGCAGGTAGAGGGATTCCTCGCCGCCGTGCGGCGGGACCCAGTCGGCGTCCTGGCCGATCAGCGCGTCGAGGGCCTCGATGAACAGCTCCTCGGGCAGCTCCGCCATCGCCATCCGGCGGGCGGAGTTGCGGAAGCGGCGGGCGTTGGCCTCGGGACGGAACACGGCGACCGAGCCGTCGGACTGCCGGTACGCCTTCAGCCCTTCGAAGATCTCCTGTCCGTAGTGCAGGACGTGGGTGGAGGGGTCGAGGGAGATCGGCCCGTACGGGACGAGCTGGGCGTCGTGCCAGCCGCGGCCCTCGGTCCACTTGATGGTCACCATGTGGTCGGTGAAGTGGCGGCCGAACCCGGGGTTGGTCAGGATCGCCTCGCGCTCGGCGGCGGAGAGCGGGCTGGCGGAGGGCTTGAGCTCGATCGTGGGCGTCGTCATGAGTGGTTGTCCTTCACCGGTTGTGTAGTGACGGGCCGCGCTCACGCCCTTGTACTGTCAGTGACCAGTGCTAGGACGTCCGAGCATTCCCTCATTCCGCGGCTCCGCGTTCGATTATCGCAAGCGGGGAGCCGGGGAAGAAACGGCGTGAAATGCGACCCAGGGGATGATGGTGACACCCGGCGGGGGACATGCGAAAGCCGCCGGGTGCGAGTGACCCGGCGGCTTCGAATGCTTTTTCGAGTGGTCCGCCCGGTCAGCCGGCTACTCGTACGGCCAGCGCGTCGCCGATCTCGGCGGTGCTGCGGGCGGGCTTGCCGGTGCGCTCGGCGAGGTCGGCGGAGACCGCCTCCTCGATACGGGCGGCCTCGGCCTCGTAGCCGAGGTGGCGCAGGAGCAGGGCGACGGACAGGACCGTGGCGGTGGGGTCGGCCTTGCCCTGGCCGGCGATGTCCGGGGCCGAGCCGTGGACGGGCTCGAACATGGACGGGAACTCGCCGCTCGGGTTGATGTTCCCGGAGGCGGCGACGCCGATGCCGCCGGAGACGGCCGCGGCGAGGTCGGTGATGATGTCGCCGAAGAGGTTGTCGGTGACGATCACGTCGAAGCGGGCCGGGTCGGTGACCAGGTAGATGGTCGCCGCGTCCACGTGGATGTAGTCGGTGGTGACCTCGGGGAACTCCGCGGCCACCTTGTTGAAGATGTTCGTCCACAGGTGCCCGGCGAAGGTCAGCACGTTGTTCTTGTGGACCAGCGTGAGCTTCTTGCGGGGGCGGGCCTGGGCGCGGGCGAAGGCGTCGCGGACCACGCGCTCGACACCGAAGGCCGTGTTCACGGAGACCTCGGTGGCGACCTCGTGCTCGGTGCCCTTGCGGATGGTGCCGCCGTTGCCGGTGTAGGGGCCCTCGGTGCCCTCGCGGACCACCACGAAGTCGATGGCCGGCTCGCCCTTGAGGGGCGTGTCGACACCGGGGAGCAGCTTCGACGGACGCAGGTTCACGTGGTGGTCGAAGGCGAAGCGGAGCTTGAGGAGGAAGCCGCGCTCCAGCACGCCGGACGGGACCGACGGGTCGCCGATGGCGCCCAGCAGGATCGCGTCGTGCTTCTTCAGCGCGTCGAGGTCGGCGTCGGTGAGGGTCTCACCGGTGGCGTGGTAGCGCCGGGCGCCGAAGTCGAAGTCCTTGGTCTCCAGCTTCACATCCTGCGGAAGGACGGCGGAGAGGACCTTCAGACCTTCGGCCACGACCTCCTGGCCGATGCCGTCACCGGGAATCACTGCGAGATTGATGCTGCGAGACATGCGGGAACCCTACTCCTCGTCCCATGGGATGACACCGCGTGTCCGCGATACGGACACGGGTCAACCCCCGCCGCACGGGCGGGCGTCAGCCCTTCGACTCGCGTTCACCCGGAGGTAGTGCGGTGGTGGGGGTCCGCTGGGAAGTTCACCCCCATGGACCTTCCCGACTTCGGCATTCCGCCACGGCTCGCGCGGCGGATGAGCATGGCCGAGCAGCACGAGTACCTGCGCACCAGGCTGTCCCGGCGGCGCACGCTGGTGACGGCGGGCGCGGTGGCCGGCGGACTGCTGACCGGCTGCGGCCCCAGCGGATCGTCCACCGCCGCCTCCACGCCCTCCGCCGCGGCGAGGGTGCACGGTTCCGCCGTCGCCCCCTTCGGCCGCCACCTCGCCTTCGGCGCCGATCCGCGGACCCAGATGCGCGTCTCGTGGCAGGTCCCGCTCGCGGTGCGGAAGCCGTACGTCCGCGTCGGTCTGCGCCCCGACGACCTGGGCCGCAGGATCGAGGCCGAGCTGCGCGACCTGCACACCCCGGGGCAGAGCGGCGTACGCCTCGCTCTCGACCAGTACTACCTGCACGCGGCGCTGGACGGACTGCGCCCCGGCACGACGTACTACTACGGCGTCGGTCACGAGGGTTTCGACCCGGCGGACGCGGCCCACCGGGCGACGATCACCAGCTTCCGCACGGCTCCGGCGAGTCCGGAGAAGTTCGTCTTCACCGCCTTCGGCGACCAGGGGGTCGGCACCGCCGCGGCCGCCAACGACAACCTCCTGCTGCGCCAGAAGCCCGCCTTCCACCTGCACGCCGGCGACATCTGCTACGCCGACGCCAACGGCCGGGGCACAACCTCGGACGGTTACGACCCCGGCTTCTGGGACCTGTTCCTCCAGCAGAACGAGGAGGTCGCGCGGAGCGTGCCGTGGATGGTGACGACCGGCAACCACGACATGGAGGCCTGGTACTCCCCCGACGGCTACGGCGGTCAGCTCGCCCGCTGGTCCCTTCCGGAGAGCGGCTTCGACCCGCGCGCGGCGCCGGGCGTGTACTCCTTCACGTACGGCAACGTCGGCGTGGTGGCCCTGGACGCCAACGACGTGTCGTACGAGATCCCCGCCAACTTCGGCTACACGGACGGCAAGCAGACGGCATGGCTGGAGCGGCGGCTGGGCGAGTTGCGCGGGAGCGCGGGGGTCGACTTCGTCGTCGTCTACTTCCACCACTGCGCGTACTCGACCTCCACGCACGCCTCCGACGGCGGGGTGCGCGCCGAGTGGCTGCCGCTGTTCGAGAAGCACCAGGTGGACCTGGTGATCAACGGGCACAACCACGTGTACGAGCGCACGGACGCGATCCGCGGCGGCTCGGTGGGCCGATCGGTGCCGGTCGGCGGCGCCACGGACCCGACGCGGGACGGGATCGTGTACGTCACGGCCGGCGGGGGCGGCCGTGACCTGTACGGCTTCCCGGCGGGGGTGAAGGAGAGCTACGAGGGACGCGTGCACGACCAGGAGTCCGTCGAGACCTTCGAGTGGACGAGGTCGCAGCAGCCGCGGAAGGAGACCGTGGAGTGGTCGCGGGTGCGCTACCGCGGGTTCTCGCTGCTCTCGGTGGAGGCGGAGAGCGGGCCGCGGCCGCGGCTGACGGTGTCGGCGCTCGCGCAGAACGGGGCGCGCATCGACCACTTCGAGGTGCGGCGCGGGACCTGAGGGGCCCGCGCCACACCTCGCGCGGGTGCGGCTCCCGGCCGGGTGGGACCGGTCAGTGACCGGTCGAGCCGCCGTTGTCACGGCGGTCGAGGGCGCGCTGCAGGGCTGCGGCGGCGTTCTTGCGGTCGGACTCACTCGTACGGGAGGTGTGACGGACTCGACGGCGGGCGGTCGTCTCGGCCATGAGAAATCGACTCCTTCGATTCCAGGGGACCTGGCAAGGGGACAACGAGACGCCGGAAGGGGCGGGGAGCGACGGACCGCAGGGGTTGCCTGCACGGGGCCCGGCTCACGACCGCCATTCGCTTGATCGAGCGAGACGTTCGGCTCCTACAAAGCTAAGGGAGGAGGCCCGGTCTGTCTCCACAATTACTCGGACTTCCTACTATCTGAGACGGCGATATGGGCCACACGACGCTGACCTGCGGTTTCGCCGACGGAGCACAAAGGGGCCGGACGTTCGTCCGGCCCCCCGGGCGGGTGATGAACCCGCTGTCAGCCCATGTGCGGGTAGCCGTAGTCGGTCGGCGGGACCAGGGTCTCCTTGATGGCGCGGGTCAGGGTCCAGCGCTGGAGGTTCTGCGGGGCGCCGGCCTTGTCGTTGGTGCCGGAGGCGCGGCCGCCGCCGAAGGGCTGCTGGCCGACGACGGCACCGGTCGACTTGTCGTTGATGTAGAAGTTGCCGGCCGCGTAGCGCAGCTTCTCCATCGTGTACGCCGCCGCCGCGCGGTCGGAGGAGATCACCGAGCCCGTCAGCGCGTAGTCGGACGCCGACTCCATCTGGGTCAGCATCTCCTCGTACTTCTCGTCCTCGTAGACGTGGACCGCGAGGAAGGGACCGAAGTACTCGGTGGTGAAGACCTCGTTGTCCGGGTCCGTGCACTCGACGACGGTCGGGCGGACGAACCAGCCGACCGAGTCGTCGTAGGAACCGCCCGCGACGATCGTGCAGGTGGGGTCCGACTTCGCGCGGTCGATGGCGGCCTTGTTCTTGGCGAAGGCCCGCTCGTCGATGACCGCGCCGATGAAGTGGGACAGGTCGGTGACGTCACCCATGCGGATGCCGTCGACCTCGGCGGCGAACTCCTCGCGGAAGCCGCTGTTCCAGATCGACGCCGGAATGTAGGCCCGGGAGGTGGCGCTGCACTTCTGGCCCTGGTACTCGAAGGCACCGCGGGTGAGAGCAGTCTTGAGGATCGCGCGGTCGGCGCTGGGGTGGGCGACCACGAAGTCCTTGCCGCCGGTCTCGCCGACCAGACGCGGGTAGGTGCGGTACTTCTCGATGTTCGCGCCGACCGTCTTCCACAGGTGCTGGAAGGTCTTCGTCGACCCGGTGAAGTGGATGCCCGCGAGGTCCCGGTGCTCCAGGGCCACCTTGGACACCTCGATGCCGTCGCCGGTGACGAGGTTGATGACACCCTTGGGCAGGCCCGCCTCCTCCAGGAGCCGCATCAGCAGCACGGCGGCGTGGGTCTGCGTCGGGGACGGCTTCCACACCACCACGTTGCCCATGAGCGCGGGCGCGGTGGGCAGGTTGCCCGCGATCGCCGTGAAGTTGAACGGCGTGATCGCGTAGACGAAGCCTTCGAGCGGGCGGTGGTCGAGGCGGTTCCAGACGCCCGGGGCGTTGGCCGGGGGCTGCTCGGCGAGCAGGTCGCGCGCGTACTTGACGTTGAAGCGCCAGAAGTCGACGAGCTCGCAGGGCGTGTCGATCTCGGCCTGCTGGGCGGTCTTGGACTGGCCGAGCATGGTGGAGGCGGCCAGCGTCTCGCGCCAGGGGCCGGAGAGCAGTTCGGCGGCGCGCAGGATGATCGCGGCACGGTCGTCGAAGGACATCGCGCGCCAGGCGGGGGCGGCGGCGAGGGCCGCGTCGATGGCGTCCCGGGCGTCCTGCTGGGTGGCGTTGCGGAGGGTGCCGAGGACGGCCTTGTGGTTGTGCGGCTGCACGACCTGGAAGGGCTCGCCGCCACCCATCCGCTTCTCACCGCCGATGGTCATCGGCAGGTCGACCGGGTTCTCGGCCAGCTCCTTGAGCTTCACCTCCAGCCGGGCCCGCTCGGGAGAACCGGGGGCGTAGCCGTGCACCGGCTCGTTGACGGGGGTGGGGACCTGGGTCACAGCGTCCATGAGATCCGTAACTCCTTGAACTTGAGCGGGTGTTCGGGCTCAGCCCTTGCTGATCATGCTGCGGACGAAGAAGCGCAGGTTCGCCGGCTTCTCCGCGAGGCGGCGCATGCTGCGCCTTCCCGGGGGACAACCCCCGGACCCCCGGCCGATGACGCGGCCCGACCTCGTTTCCTCAGCCATGCGTGATCATGCTCCGGACGAAGAAACGCAGGTTCGCCGGCTTCTCCGCGAGGCGGCGCATGAAGTAGCCGTACCAGTCGGTGCCGTAGGCGGTGTAGACGCGCATGCGGTGGCCCTCGGCTGCCAGCCGCAGGTGTTCGTCGCCGCGGATGCCGTAGAGCATCTGGAACTCGTACTCGTCGGGCTTGCGGCCCGACTGCCGGGCGAGTTCCTGGGCGATGGAGATCAGCCGCGGGTCGTGGGAGCCGACCATCGGGTAGCCCGCGCCCTCCATGAGGATGCGCAGGACCCGGACGTACGCCTTGTCGATCTCGTGTTTCTGCTGGTAGGCGACCTCTGCGGGCTCCTTGTACGCGCCCTTCACGAGCCGCACCCGGCTGCCGGCCTCGGCGAGCCGGCGGGCGTCGGCCTCGGTGCGGAAGAGGTAGGCCTGGATCACACAGCCGGTCTGCGGGAAGTCCTTCCGCAGCTCCTCGTGGATGGCGAACATCGAGTCGAGGGTGGTGTGGTCCTCGGCGTCGAGCGTCACGGTCGTGCCGATGGCGGCGGCGGCCTCGACGACGGGCCGGACGTTGGCGAGCGCGAGCTCGTGGCCGCCGTCGAGCGCTTGGCCGAACATGGACAGCTTGACGGACATCTCCACCCGCTCGCCGAGACCGAGCCCGCGCAGCCGGTCGATCAGCTCCAGGTAGGCGTCCCGGGCGGCGCCGGCCTGCTCGGGCGTGGTGATGTCCTCGCCGACGACGTCCATCGTCAGCTCCAGGCCGCGGCCGGTGAGCTCCTCGATGATCGGCACCACGTCGTCGACGCTCTCACCGGGGATGAAGCGGTCGACGACCTGCTTGGTCACCGGGGCCGCCGAGATCAGGCGTCGCATCCGGTCGCTTCGCGACGCGGCAAGAATCACGGGACCCAGCACGGGGCACCTCCACAAACCAGCAGATAGAACCACCGTGAAACCTAAGGATCCCTCCGATCGTGGGCCATCGACAGCTGTCACGCATCCGTGCCGCAGATCTCAGACAGATGTATGAAGCGCGGTGTTTTTGCGCGAGAATGCCCGAGTGACAGGGGACTACAAAGGTGACTACCAGGAGCTGGTCGACGAGATCTCGGAGCTCCTGGGCGTCCCCGCGACGCTGGAGAACCGCGACTTCGAGCTGATCGCCTTCGGGGTGTACGACAGTGAGGGCGACCTCGATCCGTCGGCGCTGGACCCCGTGCGCACCCGCTCGATCCTGACCCGGCGCTCCACGGCGGCGGTCCGCGCCTGGTTCGAGGGCTTCGGCATCACACGGGCGAGCGCCCCGGTACGGATTCCGCCGACCCCGGAGGCGGGGGTGTACCGGGGGCGGATCTGTCTTCCCGTCCGGCACCGGGGGGTCGTCCTCGGTTACGTCTGGCTCCTGGACTCCGATCCCGGCCCGACCGACCGGCAGCTGGAGGCGGCCATGCGGGTGACGGCCCGGATCGGCGCGCTGCTCGCGGACGAGGCGCAGCACGGGGCCGACCTGAGCCGGGAGCTGCGGGCGGTGCTCACCGCCGAGCGCGGCTGGCAGGCCGACATGGCGGTGGCGGCTCTGCGCACGGCACTGGGTGCCCGCGGCGACGGCCCGTACGCCGTGGTCTGCGTCGCGCCCTGGCCGTCCGCCGACCCGGACGACGCCCCGTCGGCCCGTACGGTCCCGCACGCCACCGCTCTGTGCACGGTGCCGTGGGGCACCTCGACCCAGTCGCTGGCGGCGCTGGTCCGCCTGCGGGCGACGGACACCCTGACCCCGGCGACCTCGGCGGCGGGCCGGCTGCTGGAGCGGGCGCGGGATGTGG
>NZ_RSAJ01000337.1 GCF_003933965.1 Streptomyces sp. RP5T
GTGCCGGTTACGCGTCCCGTACCGCTCGGGACAGTCTTGTCGCTGCCTGGGCTCTCGGTCGGTTGTCCGGGGGGCGTCTTCTCGGGTGGACCGTGTTGGCCAGGAGGACGACGAAGGTGTCGGTCGCCGGGTCGAGGACCAGGGACGTGCCCGTGAAGCCCGTGTGGCCCGCCGCTCCCCGGCCCGCCAGTTCGCCCATGAACCACTTCTGGTCCAGGGCGAAGCCCAGCCCCGGCGGGGTCAGCAGCAGCTCCACGAAGTCCGGGCCGAGGATGCGGGCGGGACCGTACGCGCCGCCCGCCAGCAGGGCCCGGCAGAAGACCGCGAGGTCCCGCGCGGTCGAGAAGAGGCCGGCGTGGCCCGCCACCCCGCCCAGCGCCCACGCGTTCTCGTCGTGGACCACGCCCCGCAGCATCCCCCGGTCCGCCTTGGCCCACGGCCGGCGCTGGTCCTCCGTGGCCGCCGCCCGCGGGCAGGGGCCGAAGCCGGTGGACGTCATCCCGAGGGGCCGCGTGATGCCCTCGTGGACGAGGACGTCGAGGGGGCGGCCGGTGATGCGTTCGAGGACGTGCTGGAGGAGGAGCGGGTTGAGGTCGGAGTAGGTGTAGGTACCCGGCACCCCGATGGGCGGCTCGGCGCGCAGGAGGTTCAGGCGGGCCTCGGCGTCGTCGCAGTCGTACAGCGGGAGCTCGGGGCGCAGTCCCGAGGTGTGGGTGAGCAGTTCGCGGACGGTGATGCCGTGGGTCACGGCCGCCGTGAACTCGGGCAGGTAGGCACCCACCCGGGCGTCGATGCCCAGCGTGCCGCGCTCCATCTGCTGCACCGCCGCCACGGCGGTGAACAGCTTGGTGAGGGACGCCAGGTCGAAGGGGGTGTCCACCCGGACCGGGACCCGCTCCTCGGGGGGCAGCTCCACGCCCGCGTCGGCCTCGGGGTCGTAGGACGCGTAACGGACGGCCCAGCCCGACGCCTCCTCCACGGCGATCACCGGGCCGCGCCCCGCGACCAGTACGGCGCCGGGGGCCCAGGGGTGTTCGCCGGTGGTGAGGGCGTGGAACTCCCGGACGAGGTGCCGCAGTTCCCCGGGGTCGAGCCCGGCCCGCTCCGGTGTGTCGACGCGCAGTCTCGGTGCGCTCAGTTCTCCGCTCCCTCCGCGATCGCACGCGTGTTCCAAGGACGGCACATTGCCATGAAACAGGTGAGGGCTACCAGTGCGGCCACCAGTTGGATGACCGCCATCGGGACGGCGGTGCCCTCTCCGGCCATCCCGACCAGCGGGGAGGCGACCGCGCCGATGAGGAAGGAGGAGGTGCCGAGCAGGGCGGACGCGGAACCGGCTGAGTGCCGGGTGCGCAGGAGGGCGAGGGACTGGGCGTTGGGCAGGGTGACACCCATCGCGGACATCAGGACGAAGAGGCCGGCGGCGACGGGGAACAGCCCCACCTCGCCGAAGACCCCGGCCGTCATCAGCAGCAGGGCCGCGGCCGCCGCCGTCACGGTCAGCAGGCCCACGCCCAGGACCCGGTCCAGGCCGACCCGGCCCACCAGCACCTTGCCGTTGATCTGGCCGACCACGACGAGTCCGACCGAGTTCACGCCGAACAGCAGGCTGAACGTCTGCGGGGAGGCGCCGTAGATCTCCTGGACCACGAACGGGGACGCCGAGATGTAGGCGAACAGCGCGGCGAAGGCGAAGCCGCCGGTGAGCATGTAGCCGGTGAACGGCAGGTCGGCGAGGAGGCGGCGCATGGAGTGCAGGGCGTCGGTGACCCCGCCGGTGTGCCGCTCGGCCGCCGGGAGGGTCTCGGGCAGCCTCGCCCAGACCAGGGCGGCGAGCAGCGCCCCGATGACCGTGAGGACCACGAACACGCCCCGCCAGTCCGTCACCCGCAGGATCTGTCCGCCGATCAGCGGCGCCACGATCGGCGCGACCCCGCCGATCAGCATGAGGGTGGAGAAGAACCGGGCCATCGCGACGCCGTCGTACAGGTCCCGGACCACGGCCCGGGCGATCACTATGCCCGCGGCGCCCGCGAGCCCCTGCACCAGCCGGAAGCCGACCAGGAACTCCACGTTCGGCGCGAGGGCGCACAGCGCGGTGGCGACGACGTACACGAGGAGACCGGCGAGCAGCGGGCGCCTGCGGCCCCAGCGGTCGCTCATCGGGCCGACCACCAGTTGCCCGAGCGCCATGCCGAGCAGGCAGGCGGTGAGGGTGAGCTGGACGGTGGCGGCGGGCGCGCGCAGGGAGTCGGTGACCTCCGGCAGCGACGGCAGGTACATGTCCATCGCCAGCGGTGGTGTGGCGGTGAGGCCGCCCAGGAGCAGGGTGACGAGCAGTCCGGTGCGGCGCACGGCGGCCGCGGGCGGTTCCGTGCCGGCCGCGGCCGTCCGCTGTTCCAGGTGCGGTGTCGGTGCCCCCTGCTCGGGCATGTGCCCCTCCCTCTCCATGTACTGCGTCGTCCCGGGGGACCCCCCGGACCCCCGGCCACCTATGCTCTCAGCTCGTACAAGGTGGCGACGGTCGGGTGAGCGAGGGTGGAGCCGGGAATGACGGAGCAGAGCGTGCGCTGGGGGATTCTGGCGACCGGCGGGATCGCGTCGGCGTTCACCGCTGACCTGGTGGATCTGCCGGACGCCGAGGTGGTCGCGGTGGCCTCCCGGTCCGAGTCCTCGGCGAAGGCGTTCGCCGAACGGTTCGGGATCGAGCGGGCGTACGGCGACTGGGCCGCACTCGCCGAGGACGCGGACATCGATGTCGTGTACGTGGCCACCCCGCACGCGGCGCACCGGGCGGCCGCCGGGCTGTGTCTGGCCGCCGGCCGCAACGTGCTGTGCGAGAAGGCGTTCACGCTGAACGCGCGCGAGGCCGAGGAGCTGGCCGGGCTCGCGAGGGAGCACGGGCGCTTCCTCATGGAGGCCATGTGGATGTACTGCAACCCGCTGGTCCGGCGGCTCAAGGCCCTCGTCGCCGACGGGGCGATCGGTGAGGTGCGCACGGTGCAGGCCGACTTCGGGCTCGCCGGCCCCTTCCCGCCCTCGCACCGGCTGCGGGACCCCGCGCAGGGCGGGGGCGCGCTGCTCGACCTCGGGGTGTACCCGGTGTCGTTCGCGCACCTGCTGCTCGGGGAGCCCTCCGACGTCACGGCGAAGGCGGTGCTGTCCGAGGAGGGCGTGGACCTCCAGACGGGCGCGATGCTCTCCTGGGACAGCGGGGCGCTGGCCTCGCTGCACTGCTCGCTGACCGGCGGCACGGCCACGATCGCGTCGGTCACCGGCTCGCTGGGCCGGATCGACATCCCGAACGGCTTCTTCCACCCGGACCGTTTCGTGCTGCACCGCGACGGCCGGGAGCCCGAGGAGTTCGTCGCCGACCCGGCCGACGGGCCCCGCAGCAGCCTCAAGCACGAGGCCCGCGAGGTGATGCGCGCGCTGCGGGCAGGTGAGACGGAGTCCCCGCTGGTGCCGCTGGAGGGCACCCTCGCGGTGATGCGCACCCTGGACGCGATACGGGAGCGGATCGGGGTCCGCTACCCGGGAGAGAGGGCAGGGGAGCTCCTCGCGCAGGCCTGACCGCCCGGCGCCGCGGGCTCACCTACGCTGCGCTCCCATGGACACCAAGAACGTGAAGAGTGCCGTGGTGACCGGCGCGGGATCCGGGATCGGGCGGGCGGTCGCCGTGGAACTGCTGCGGACGGGCTGGTCGGTGACGCTGGCCGGGCGGCGGGCGGGGACGCTGGAGGAGACGGCGGCCCTCGTGCCGGAGGGCGCCGCTCTCGCCGTACGCACGGACGTCTCGCTCCCCGACGACGTGGCCGCGCTGTTCGCCGCCGCCGTGGAGCGGTTCGGGCGGGTGGATCTGCTGTTCAACAACGCGGGGACCTTCGGGCCCGGTGGGGTGCCGGTGGAGGAGTTGCCGTACGACGCGTGGCGGCACGTGGTGGACACCAACCTCAACGGGGCGTTCCTGTGCGCGCAGGCGGCGTACCGGCAGATGAAGGAGCAGGATCCGCGGGGCGGCCGGATCATCAACAACGGTTCGATCTCGGCGCACACCCCCCGGCCGCACTCCGTCGCCTACACCGCGACCAAGCACGCCCTCACCGGCCTCACCAAGTCGCTGTCGCTGGACGGGCGGCCGTACGGCATCGCGGTCGGGCAGATCGACATCGGGAACGCGGCGACCGACATGACCGCGGGTATGGGGGCCGGAGCGCTGCAGGCCAACGGGGAGGTCGTACCGGAACCCGTGATGGACGTGGCCGACGTGGCGCGCACGGTGCGGCACATGGCGGAGCTGCCGCTGGAGGCGAACGTGCAGTTCGCGACCGTACTGGCGACGGCGATGCCGTACGTGGGGCGCGGTTGAGCATTCGCGGGGGTGGTTGAGCGGTCGATTTCCACAAGTGGAATTTCTGATTCCACCCCCGTTACGGCCGGTCGACGGCTTATGCTCATCACGCGCTCTCCACAAGAGCTTCACACTTGGGGGGCGGCGTTCCGTCGGCCTCGCCCGAGGGGGGAGCGCGGCGGCCGTCCATCGGCCGGGTGGGGGTGGATCTCGCGTGGGACCGCGGGATGCGCACCGGTCCGTGGACGGCCGCCGCGCACATTCTCAGCTCGCACACATGCCTTCTCAGCCGGTCCATATCCCTTCCTCACGGCCCCGCAATGCGGCGTCCCTACCTTGAGGGCGCGCCCACAGCGGGCGCCAAGAACCTTCGAGGAACGGGATGTTTGGCATCTATCTCAAGCGCGAGCTGGGCCGGCGCAAGAAGGCGGCCCTGGTCATCGCACTGGGTCTGGCGCTCGGTATCGCGCTGGTCATCACCGTCAACTCGGTGTCGGCCGGCATGACGCAGGCTCAGGACAAGGTCCTGAAGTCGCTGTACGGCCTCGGCACCGACATGACCGTCACCAAGGCCAGGTCGGCCCCGACGTCCGGGAGTTCGGGCAGACCGAACTTCCGGTTCGACGCCAGCTCCGACGACAGCGACGAGAAGCAGAGCTCCGACCGTGTGATGACCCAGGGCGGTCAGGCCCTGGCGTCCTCGGTGGTCACCAAGGTCGCCGCGCAGAAGGGCGTGGCGAGCGCGGTGGGCGCGCTGACCCTGAACGTCACCAAGGTCGACGGCTCCTTCACCCAGGGCAAGGCCCAGAGTTCCGGCGGAAACACCGGGAACAGCGGTCAGGGCGGTCCGGGCGGCGGCTCCGGCGGCACCGGCACCGCCGCACCCCAGGTCCAGGGCGGCGGCGCCGACTTCGACGTGAACTCCTACTCGGTCACCGGCGTCGACGTCAGCGACCAGACCCTCGGCCCGCTGGCCGGCTCGAAGATCACCTCCGGAAAGACCTTCACCGCCGCGCAGACGAACGCGAAGGTCGCGGTCGTCGGCAAGTCGTACGCCAAGGAGAACTCCCTCAAGGTCGGCGGGACCCTGAAGATCTCCGGCACCACGTACACGATCATCGGTATCGCGACGCCCGACAGCAGCGAGTCCACCACCGACGTCTACCTGCCGCTGAAGCAGGCCCAGACGCTGGCCGACGCCAAGAACCAGGTCACCACGGTCTACGTCAAGGCGACCGACTCCCAGCAGATCGACTCCGTCAAGGCGGCGATCCAGAAGAACATCTCCGGTACGACCGTCACGACCTCCGCGGACCTCGCGGAGACGGTGTCCGGCTCGCTGTCCACCGCCTCCGATCTCGCCACCAGCGTCGGCAAGTGGCTCTCCGTCGCGGTGCTCGTCGCCGCCTTCCTGGTGGCCGCGCTGCTGACCTCCTCGGCGGTCTCGCGCCGGGTCCGTGAGTTCGGCACCCTGAAGGCGCTCGGCTGGCCGAGTCGCCGGGTCACCCGGCAGGTCGTCGGCGAGTCGATCGTGAACGGCCTGCTCGGCGGTGCGCTCGGCATCGCGCTGGGCCTGGCGGCCGCGTACACGGTGACCGCGATCAGCCCCAAGCTGACCGCGCAGCTCGGCGGCACCGGGGGCGCCGGCGGCATGGGCGGTGGTCCGGGCGGCGGCGGCCCGGGGCAGCAGTCCGCGCAGAACACCATGGAGATCGCGCTGTCCGCGCCGGTCTCGACGACCACCATCGCCCTTGCCGTGGGCCTCGCGGTGACCGGCGGCCTGATCGCCGGGGCGATGGGCGGCTGGCGGGCGTCCCGGATGCGGCCGGCGGACGCGCTGCGCAGCGTGTCCTAGCACCCGCCGACCGCCTCACCTCACCGCCCGACTTCACCGCCCGACTTCACCTCCACGGCGGATTCTCAACGGAGCTCTCATGTACAGACTCACCGGCGTCACCAAGCGCTACACGCGCGGCAAGGAGACCGTCGAAGCCCTGCGCGGCGTCGACCTGACCATCGAGGACGGGGACCAGCTGGTCATCCAGGGCCCCACCGGCGGCGGCAAGTCCACGCTGCTCCAGATGATCGGCGGGCTCGACCGTCCGACGGAGGGCAGCGTCGAGCTGGACGGCGTGGACCTCGCGAAGATCGGCGAGGCCAAGCTGACCCGGCTGCGGGCCGAGAAGATCGGCATCATCTTCCAGTCCTTCAACCTCATCCCGACACTGACGGCTCAGGAGAACGTGGAGACGGCTCTCGTGCCGCTCGGCGTGAAGCCGGCCGAGCGGCGCGAGCGGGCGGCCGAGGCGCTGCGCTCGGTGGGACTGGGCGAGCGGCTCACGCACGCGCCCGCCGAGCTGTCCGGCGGACAGCAGCAGCGGGTGGCCATCGCGCGGGCCCTGGTCAAGAAGCCGAAGGTGCTGCTTGCGGACGAGCCGACCGGCAACCTCGACGAGTCCATGCGGGACGAGATCATGGCCCTGCTGGAAGGGCTGTGGCACGAGTACGGGTTGACGTTCGTCATGGTCACGCACGACTCGTCGATCGCCCGGCGGGCACCGCGGCTCGCCACCATCAGGGCGGGCCGGATCACCCTGACCGAGCAGCAACAGTCCTACGCGCACTAGGAGCCGGGGAAGTCGGGCCGCTCACCGGTTCAGGACGCGGTTGATCTCGGTCACCTGGTCCTCGGTGAGCGGCCCCTTCTCCATCGCTGCCGCGTTCTGCTCCGCCTGGGCCACGGAACGGAAGCCCGGGATCGGTACCGTCCGCGGGCTGCGGGCCCAGATCCAGGCCAGCGCGCCCTGGGCCAGGGTGCGGCCCTCGCTGGTGAGGATCTCCTTGAGCGCGTCGATGCGGGCCAGCCACTCGGGGTCGGCCGACGTGCCGTCCCCGAAGCCCTGGAGCCAGGCCGGGGGCCTGCTGCGGATGTCACCGGAGTCCCGGGGCCCCTGGCGCTTGCCGGCGAGCAACCCCATCGCCAGCGGGCTGCGGTTGACGCTCGCGAGCCCCGACTCCTCGCACAGGGCCAGCATTTCGGGCGCGTCCTGCATGACGTTGAGCGCGTGCTGTACGGCCGCGCAGTGCTCCCCCTCGGCGAACACCGCGGCACGGGACGGGTCGTCGGTGCTCCAGGCGTAGGCGCGGATGAGCCCCTCGCTCACGAACTCCTCGCACGTGTCCCGGAGTTCGGCCGCGCGGGCCGGGCCGAGGTCGGAGAGGTGGAGCTGGTACAGGTCGATGTGGTCGGTGCCGAGGCGGGCGAGGGACGCGGTGAGCGCGCGGCGGGCGTAGGCCGGGGTGTCGTCCTGGCCGGTGAGGGTGCGGGTGTCCTCGTCGAAGACGTTGCCCCACTTGGTGGCGAGGACGACGTCGTCGCGGCGCTTGCCCAGCGCCCGGCCCAGCACCCGCTCGCTGTGTCCGGCGCCGTAGGTGTCCGCCGTGTCGAAGAGGGTGATGCCGAGGTCCAGGGCGCGCCGGACCGCCCGTACGGACTCCTCGTCGTCGACCTTGCCCCAGCCGAGCGGCTGGCCGTCGGCTGCCTGCCATTCACCGCCGATCGCCCAGCAGCCGAAGCCGAGTGCGCTGACCTCGATGCCGGAGCGGCCCAGTGTGCGTGTGGTCTCCATGCCGCAGAACGCTAGGAGTTGAAGTGCGCTCCAGGGCAAGGGGTTTCCCGGGAACTCATGCCTGGCCGGTCTCGAAGCGGGAGATCCTGCCGTCCTCCCCGACCGTGAAGTCCCAGCGGGTGCGCATCTCGCCCCAGGCGTCGTTGCGGTAGTGGGCGAGGAGGGAGCGGCCGTCGTTGGACTCGTTGTCGACGTCGAGGTGGCCGTTGGAGGAGAAGATCTCCCGGTCGATCCACTCGTCGAGGTCACGGTCGGTGCCGTCGTCCGCCATGGTCGCGCCGGGCGCGAGCAGGGCCAGCAGGGCCTCACGGTCATGGGCGTTGACGGCGGAGACGAAGGCACGGACGGCCGGGTCGCTGAGTCGGGCGGTCTGAATCGTCATGCCGGCCAGCCTCACACCGCGGGTGCGAGCCCGCCACCCGAACGGCTGCGCGGGGTTCCGGGCAGGTGTGAGCGGTGCGACGGTGGAAACGCGAGGGGGGTCTCATTCCGCTTCTTGTGCTGGGAGTCATCGTGACCGCTTACGACCGACGCGATCTGGGCCTGCTGCTGCTCCGACTGGGAACCGGGGGTGTGCTGGCCGCCCACGGCGCGCAGAAACTGCTCGGCTGGTTCGGGGGCGGCGGGCTGGAGGGCACCGGCCAGTTCATGGAGTCGGTGGGCTACGCGCCGGGCAAGGCGAGCGCCACCGCGGCGGGCCTCGCCGAGGCGGGCGGCGGAGCGCTGCTGGCGCTGGGCCTGGCGACCCCGGCGGCGGGTGCGGCGGCGGCCGGCGCGATGGCCGGGGCGTCCGCGGTCCACGCGCCCAACGGGTTCTTCAACGCGGGCGGCGGCTACGAGTACGCGGCCTCACTGGGCCTCACGGCGGCGGGCCTCGCGGTGACGGGCCCGGGCCGCCTCTCCCTGGACCACGCCCTCGGCCACGCGGTGAACCGGGGCTGGATGGTACCGGCGGCCCTCGGAGCGACGGCCCTGGCGACCACACTGATCGTGGGCGCCCGGAACCGGCGACTCCGGGAGAAGGAGAACGGGGGCGACGACGGCCAGACGACGCTGTTCGAGGAGGACGAGGCGTTGATTGGGGAG
>NZ_RSAJ01000338.1 GCF_003933965.1 Streptomyces sp. RP5T
GATCAGCGCCGGCATCCCGGGGACGCCGAGTCGTGGGCGGTGCTCGGGACGGCGTACGTCGAACAGGGACGGCGGACGGCCGACACGACCTTCTACGCGAAGGCCGAGAACAGCCTGCGGACCTCCCTGAAGGTGCGCGGCGACGCCCAGGCCCTCGGTGGCCTCGCGGCCCTCGCGAACGCGCGCCGGGACTTCCGGGCCGCACGGACCTGGGGTGAGGCCGCGCGCAAGCGGGAGCCGGGGCGGTGGACGACGTATCCGGCGCTGATCGACGCGTACACGGGTCTGGGCGACTACAAGGCGGCCCGGGCGGCGCTGGACCGGCTGACGGAGCTGCGGTCGGGGCCGGCGGTGATGGCCCGGGCGGCGGCCGTGTACCGGGACCGGGGCTGGCGCGAGGACGCGGCGGCCCAGCTCTCCGACGCGGCGGCCGGGGCGCGGGCGCCGGCCGAGCGGGCCGCGTACCTGGAGCGGGCCGGGGAGCTCGCCTGGGAGCGCGGGGACCGCGAGGACGCGCTGCGGCACTTCCAGGCGGCGGTCCGGATCGACCCCGACCAGCGGGCCGCGCAGGCCGGCCAGGGGCGGGCCCTGGCGGCGCTGGGCCGCACGACCGAGGCCCTGAACGCCTACCGGGCGGCCCTCGCCAAGCAGCCGCTGCCCCAGTACGCCCTGGAGCTGGGCGAGTTGTACGAGTCGCTGGGCCTGGGGCAGGCGGCCCAGGTGCAGTACGACCTGCTGCGGACGACGGCGGAGCGCGCCGCGGCGGGCGGGGTGGACATGGAGCTGGTGCTCGGGCAGTTCGAGGCGGACCACGGCGACCCGGCGTCCGCGGTACGGCGGTTGCGGGCCGAGTGGCAGCGGCAGCCGGGGATCGCGGTGGCCGACGCGCTCGGGTGGGCGCTGCACCGGTCGGGCCGGGGCGACGAGGCCCTGCGGTACGCCCGGATCGCCACGGACCAGGTGCACGGCGGCGGGGTGCGCAGCGCGCTGTACGCCTTCCACCTGGGCATGATCGAGCGGGAGTCGGAGCAGTACGCCCCCGCGCGCCGCCATCTCCAGGAGGCGCTGCGGATCAACCCCTGGTTCTCGCCCTCGCGGGTGCGGGAGGCGCGTCAGGCGTTGGCGGCGCTCGGCGAGGTGCCGGACGAGGGCGTACCGGTGACGGACGCGAAGGGGGTCACCGCGCGGCCGTACCGGTGAGGGGGTTCCCCGTCACGAGCGCCGCCCGCTCCTCAGAGGTTGCCCCGCTTCTCCTGCTCCCGCTCGATGGCCTCGAACAGGGCCTTGAAGTTGCCCTTGCCGAAGCCCATGGAGCCGTGCCGCTCGATGAGTTCGAAGAACACGGTCGGCTTGTCCTGGACCGGCTTGGTGAAGATCTGCAGCAGGTAGCCGTCCTCGTCGCGGTCGGCGAGGATCTTCAGCTCGCGAAGCGTGTCGACGGGGACGCGGGTGTCGCCGACCCACTCGCCGAGGGTGTCGTAGTAGGAGTCGGGGGTGTCGAGGAACTGGACTCCGGCCGCGCGCATGGTGCGTACGGTCTGCACGATGTCGTTGGTGTTCAGCGCGATGTGCTGGACGCCGGCGCCGCCGTAGAACTCCAGGTACTCGTCGATCTGGGACTTCTTCTTGGCGATCGCGGGCTCGTTGATCGGGAACTTCACCTTGAGGGTGCCGTCGGCCACGACCTTCGACATCAGCGCGCTGTACTCGGTGGCGATGTCGTCGCCCACGAACTCCTTCATGTTCGTGAAGCCCATGACCTTGTTGTAGAAGCCGACCCACTCGTTCATCCGGCCGAGCTCGACGTTGCCGACGCAGTGGTCGATCGCCTGGAAGGTGCGGTGGGCGGGCGGCTCGACGATCGGGGCGGCCGCTGCGAAGCCGGGCAGGTACGGGCCGTCGTAGCCGGAGCGCTCGACCAGGGTGTGGCGGGTCTCGCCGTAGGTGGCGATCGCGGCGAGGACGACCGTGCCGTGCTCGTCCTTCAGCTCGTACGGCTCGGTCACCGAGCGGGCACCGTGTTCGAGGGCGTAGTCGTAGGCGCGGCGGGCGTCCGGGACCTCGATGGCGAGGTCGATCACGCCGTCGCCGTGCTCGGCCACGTGCTGGGCCAGGAAGTGGCCCCAGGGGGTGGCGGGCTTGATGACCGAGGTGAACACGAACCGGGCGGAGCCGTTCTCCAGCACGTAGCTCGCGGTCTCGCGGCTGCCGTTCTCCGGTCCGGAGTAGGCCACCAGCCGCATGCCGAAGGCCGTCGAGTAGTAGTGCGCGGCCTGCTTGGCGTTGCCGACGGCGAAGACGACCGCGTCCATTCCCTTGACCGGGAAGGGATCGGCCTGCCGGGCGGTGTCGGGAGTGTGGTGTGTGGTCTGCGTCATGTGCGAAGCCTGGCTCCGCTCTGCAAGGTGCGCAATAGTTCGCGTATCCACTGGACAACATGTTCAGCGATACGGCCGTACCGTCGGCCCTTCTGTACAGGATGACCATCTCCCGGGGAGGCCGTGGTGGGGATCGACGAACTGGACGGGCGGATCATCGTGCTCCTCGCGCGCGAGCCGCGGATCGGGGTGCTGGAGATGTCCCGCCGGCTGGGGGTGGCCCGCGGGACCGCGCAGGCGCGGCTGGACCGGCTTCAGTCGAACGGAGTCATCAGGGGATTCGGTCCGCAGGTCGATCCGGCGGCGCTCGGCTACCCGGTGACCGCGTTCGCCACGCTCCAGATCCGGCAGGGTCAAGGGGCCGACGTGCGGGCGCACTTGGCCACCGTGCCGGAGGTGCTGGAGCTGCACACCACCACCGGCAGCGGGGACATGCTGTGCCGGCTGGTGGCCCGCTCCAACGCCGATCTCCAACGTGTGATCGACCGGGTTGTCGGTTTCGATGGGATCGTCCGGGCCGCCACCGCGATCGTCATGGAGAACCCCGTTCCGCTGCGGATCATCCCGCTGGTGGAGCAGGCGGCGGGGGATCCGGCGCTCCGGGAGTGACCGAGCCACTGGGGGTGAGCGGGTGTGAACTTCTGGGACTACCTCGTGGGCCGCCACCAGCAGCTGTTCGCGGACGCCTGGCAGCACGCGAGCGCCGTCTTCCAGTGCACGCTCGTGGCGACGGTGACCGGGGTCCTCATCGGGATCGCCACCTATCGCAGCGAGTGGGCGGGCAACCTCGCCACCACGACCACCTCGACGATCCTGACCGTCCCGTCGCTCGCCATGATCGGTCTGCTCATCCCGGTCGTGGGACTCGGCGTGCCGCCCACGGTGGTCGCCCTGACGCTGTACGGGCTGCTGCCGATCGTGCGCAACGCGATCGTCGGGCTGCGCGGGGTCGACCCCGCGCTGGTGGACGCGGCCACGGGCATCGGGATGTCCCGGACGACGCGCCTGCTGCGGGTCGAGCTGCCGCTCGCCTGGCCGCCGATCCTGACCGGGATCCGGATCGCGACACAGATGCTGATGGGCATCGCCGCGATCGCCGCCTACGCCTCCGGGCCCGGCCTCGGCAACGAGATCTTCCGCGGCATCGCCTCCCTGGGCAGCAGGAACGCGCTCAACCAGGTGCTTGCGGGCACGCTCGGGATCGTCGTCCTCGCCCTGCTGTTCGACGCCGCGTACGTCCTGCTCGGACGGCTGACCATTCCGAGGGGGATCCGTGCCTGAGACGTCCGGCACCTCGGGCGCGTCCATCGAGCTGGAGCACCTGACCAAGCGGTACCCCGGCAGTCCGCAGCCCGCCGTCGACAGCGTCAGCATGGAGATCAGGGCGGGCGAGACCGTCGTCTTCGTGGGTCCGTCCGGGTGCGGCAAGTCGACCACGCTCAAGATGATCAACCGGTTGATCGAGCCGACCGGCGGACGCATCCGGATCAACGGCGAGGACGTGACCGACATCGATCCGGTCAAGCTGCGCCGCAAGGTGGGCTACGCCATCCAGTCGGCCGGGCTCTTCCCGCACATGACGGTCGCGCAGAACATCGCGCTCGTGCCGAGGATGACCGGCTGGGACAGGCGCCGGATCGCGGACCGGGTGGAGGAACTGCTCGACCTCGTCGGGCTCGACCCGGGCGAGTTCCGCGACCGCTATCCGCGCCGGCTCTCCGGCGGCCAGCAGCAGCGGGTGGGGGTGGCGCGGGCGCTCGCGGCGGATCCGCCCGTGCTCCTGATGGACGAGCCGTTCGGCGCGGTCGACCCGATCACCCGTGACCACCTCCAGGACGAGCTGATCCGGCTCCAGCGCGAGCTGCACAAGACCATCGTCTTCGTCACCCATGACTTCGACGAGGCGATCAAGCTGGGCGACCGGATCGCGGTGCTGCGCGAGCGCTCCCACATCGCCCAGTTCGACACCCCCGAGGCGATCCTGACCAACCCGGCCGACGACTTCGTGTCCGGGTTCGTCGGCGCCGGGGCGGCGCTGAAGCGGCTGAACCTCACCCGGGTGCGGGACGTGGAGATCACCGGCTGTCCGACGGCGGCCGTCGACGACCCGCTCCAGGAGATCTTCAACAAGCTCCGGGGCAGCGGGACGAACGAGATCCTGCTGCTCGACCGGCGCGGACGGCCGTACAAGTGGCTCCGGCGCGGCGACATGATGCGCGCCAAGGGGGCGCTGGCCAGGGCCGGGACGCTGGTGAGCGACACGGTGACCCGGGACGCGACCCTGCGGGACGCGCTGGAGGCCGTGCTGACCGACAACGCGGGGCGGGTCGCGGTGACCGGGCGGCACGGCGAGTACACGGGTGTCGTCGACATGAAGACGCTCATGAACTCCGTGCACGACCTCCTGGAGGCGGACCGGCTGGAGGCCATGGAGCACCAGCACGAACTGGAGGCGGTCCGGGCCGACCGGACGCATGCCGAGCAGGAGGGCGACGGAGAGGACCGGACGGCGTGACGACGTACGGGCCCCCCGTGGCGGAGGACGAACGGGAGGAGAGCGCGCCCCCTCCCCCGGCGGACCGGCCCGGGCGGCGGATCACCTGGCAGAGGCTGACCTTCCTGCCCGCGTTCCTGCTCGCCCTGCTGCTCGCGACCTGGCTGTGGTTCGAGCAGGCCGACCTGGACCCGCTCACCGAGAACGCGCTGTCGAACGGGCAGGTGTCCAAGGCGCTGTGGCAGCACGTGCAGCTGACCGTGATCTCGACGTTCTTCGTGCTGATCATCGCGATTCCGCTGGGGATCGCGCTGACCCGCGACGCCTTCCGCAGGGCGAGCCCGGTGGTGATGACGATCGCCAACATGGGCCAGGCGACCCCCGCGATCGGTCTGCTGGCCCTGCTGGTGATCCTGCTGGGCACGGGCACCGAGGCGGCCCTGATCGGGATCATCGCCTACGCCGTCCTGCCGGTCCTGGCGAACACGATCGCGGGCCTGAAGGCGAACGACCCGACCCTGCTGGAGGCGGCACGCGGCATCGGCATGTCCGCCACGGGGGTGCTGACCCGCGTCGAACTCCCGCTGGCCGTCCCCCTGATCCTCGCGGGCGTCCGCACGGCCCTGGTCCTCAACGTCGGCACGGCCACCCTCGCGACCTTCGGCGGAGGCGGTGGCCTCGGCGTCCTGATCACGACCGGCATCACCAACCAGCGGATGCCGGTCCTGGTGCTGGGCTCGGTCCTCACGGTGGCCCTCGCCCTGCTGGTCGACTGGCTGGCGTCCCTGGCCGAACTGCTGCTCCGGCCACGAGGGTTGGAGGCGGGTCCATGAACGGAAACCACCCGACACCCCCTCCTGCCGACCACCGGGCCACACGCCCGGGAACCCGGCACCGACGACATGAGGCCGGCGAGCCCGCTGGACGCGACGCCATGAACGGAAACCACCCCGCACCCCCTCCTGCCGACCACCGGGCCGCACGGCCGAGGGCCCGGAGCCGGCGGCATGAGGCAGGGGTGCCCGGCACCAGCCCCGCCACGCGTCCACCTGACGCGGGCCCACGGCCGGCCGGTGCCCGGCTGTCGCGACGGCCGGAGGTGGCGGGGTGAGGCGGACCTTCCCGGTGCTGGGCGGTTGTCTGGTCGTGCTGGCCGCCGGCTGCGGGCTGACCAGCGGCTCCCCGATGGTCGACGACGTGAAGCCGGGGTCGGTCGGCCGGGGGCTGCCGCTCAATGGGGCGGATCTGACGGTCACGTCGAAGGAGTTCACCGAGCAGCTGATCCTCGGCGCGATCATGGGCATCGCCTTCGAGGCGGCCGGAGCGCACGTCCTCGACCGCACGGGCATCCAGGGATCCATCGGGGCCCGGGAGGCGGTCAAGTCCGGTGACGCGGACGGGATGTACGAGTACACGGGCACGGCGTGGATCACCTACCAGGGCAACAGTGAGCCCATCGCCGACCCGCAGGAGCAGTGGGCCGCGGTGCGCAGGGCCGACCTGGGCAACGGGCTGACCTGGCTGCCGAAGGCCCCCCTGAACAACACCTACGCCCTCGCCATGAACCGGTCCGGCCTGCGCAGGTACGGCACGAGGACGCTGTCCGACGTGGCCGCGCTGGCGAAGAAGGACCCCGGCGCGGTGACCCTGTGCGTGGAGAGCGAGTTCGCCAACCGCGCCGACGGACTGCCGGGCATGGAGAAGGCGTACGGGATGAGCGTCCCGGCGGGCAACATCACCCAGATGGACACCGGGATCATCTACACCCAGGTGGCGAAGGGCAGTTGCCGGTACGGGGAGGTCTTCACCACCGACGGCCGCATCAGGTCCATGAACCTCGCGGTGATGCGGGACGACCGCACGTTCTTCCCCAACTACAACGCGGCGCCCGAGATCAACTCCAGGTCCCTGAGGAAGTGGCCGGCCATCGCCGAGGTCCTGAACCCGATCACCGAGCGGCTGGACAACACCGTGGCGCAGGAGCTCAACGCCAAGGTGGACGTGGCCGGCGAGGATCCGCACGACGTGGCGCTGGACTGGATGAAGGCGCAGGGGTTCGTGAGGTAGCGCCAGGCTCCGCCGCACGGAGTTACAAAGAATCTGTTGCAAAGAAGCCTTTGCATAGATATCTTTGTACGCATGCCGGAAGAGCCCACCACACGGAAACTCGACGCCCGCTCCCTGCGCGGGCTCGCCCATCCCCTGCGGATGGAACTGCTCAACGCCCTGCGCCGCCGGGGCCCCGCCACCGCGTCGATGCTCGCCGAACGCCTCGGCGAGTCCAGCGGCGCCACCAGCTACCACCTGCGCCAGCTCGCCGAACACGGCTTCATCGCCGACGCCCCGGAGCACGGCAAGGGGCGCGAGCGGTGGTGGAAGGCCGTGGACCAAGGGCTGACGTTCGACACCGCCGAGTTCGAGGGCGCAGGGCCGGAAGTGCGCGGGATGGCCGAGATCTACCTGCACGAGGTCGCCGCCACGCACGCCCGCGAGCTGTCCGGCTGGCTCAGCACCCGGGACCACTGGTCCACCGAGTGGTCCAGCAGCTCCGACATGAGCGACATGACGCTCCAGCTCACCCCCGACCTGGCCACCGAGCTCGTCGACAAGATGCACGCCCTGATCAACGACTACCGCGGCCGCGTCACCGACGAGGCCCCCGGCACGGAGCAAGTACGCGTCCACACGCACCTGTTCCCGATCGAGACGAACTGACAAGACGGACTGAGAGGCCCCGCCATGCACGCCGAGACCCACCTCGCCCAGCACCAGCTCCGTGCCGCCGACCTCCGTGCCGAGGCCGACGCGCACCGCCTCGCCACCGAGGCCAGGCAGCCGTACGCCCTCCGGACCCGCCTCGGCTGGACCCTCGTGGAGGTCGGCCTCCGGCTCGCCGCCGCGAAGCCGGTCCTCGCCCACTAGCCCTCTGGCGCCGACCCCGGCACTAGCAGGCGGGGACGGACCCCTTCCCGCTCTCGAGAGCGTTCAGCGCCCCCACCGCCCCCTTCAGGGACGTCACCGGGATCAGCCGCAGCCCCTTCGGCAGTTCCGACTTCGCGTCGGAGCACTCGTCCTTCGGGACCAGGAACACCGTCGCCCCGTCCCGCTTCGCGGCCTGGGTCTTCAGGGCGACGCCGCCCACCGCGCCCACCGTCCCGTCCGCGTCGATCGTGCCCGTCCCGGCGATGGTGCGGCCGCCCGTGAGGTCGCCCCCGGCACCGTTGCCGTCGAGCTTGTCGACGATCCCCAGCGCGAACAGCAGTCCCGCGCTCGGCCCCCCGACGTCCGCGAGCTTCAGTGTGACCTTGACCTTGTCGTCGCTGAGCTTGAGGTAGCCGAGGGCCGCCTCGGTCGCCGCGTCCTGGGACTGCTTCATCTGCGCCGTGTTGTGCTTCTCGATCTCCTTGACGCTCTCCCCGCTCGGGTAGACCGCGTCGCGGGGCATCACCGCCCGGTCGGTGCGGAACCAGTTGTCGACGACGTCGCCGAGGGTGACCTGCGCGTCGGGCCCGGTCGCCTCGATGGTCGTCATCCGCAACTGCCCGCTCGTCGTACGGGTCGGGGCCCCGGACACCGTGATCACCGCCGCGCCCTCGTTGGCGCCGAGGACGTTCGCCGTGAGCCCGGGCTGCGCCAGGGAGAACGGCAGCGGCGCGAAGAGGGCCGTGGCGACCAGTGCCACGACGGGCAGGGCGCAGACGGCGACGGCCTGGGGGCGCGTGAGGCGTGAGAGCACGGGATCAATCTAACGCGACGGTCGATTCCGGCCACGCGCCGGTCAGCACGGGTACGGACCTCGTCGCGGGCGGTCCACCTACGGCGACAACGGGTTCAGCGCGCGCACATGCCGGCCGGCGGCGACCGCACCCACCCAGGGGCGCGGGGACCTGCGCGACCAGCCCCCACCGGACCCGCAGCCGACGACGAAACCGGACCGCCCCTCACCTCACCGCACCGCTCAGCGCAGCGCCTCCGCGACCTCCCGCGCCGCGTCCACGACCCGCGGCCCCACCCGCTCCGGCACCGCGTCCGCCAGCATCACGACCCCGACGCTGCCCTCGACCCCGGTGACCCCGAGCAGCGGAGCGGCCGCCCCGCTCGCCCCGGCCTCCAGTTCGC
>NZ_RSAJ01000339.1 GCF_003933965.1 Streptomyces sp. RP5T
ATGCTTCCCGACCTCGCCCCCTGGCGGGCCTCCCGGGACTTCCGGCGGCTGTGGTACGCGGGGCTGATCTCGAACTTCGGCAGCTTCCTGACCTTCGTGGCCCTGCCGGTGCAGCTGAAGGACCTGACGGACTCGGCGGCGGCCGTGGGCGCGATCGGGGCCGTGGAGCTGATCCCCCTCCTGGTCTTCGGCCTGTACGGCGGCGCGCTCGCCGACGCCTGGGACAAGCGGAAGCTGATCGTGTGGACCGAGGTGGGGCAGGGCGTGCTGAGCGCGGCCCTGCTGCTCAACGCGCTGGTCCCGCGTCCCGCCGTCTGGCCGCTGTACGTCGTCGCCGCCCTGTCCTCCGCCCTGGTCTCGGTGCAGCGCCCCGCGCTCGACTCGCTCTGGCCCCGGATCGTGGCCCACGACCACCTCCCGGCGGCGGCCTCGCTGAACTCCTTCCGCTGGACGGTCGGCGGGGTGGCGGGTCCGGCGCTGGCGGGCGTGGTGGTGGCGTACGCGGGTCTCGGCTGGGCGTACGGGGCGGACCTGCTGACCTTCGCGGTCTCCGTCGTGCTGGTCGCGCGGATCGCGGCCTCCCCGGCCTCCCACGAGGCGGCCAAGCCGTCGCTGAAGGCGATCGCGGAGGGCGCGCGGTACGCCTGGAGCCGCAAGGAGCTCCTCGGCACCTACGCCGTCGACCTCGCCGCGATGTTCCTGGCGATGCCGCTGGCGCTGCTGCCGTTCCTGGCGGACGAACTGGACGCGCGGTGGTCGCTGGGCCTGATGTACGCGAGCGTCCCGCTCGGCGCGCTCCTGGTGAGCCTCATGAGCGGCTGGACGTCCCGGGTGCACCGCCACGGCCGGATGGTGGTGCTGTCGGCGGCCCTGTGGGGTGTGGCGATCGCGGCCGCCGGGGTCATGGACGACGTGTGGCTGGTGCTGCTGTTCCTGACCGTGGCCGGCGGCTGCGACATGGTCAGCGGGATCTTTCGCGGGGCCATGTGGAACCAGACGATCCCGGACGAGCTGCGCGGGCGGCTCGCCGGGATCGAACTGCTGTCGTACTCGGTCGGCCCGACCGTGGGCCAGGTCCGGGCCGGTGGTTTCGCCGCGTGGTGGGGCGTGCGGACGTCGGTCTGGTCCGGCGGCCTGCTGTGCGCGGGCGCGGTGGGCCTGCTGGCTCTGTGCCTGCCGAAGCTGATGTCGTACGACGTCCGCACCGACGAGCACGCGACGCGGCTGCGCGAGCGACGCGCGGCAGCCGCGCCCGCCCCCATGGAGGCGTGATCAGCCGGTCAGCCGTCCTCGCTGCTCGCGGGGGCGTCGTGCCACTTGGGGTCGTTCTCCCACTCGAGGTTGCGCTCGCGGGCCGTCTCCATCGCGTGCTCGGCCTCCTTGCGGCTCGCGTAGGGCCCGAAGCGGTCCTTGGCCGGGCACTCGGGCCCTTCCTCGACCTTCTTGTGCTCCAGGCAGTAGTACCACTCGCCCGCCTTACCAGCGGCACGCTTCTTGAACAAGGGCATGACCAGCTCCTCTCGCCACCGACATGTTCCCCCATCGCCGCTGGATAGACTCGTCCGCATGTCTGGCCAGTCGCTGCTCGTGCCCGGGGAGCTGTCCCCCATCCGTTCCGTGCCCGGAAACATCCGGCGCCCCGAGTACGTCGGCAAGCCCGCGCCGACGCCGTACACGGGCCCGGAGGTGCAGACCCCGGAGACGATCGAGGCGATGCGGATCGCCGGCCGTATCGCGGCCCGGGCGATGGCGCAGGCCGCGAAACTGATCGCTCCCGGGGTGACCACCGACGAACTGGACAAGGTGGCGCACGAGTACATGTGCGACCACGGCGCCTACCCGTCGACGCTCGGGTACCGGGGGTTCCCGAAGTCGCTGTGCACGAGCCTCAACGAGGTGATCTGTCACGGCATTCCGGACTCGACCGTGCTGCGGGACGGCGACATCATCAACCTCGACGTGACGGCGTACATCGGCGGGGTGCACGGCGACAATAACGCGACGTACCTGGTGGGGGACGTCGACGAGGAGAGCAGGCTGCTGGTCGAGCGGACCCGGGAGTCCCTGGAGCGCGCGATCAAGGCGGTCAAGCCGGGCCGCCAGATCAACATCATCGGCCGCGTGATCGAGTCGTACGCCAAGCGCTTCGGCTACGGAGTCGTCCGTGACTTCACGGGCCACGGCATCAACTCCTCCTTCCACAGCGGCCTGATCATCCCGCACTACGACAGCCCGCACGCGACGACGGTCATCCAGCCCGGCATGACGTTCACGATCGAGCCGATGCTGACGCTCGGGACGCACGAGTACGACATGTGGGACGACGGGTGGACGGTCGTCACGAAGGACCGCAAGCGCACCGCCCAGTTCGAGCACACGCTGGTGGTGACGGAGACGGGCGCGGAGATCCTGACGCTGCCGTAGCTTGTGCGCACTGATGGCCCGCCCTCCCCGGAGGGCGGGCCTTTGTGGTGCCGGGGCGGGTTTTTGCCGACACGCTGTCGGGAAGGTTGCCGACAGGAAGTCGGCAAAGTATTGACTTAGGTAACCCTAACAATGAAGATCTGCCCCATGGACTCGTTCTCGACACTCATCCGCACCGCGTCCCACGAGCAGCACGTGGAGGCGGAGACCTCGACGTTCATGAGCGACCTGCTCGGCGGCAGGCTCGGCGTCGACGCGTACGCGCGCTACACCGAGCAGCTGTGGTTCGTCTACGAGGCGCTGGAGAGCGGGGCCGGGAGGCTGGCGTCGGACCCGGTGGCGGGCGCCTTCGTCCGGCCGGAGCTGTTCCGGCTGCGGGCGCTGGAGCGGGACCTGGCGCATCTGCGGGGGCCGGGGTGGCGGTCGGGCCTGTCCGCGCTGCCCGCGACGCGGGTGTACGCGGACCGGGTGCGCGTGTGCGCGGAGTCCTGGCCCGCCGGCTACATCGCGCACCACTACACGCGGTACCTGGGCGACCTCTCGGGCGGCCAGATCATCCGTGACAGGGCGGAGAGGACCTGGGGCTTCGAGAAGAAGGGCGACGGCGTGCGCTTCTACGTCTTCGAGGAGATCCCCAACCCCGCCGCGTTCAAGCGGGGTTACCGGGAGCTGCTGGACGCGGTGCGCGCGGACGAACTGGAGCGGCAGCGGATCGTCGCGGAGTGCAGGCGGGCGTTCGCGCTGAACACGGGGGTGTTCCGGGCGCTGGGTGAGGAGTTCCCGCTGTCGGCGTGAGCGTCGGCGTCAGCGCTCCAGGAAGACCCGGCCCCCCACCTCGACCCAGCCGCCCGGCTGCGGGGCCGTGAGGATCTGCGAGCCGGCACCCTGAACGATGTTCAGGGCACGCCCGAGTTCGGCGGTGAGCTGGAGAGCCGCGGCGCCGGTGGCCTCGTCCTCCTCGACACCGTCGCCCCGGCCGGGAAAGCCGCGGGCCCTGATCCGTCCGGCGGCCTCGTCCTCCCAGGCCCAGGCGTAGATCCACTCCCCCGGCGACGGGACGGCCAGGTCGTCCACCTCGGCGGCGGTGCCGTACTGCCGGAACGTCCGGGGGGCCGCCCACTCGGCCCGTGCCTCGATCCAGCTGAACTCCCCGTCGAGGCGGGTGCCCACGATTCCGGCGGGCGTGACGAGTTCGGGCACGTCGAGCAGCCAGGCGGCTCCGACGCAGGGGTATCCGGCGAACGCCAGCCGCACGGAGGGGGTGTAGATGTCGATGACACCCCGCTCGGGGTCGTCGACGAACACGGTCTCACTGAACCCGAGCTTCGCGGCGAACGCCTGCCGCTCGTCCCGGTCCGGCATCACGGAACCCTCGCGGACGACTCCCAGCTCGTTGCCGTAGCCACCGTTCGGCGCACAGAAGACGCGCAGCACGTCGTAGTCACTCACGGGGTGAATTGAAGCATCCACGCCGGACGGGGAGAGGGTCACGTCTCGTCCGCGGACAGGTGGGGGCTGGTCGCGCAGTTCCCCGCGCCCCTGAGGCACCTGCGGCGCGCCTGCCACTCGGAGGGAAGCTTTGGGGTTTCTTTGACCTTTTCTTGGTGTCTGTTTTGAGCCATCGCGCGGTATCACTCAGGTAAGCCTCGGATAAGTTAGGCTAGCCTCACTTAATTTGTGATGCCCGTCACGTGATGTTTCAGCCAGCACCAGGAGCCCGCATGCGAGCCGCCAGACTGTCCGCCGTCACCGCCACCGCCGTGGCGGCACTGACCGCCGTCACGGGCTGCACGGAGAAGGCAAGCTCCGGTGACAGCGACCGCGTGATCGACGTGACCGCCACGGACAGCGAGTGCGAGGTCTCCAAGAAGGAGTTCCCGGCCGGTCACCTGGAACTCGCGATCGAGAACAAGGGCTCCAAGGTCACCGAGGTCTACGTGCTGTTCCCGGACGACCGGATCGTCACCGAGCGGGAGAACATAGGCCCGGGCACCCGGCAGAAGGTCACCGCCGAGGTGAAGGCCGGTACCTACACGATCGCCTGCAAGCCCGGCATGAAGGGCGACGGCATCCGCCAGGAGGTCACGGCCACCGGCGGGACCGCGGCCAAGCGCGACCCGCGTCTGGACACGGCCGTCGCCGCCTACCGCAAGTACGCCCAGGAGCAGGCCGACGCCACCCTGCCGCTGGCGAAGACCTTCGCCGCCGCGGTCAAGGCCGGTGACCTGGAGGCCGCCAAGAAGGCCTACGCCCCCTCCCGGATCGGCTGGGAGCGCACCGAGCCGGTCGCGGAGTCCTTCGGGGACATCGACCCGAAGGTCGACGTGCGCGAGGACGGCCTGGAGGACGGCCAGAAGTGGACCGGCTGGCACCGTCTGGAGAAGTCCCTCTGGCAGGACAAGAAGATCACCGCCGCGGACAAGGCCCTCGCCGACCAGCTCATCACCGACCTCACCGACTGGCAGAGCCGGGTCGGCAAGGCGGACATCACCCCCACCTCCATGGCCAACGGCGCCAAGGAGCTCCTCGACGAGGTCGCCACCGGCAAGGTCACCGGCGAGGAGGAGCGCTACTCGCACACCGACCTCGTCGACTTCAAGGCCAACGTCGAGGGCGCCGAGAAGTCGTACGAGCTGCTCAAGCCGGTCGCCAAGGAGAACGACGCCGCCCTGGTCACCGAGCTCGACAAGCAGTTCACCGCGCTCGACACGCTCCTGGACAAGTACCGCGCGGACAAGTCGTCGTACGACTTCACCTCGTACGACAAGGTCGGCGACGCCGACCGCAAGCAGCTGTCGGACGGTGTGAACGCGCTCGCGGAACCGCTGTCCAAGCTCGCCGCCGCCGTCGTCACCAAGTCCTCCTGAGGCCGGGGCCATGACGGAAACGACCCACGAGTCGACTCCCTCGCGCCGCGCGCTCATCGGCTGGGGCGGTGCCGGGCTCGCGCTCGGTGCCGCCGCGGCCGGCGGCGCGGTCGCGATGACCCGCACCGGGGACGACATCGCCCCCACCGCCGCCGAGGCCGGTGCCGCCGTGGAGTTCCACGGCGCCCACCAGGCCGGCATCGCCACGCCCGTCCAGGACCGGCTGCACTTCGCCGCGTTCGACGTGACGACCGAGGACCGCGCCGAGTTCGTGCGGATGCTCAAGGACTGGACGGCCGCCGCCCGCCGGATGACCGCCGGGAAGGCGGTCGGGGACGGGGCGTACGGCGGTCTCACCGAGGCGCCGCCGGACGACACCGGGGAGGCGCTGGGGCTCAAGCCGTCCCGGCTGACGCTCACCATCGGCTTCGGACCGTCCCTGTTCGAGAAGTTCGACCTGGCCGACCGGCGGCCGGAGGCCCTCGTCGACCTACCCCAGTTCGCCGGGGACAACCTCGACAAGAACCGCAGCGGCGGCGACCTGTGCGTCCAGGCCTGCGCGGACGACCCGCAGGTCGCCGTCCACGCGATCCGCAACCTGGCCCGGATCGGCTTCGGCAAGGTCGTCATCAGGTGGTCCCAGCTCGGCTTCGGCAAGACGTCCTCGACCACGCCCGACGCGCAGACCCCGCGCAACCTGATGGGCTTCAAGGACGGCACCCGCAACATCGCGGGCACCGAGACGGACCGGCTGGAGAAGTTCGTGTGGGCGGACTCCGCCAAGGACGCCAAGGACGCCCCGTGGATGCACGGCGGCTCCTACCTCGTCGCCCGCCGCATCCGCATGCACATCGAGACCTGGGACCGCACCTCGCTCCAGGAGCAGGAGGACGTCTTCGGCCGCGACAAGGGCGAGGGCGCCCCGGTCGGCAAGGCCCACGAGCGCGACAAGCCGTTCCTGCCGGCGATGAAGCCCGACGCGCACGTCCGGCTCGCGCACCCCGACTCCAACGGCGGGGCGACGATCCTGCGCCGCGGCTACTCCTTCACCGACGGCACGGACGGGCTCGGCCGGCTGGACGCGGGGCTGTTCTTCCTCGCGTACCAGAAGGACGTCCGCGAGGGCTTCATCCGCATCCAGCGCCATCTGTCCACCGACGCGCTCAACGAGTACATCCAGCACGTGGGTTCAGCGGTCTTCGCGGTCCCGCCCGGCGTCCGTGACAAGGACGACTGGTGGGGCAGCACGCTGTTCTCCGAGGAGGCCTGACCCGTGTTCTCCAACTACCTGATCGGTCTGCGCGAGGGGCTCGAAGCCAGCCTGGTCGTCTGCATCCTCATCGCCTACCTGGTCAAGACCGGCCGCAGGGACGCCCTGAGGCCCATCTGGACCGGCATCGGCGTCGCCGTCGCGCTGGCCCTCGGCTTCGGGTGCGCCCTGGAGTTCGGCTCCCAGGAGCTGACGTTCAAGGCGCAGGAGGCGCTCGGCGGCTCCCTGTCGGTCATCGCGGTCGGCCTGGTGACGTGGATGGTCTTCTGGATGCGGCGCACCGCCCGGCACCTGAAGTCCGAGCTGCACGGCAAGCTGGACGCGGCCCTGCAGATGGGGACGGGCGCCCTGGTCGCCACCGCGTTCCTCGCCGTCGGCCGGGAGGGGCTGGAGACCTCCCTGTTCGTGTGGACCTCGGTGCACGCGGCCGGCGACGGCACCCCGCGCCCGCTGATCGGGGCGGCCCTGGGCATCCTCACGGCGATCGCCCTGGGCTGGCTGTTCTACCGCGGCGCCCTGCGCATCAACCTGTCCAAGTTCTTCACCTGGACCGGCGGGATGCTCGTCGTCGTGGCCGCGGGCGTGCTGGCGTACGGCTTCCACGACCTCCAGGAGGCCGACTGGCTGCCCGGCCTCAACGACAAGGCCTTCGACATCAGCGACACCATCGCCCCGGACAGCTGGTACGGCACGCTCCTGAAGGGTGTGTTCAACTTCCAGCCGGACCCGACGGTCCTTCAGGTCACGGTGTGGCTGCTGTACTTGGTCCCGACGCTCGCGCTGTTCCTCGCCCCGGTAGGGTTCGCCTCCGGGAAGGGGAAGGTGAAGGCACCTGATGAGCAGGGATCGCGGCCCTCGAAGGCTCCGCAGGCTTGACCGGAGTGCACTGATAGCAGCCTCCGTGACCGCTTTGTCGTTCACGGCGAGCGGATGCGTGGTGGTGCACGGCGAGCGGGAGGTGCTTCCCGCGACCACCAGGGCGGAGGCCGCCAAGGCGCTCCAGCAGTTCACGAACGCGTACAACGCGGCGGACAAGGCGTACGACAGCTCGCTGGACGCCGCCCATGTCACCGGCGCGCTCGGCGCCATCGACGCGGCGCGGCTGAAGGCCGGGAAGACGAACAGCCCCGGCGGCAACACCGCGCACACCCCGCTGAAGCTGTCGGACGTGACGTACACCATCCCGAAGAAGGCGGGCTGGCCGCGCTGGTTCGTCGCCGACGCGGCCGGCAACAAGGGCGGCACCGCGCGCTGGCTGCTCGTGTTCACCCGCGACGGCATGAACGAGCCGTTCCAGGTGGCGTTCCTGACGCTGGTGGCCGAGGGCAAGGTGCCGGAGTTCAAGGAGGACGCGGACGGCTGGGCCGAGGCGGTGCCCGCGAACTCGGCCGGTCTGGCCGCGGAGCCCGGGGACCTGAGCAAGAAGTACGTGAGCTATCTGAAGAGCGGCGGGGACGTCTTCGCGGACGGGACGCACACCAGCGTGTGGCGGGCCGACCGGGCGAAGGACGCCATCAGGCCGGGCCTGGCCACCCAGTACCTCGACGAGCCGCTGGCGAACGACACCTACGCGCCCCTGGCGCTGCGCACGAAGGACGGCGGGGCGCTGGTGTTCTTCGCCACGCACCACTACGTGAAGGAGACGGCCCACTCCGGCACGTCGGTGCCCAACCCCGGTGACGCGGTGCTCGCGCTGACGACCGGCGAGATCAAGCAGTCGCTGACCATGCAGTTCGTCTCCAACGAGGTGGCGCTCGACCCGCCGAGGGGCGCGGCCGACCCGAAGGTCGACGTGCTCGGGCGGATCCAGGGACTGACGTCCGCGCAGGGCTCGTAGGGCGGGCCGGACCGGTCCGCTACCGGCGCAGGGGCCAGGCCGCGTCGGTGTGGTCCGGCTCCTCGCCCACGTGGCGTGCGCAGACGTCGGTGAGGACTTCCAGGAGGCTCAGCGGGTCGGGCAGCGGGTGTTCGAGGCCGCGGACCCAGTGCACGGCCTGGTCACCGGGCAGCCGCGCGGGCGGTACGAGGACGTAGGAGCCACGGCAGTGCCAGCGAAGACCGGGGTGTTCGTCGGCCGTCTCGGGGTGGCAGTCCAGTTCGCACGGCCACCACTCGTCCTCGTCCTCGGGGGTGCCGCGGGTGAGGGTGAAGAAGAGGAGCCGCCCGTCGTCGCTCTCGGCGACCGGCCCGACCTCGATGCCGGCGGCCAGCAGCCGCTCCAGGGCCTCCCGGCCGGCCTCCAGGGGGACGTCGAGGACGTCGTGGACCATGCCGGTGGCGGTGATGAAGTTGGCCTGGGGCTGGTGCCGGGCCCAGCGCTCGATCTGCGCGCGGTCGGTGGTCGACTGGGTCTGCCAGGCGAAGGAGACCGGGTGCCGGGCGGGGGTGGGACAGCCCACGCGGTCGCAGGA
>NZ_RSAJ01000033.1 GCF_003933965.1 Streptomyces sp. RP5T
CTGCCACGCGCCCGCAGCGGCCGTCCTCAGTCGCCCCCCCACGGGTGCCCGTTCCACCTGAAGGGGTCCGCCCCTGGACGGAGCAACGCCGCCGAGGGCAGCACCCTGCACCAGTACGGCCCCGCCCCCATGGCCGTACTACCGGGCGGCGTGCAAGCCCGGGTCGTCGTCGCCTACGACCTCGCTCAGCGCCTCGCCGCAGGAAACGACGTCAGCCGCAACGCCGACCACTGGCCCGGCTTCCGCGACGGCAGCCTTGCCGTCGACGGCGTGCTCCGTCAGTGGGCCGGACCCCGCAACGCACTCAACGCCGAAGGTGAGGAGCATGCCCGGCTGCGCGCCCCGATCCAAGCCGGCCTCACGCCTCGCCGGGTGCGCGAGATGACACCAGTGATCGAAACCATCGTCGAGGAAGCCCTCAACGACCTGGAAATCCTCGCGGCAGACCCCGGCATCGTGGACCTGGTGCCCGCCTTCGCCCTGCGGATCCCGCAACAGGTCGTCACGCGGCTGATGGGCGTGCCGTCGTCACGCATGGGCCAGTTCGGCCGTGCGGCGACGGGTCTGTTCGACACCTCGGCAGGCCCCGCGGACATGCAACGCTCCATGGACACGGTGCTGGCGCTGCTGGGGGAGATGGTTGCCGCCAGGCGTACCCGGCTCGGTGACGACCTGGTCAGTGACCTGATCCGCGCCGCAGGACAGGGCAACGACCCGTTGTCCGATGAAGAGCTCCTGGCGCAGCTGATGCTGGTCGTCATCGCGGCCACCGAAACCACGGTGCACGCCATCGGCACGCTGATCGTGCACCTGCTGACGCAGCCGGCCCAGCGCGCCCTCGTGGTCAGCGGGGAGGCATCCCTGGAGGACGCTCTGGACGAAAGCCTGCGACTGCAGCCCCCGGCGGCCAGCGTCCCACTGCGCTTCGCCGTCCGCGATTTCGACGATGCCGCAAGCGGCCAGACGTTCCGCAAAGGCGAACCGATCCTGATCCACACCGCGGCCGCCGGCATAGATCCGAGCGTCCACACCGCACCCGGCGTCTACGACGTCCGCCGACCCACCCGCCGCAAGCACCTCGCGTTCGGCCACGGACCGCACGTATGCCCAGGCGCTCCACTGGCCCGGCGCGAAGTAATCATCGCCGTCTCTCGCTGGCTGAACCGCTTCCCCAAGGCCCGTCTGGCGGCCGACACCCAGCAGCTGCCCCAGCCGCCCTCCTTCATCGCCAACGGATTCACGAAGATCCCCGTCCGGCTGGGCTGACGCACCGCAAGACGCGTTTCGGGGGGTGCAGCGGGCTGCACCCCCCGAAACGCACGACCCGCGGATCAGCTTGTGGGCTCCGGCGCGGCATCGCGCTTCGCCTTCAGATCCTCCTGCAGGGAGGCGAAATAGGCCTCCGCATGCTGGGAGGTGGAGATCAGCTCGTGGCCACGTCCGACGGAGAGCTGCAACTTTGCCAGCGTTTCCGGAGTCGCCACGGAGCGCGTCATCTGCTGGTTGAGCACGGCCACCGCAGCCGCCAGCTCGCCGTAGTTCTCCCTGAAGCGCAGGTCCAGACCGACCCACGCGTCGATCCACAGGCCTGCCCAGTCACCCGGTTCCACTCCCGGCTGAAGCTCCCCCAGATCCCTGGCATGCGTCATCAGCTCGGTGATCACCGGGGTGTACGCCCGCCAGAGGTACCCGAAAAAGGCCTTCCCCTGCTCCGTCGCCAGCCGGTTCGCCGCCCTGATCACCGTCACACGAGGCGTCAGCACAGCCAGAAGAATCGACGCGTCCACGACGCTCTGAAGGAGGGGCTGGGCCGGAGTGATCGAGTCAATGATCAGCGACTCGGTGACCACGCTGTACGCGAGCTCGTCCTTGTCTTTCCAGAGGTTGTACAAGGATCCCCTGGAGGCGCCCGCCCGGTCCAGGATCTGGTCGACCGACGTCGCGGCGAACCCCTGCTCGGCGAACAGCTCTGCGGCAGCTTTGAAGATCGCGTCGTACTTCGCCCGCGCTCGGGCTTGAACTGGCTGCCGTGCCACCGTGCCTCCTGAGTTCCAAACCGGTTACCGCCCACATCCGGACTGCAGGGCCCGGACCGACACAAAACCACTCACAGCGCATGAGAGATCTCTGTGTGCGGACAGTAAGCGATGAGGTTAGTCGCATCATCACTGCGCGCACTACGCCGCCGTTGATTCTTTCGCTCCGCACATGATTGAGTCTCCGTAACCAAACCAGGTGACTGACCTTGTTTTGAGGGTCGGGGAGGCGGTGCAGCCTCCGAGACTCACGCATTCCAGGGCGCGTGAGCCAGGACACCTCGGGCCACCGGGCCCGTGCGCCGCTCATCTGGATGGCTGGCAGGGACATGCCTCTCCTGTTGTCGCAGGAGAGGCACGCCCCGCCTTCGACTCGTCGCGAGTCACGCTCGGCAAACAACTGAATGTGGCCGTGTCCTGTTGTCGCAGAACACGGCCACCAGTGGCGGCTCGCGAGAGCCGCCCGCACCCAGAGCTCGAACCCACGAACCCGCTGGGGTGCCACAGAGGCGTGTTGTCGCACGCCTCGCACCAGGATAGCCGCACCTGTTCTGCTCACAGCAGGACTGGGCGCAACTCCTGGGCTGGAGCCCCAGCACCCTCAACAGGAGGTTGCTGTGCGCCATTTGTCGACGCACCACCGAAAGACCCTGCGGACCACCCTCGTGGCCTCCACCGTGGCCATGAGCGCCCTGGGCGCCACGGTCGCGATGACCACACCCGCCTCGGCACTGTCCTGGAGCTGCAAGACCAGCAGCAAGACCATCGATGACGCCGGCTACAACGGCCCCTGGCCCGACAACTGGGACGTCAAGATCAAGGCCTGCGCCGCGAGGTCCGGTGGCTACGCCTACGGCAAGGCCACCCTCAGCTGGGACGCCCCGCCGTCCTACTCCGGAAACACCTCGACGTTCGACGCCGCGCAACTCCGCCTCTTCCTGGTCCGGCCCGACAGCGGCGCCACCGTGAAGACCGCGACCTACGACATCGAGTACAAGCTGGAGCATTCCAACTCCGCCGGGAACGGCTCCTGGACGACGCCCACCATCAAGTTCAAGACCAGCAAGCGCGTCTACGCCGACACCACGCTCCGGCTCGACTGGAACAACGACGGCAAGTCGTACCGCAACTACCAGTTCACCGGTTCACCCAGCGTCTGAACAGGACCTCACCGGCCCGCTACTCGAGGCGCACGCAAACAGGCGCAGCCCCCATCACCCGCTGACACTGTCGGCCTCCTGACCGGCCTCGGTTCATCGCACAACTCCATGGTGCCGAGAACCGCCCGGCATTCCCTGGGCTTGGGCCGGCAACCAAGAACGGCTTCTGGTCTCGGGCGGGTGCCCTTGCCGCCCGGAGACCCGCCGTCAGGCCCGAATCCCCCAGCCGCCCCACCAGATTGGCCCACCCGAGAGGCCATCATGCGCACCTCACCCGTGTCCTGGTCCGCTGCCCGACTCGACTACGCGCTCGCGATCAGTCGCGAAGAGCAGCGCGCTGCGCTCGCCGTCTACCTGCCCGTCGGCTACCCGAGCCGTACGGCCAGCCGCGACGTTCTTCTTCAAGCGGCCGAGCACGCGGACGTGCTCGAGTTGGGCGTTCCGCACCATCATCCCCACCTGGATGGACCCGTCATCCAGCAGGCCACCGCGCAAGCACTCGCCGGCTCAGAGGGCTTCCAGATGCGGGACCTGTTCACCGCCGTCGGCGAGGTGACCGCGCGCACCCCCGCTGCGCTCCTCGTCATGTCCTACTGGGAGCCCATCCGGGCCTACGGCCCGCAGACCTTCGCCCGGGAGCTAGCCGCCGCCGGCGGAGCAGGCGTACTCGTGCCCGACCTCCCCGCAGCCTCGGCGCCCGTCTGGCGCGAGGCAGCCGCCGAAGCCGGGCTGTACAACGTCGCCCTCGCCCCACGCCACGCATCCGCTGCGCGTCTCGCCGAGTTCGGTGAAACGACGACCGGCATGGCCTACGCCCCCGCGACACCAGGTCTGACCGGCACCCGACGCACCCTCAGCCCGTATCTGCCGCGCCTCGTGAGCCGCCTCCGCGACGCCACCGGCCTGCCGGTCGCCACCGGGATCGGCATCAGTTCACCCAAACAAGCCGCCCATGCCTCGAGCTTCTCGGACGCCGTGGTGGTCGGCTCCGCCGTCATTCGCTGCATGCAGGCGCGGCCCGGCGTCCCAGCCTCGGCCGCCGCAGAAGCGTGCCACGACTTCGCCCAGGCCGTGCGCCGTGTCCGACGTGCCGCGGCCTGAGCCCGCCCTCTCGAAGTGATCCGGAGATCCGTTCGTGAGCCTGCCCCATCAGCCGCACACCAGCCTCGACAACGGCTTCGTCCCCGAGTACCCGCTCCCGGACTGGTACGCGAGCAACGCCCCGTCCACCGTGGCCTGGTACAGCGTCGGCAACCCCGAACTTGATCTCGCAGTCCGCTGCCGCACGTGTGCCGCGGCCGAGGTCGCTTGCGTCACCGTGCGCTCCCACCAGGGCCTGCTGGTGCTGATGCGCTGGCAGGCCATCGACGGTCCCTTCTGCAGACCGTGCGGCACCGCGCTCATACGCAAGCTCACGGTCCGGACTCTGTGCCTGGGCTGGTGGAACCCCCTTTCCCCGGTCATCGCCGCCCCCGCGGCACTGGTGGCGAACGCCGTCGCCCACCGCCGCCTGCGCCGTCTGCCGCCGCCGGTGCCGCTGCCCGGCCGGTCGCACATGGACCCCGGCAGCCCTCTCCTCAGCCGCCCACTGGCGTACGTCGCACTGATCCCGCTGATCGGGCTGATCGGGCTCCTCGCCAAGGCTCTGGCCCACCTCGCCTGATGAACCGGTCCCTGGCACGCGCCCCGCCGCAGTCCGGCGAACCCCTCCCAGACCTCTGTCCCGCGCACGAAGACACAGATCAGATTGGAACGACGGTGAAGATACGGAAGAACCTGGCGGCGCGAACCCTGGGCATCGGCGCGGCGGCTGCCGCCTGCCTCATGCTCACGACCGGCGTCGCCGAGGCGGGGAGCTTCGGCCCCAAGGCCATGGTCGACACGAACGGAGTGAAGCGGGGCACCGCGCAATTTGTCGCGAACGGCGACACGCTGACCGTGTGCGACACCCGCGCGGACGGCTTCGCGCCCAAGGTCAGCGTCTACTACGCGAACACGAACACGCTCGTGTGGCGGGTGACAGCCAACCTGGGCAAGGGCTTCTGCGTGAAGTCCAGCAAGAACTTGGGAGAGCGGACCCGCTACGACTTCTGGGCCACCGGCCTCAACCAGCGCCTGTACGTCGGCACGGCCGGCTAACACCGGGGACGACGCCACCCGCCAGCAACCCCCGCGCCCCGTGCGCTATGGGGGGCATGAGCGGTTGAGACCATCCGCTGGTTCCAACCCGACTCGAGCGATGCGCGCCTGAGCACGACCGGCGGGCCACACCCGTAGGCACCTCGAAGAAGAAGCACCAAGACCGCCACCCCGCCGGGCCCTTCGCCAGATCCTGAAGCTCGCGAGGAGCACGGTAGGACAGCTGGCGGCGGGCCCCGACGATCCCCCGGTCGGGGCCCGCACTTCGTCCCAGACCTCATGTGAAGTGCGAGCCCGTACGCATTTTCACTAGACGGCGGCGAGTTGGAAGAGTTCCGGTACGCCTTGCGTGCGGGCGTAGGGCTCGAACCGGGGGAGCAGGTCGTCGACGAGCTGTACACAGCGGGGTGCTCCGATGCGGCGTGCCAAGAGCAGGGACTGGGTGGCGGCGGCCGCGGCGGGCTCGGGTTCTTTCAGATCGAGATAGCTCGCGGCGCGGTAGGCGAGGAACACACCGCGGGTCTTGTCACGGGCTGCGGGCAGCAGTCGCTCGCCTTCGGTGATGAGCTGGTGGGCGCGGCCGGTGTCGCCCAGTTCCAAGAGCGCCTGTCCGGAGTCCACGGCGAGATCGGCTTCGGATACCCAGGCGCACCAGGCGGGCCGCTCGGCGCCTGCGTCGTTGAGGTGTTTCTCCGCTGCGGCAAGCGCCCGCAGCACGGCGCGTCGTTCGCTGCGGTCGCCCTGCGCGGCGAGGGTGCGGGCGAGGCGTAGCTGGAGCAGGCAGCGGGCGGCAGGGTTGCGGGCGCGGGTCAGGGCGTGGTTGAGGATGATTGCCGCGGTGGTGTGATCATTGCGCCAAGCAGCCTGGTATGCGAGGTCGCCAAGGAGGCCGGCGCCCATATCGTGGTCCCCCGCTGCGTGGGCGTTGTGCAGACCGGCGATCCAGTTCTGGCTGGCGTGAGTGTGGCGGCCCAGGTCGAAGCGGTGCCAGGCGACGGTCTGAGACAGGGACGCTGCCAAGGTATGCAGACGCTGGGCGAGGGCGGGCGTGTAGCGGCCGTGTTCGAGCAGGTCGGTCACTGTGGACAGGTGGGCATCCAGCAGCGTGGCGGTGTGCTGCCGTTGTTCCGTGGCGTGGCTGGCGAGTTGCTTGGTGGTGCTCTCCAGGAAGGCGACGAAGTCCTCGCCGATTGGCTGGCCGTCGCGTACCTGGGCGAGCGCGCTCGTAGGGCCGGCGGCCCAGTCCGCGGCCAACGCGGACAGGGTGGCGCCGGAGATCGTGAAGAAGGTGCGGCGGTCCATCGCTGTTCGCAGGGCCTCTCTCAGGGCGGGCACGGAGCTGTGGGGTCCGAGCGGGACCACGCCGTCGGCGGTGCGCGGCAGCCAGTTCGGCCAGTCATCGACACGGACGATGTCGACGGGCAGGCCAAGCGCTTCGGCGATGTACAGCTGGGACTCGCTGTTGGGGGCCACGCCGCGCTCCCACTTGCGGACGCGCGCCTTGTCGGTTCCTGAGCGCAGACCGTGTTGGCGGGCCGCAGCGCGGACTCTCCCGGCGAGCGCGTCCTGCGTCATTCCGCGCGCTATCCGCGCGACGGCCAGTGGGTGACGAGTGGTCTCTTCCACGCATCCATCCAATCACTCACTGCGACGGCCGGTGACAGATCACGGAACCGGGACTCCTTCGGGACTCCTTCAAACCCGGGAGGGTCGACAGCAGTTGAGGCCGGTGCGGGTCGGGGGGAGGGGTGACGGCGAGACTTCGGGGCCGAGCGATGTCGGAGTTCGCTTCAGGTGGAGGCGACACCATGGGTGTCGACCGGCGGCGGCAGGACGCGCAGGCGCTCGCGCAGGTCAGCGACATGGTCAGCGGGACGGGCGGCGAGCAGCACGTCCAGTCGACCCAGCCGGGCGCGCGCAGTGGAGCGCAGGCGGCTGGGCGGTACGCGGTCCAGGACATCCAGACCACGCTGGGCGGCGTCGGACGGCTGCGTCGAGGCCTCCGCCAGAGCCAGGGCCAGGGTGGCGGCTGCCCATCCCGGTGTCCCGATCGTGCACGCGGCTGCGGAGACCTCGGCGCGGGAGCGGGCCTGCTCGTTGCGACCGAGAGCAAGGTCGGCCTCGGCCTGGTGCAGCGCCAACTCGGCGGCATCGAATCCGAAGCGGCCTGGCGCCTCACCGACTGGATCGGCTTCGAGTTCGTTCAGCGCTTCCTCGAGCGCGGTACTCGCTTCCCGGTCACGGCCCTGCTGGGCGAGGCTGGGCAGCGCCCCCATGCGTGCAGTTGGGCGCGAAGGAGCCCGCGGGGTGCCGCGGCGGTGCCGCGGTCCGCGTAGGCAAGGGCCGCAGGAGGGTTGCCGGTGCTGCGGGCCACCATGCTCAGCGCCCCGTACGCCCATGCGGCCAGAGCCATGTCACCGCACCGATTCGCGTATGCGGCGGCGGTGCCCAAGTGGGTGCGGGCGCCCGAAGGATCCTCCAGGTGGAAGGCGAGGTTGCCCAGCAGCGCGGAGAGCCGACCGACCTGGCGCTGCAGATCAGTGCTTGCCCCGCCCGGGGCAAGCACCGCTGCCAGCAGCGCGCGGGTGGCGCGCACTTCTTTGAAAAGCACTGGAACCGGGTGTCGGGAGTAGTTCAGTGCGTAGTGGTCGGCCGCCGCCTCGGCGAGCTCGTCCACCAGGGAGCTGCCGTCAGGCTCGGCCAGGAGCGCCAGCTGGAGGGATTCTCTGACAGATGGAAGCCCAGCATCGGTGGTCATCTGCTCCGTCCCTTCCTGCCGGCGGGACACGGCGACGCCGGCGTCGTGGCGACCGTACCCGATCATGTCCGCCGTCCATGAGGTCAACGGCAGTACGCGCTGAGATTGAGGAAGGCCGAGTTGCTCGGGACGGGCTCGGTAGACGCGGCACAGCATGACCGCGTAGTCCCCGCCCGGCCAGTCATCGGGGTCGTGTTCCCACCGGCACAGCATCGACTCCGATAAGCCCGGTGGCATCAGCCCGTCCGCCTGGTAGAGCTCAGCGATTTGAGTGACGGTGTCCGCCCGGGACCAGCCCAGGGCGAGGCGCCACGCCTCCAGCCGCGTGACCTCTGGTAGGGCCTCGCGGATTGCCGCCGCAGCCTGCTCGTTCGTGTAGCCAGCGCGTTGACACCGCGTCCGGATCCGGGCGGCCTCACGCACGATAGCGGCGCGGCGCGAGCGAGTGACTGAGAAGCTGTTGCTCTATCGATCTTGGTGGGCGTGAGTTCGACGTTGTCGACTTGGTCGGGTGATCTCGTGGCCGACCCGGCATGAAAGCGGAGCCTCCCGCACAGCTCGTGGGTGTCGAATCCAAACGAGCAACAGGAGGCCCCTGGTGCTGCAGTCTTTCGTGTCAGCGTCGATGGCGTCCAACTCGGCTTCTCTGCCGTGTGATCGGACATGAGCGCGTGGCTGATGCACTCATGCCGACTGGCCCGCAACTACGAGACACGTACCGACACCTCGGAGGCAGTGATCAAGTGGGCGATGAGCGCGGTCATGAGCCGCCGCCTCGCCCGACGGGCACGCTGAACAGCCCCGGACGTTCCCATAACCTTATCAAGGCGACCTGAAACCACTCAGGTCCCCCGGGGGCCTGCCCTGGCTGGCACGCTCATGCTGCGATCGTCGTTCGTTGAGCTGCCGCGGGCTCCGAGGAACCCGCGGCAGCTGCCTGGCGGTCAGCGATCGGCCGCGATCTCGCTCAGGTAGTGCTCGTAGTCGGGGTGGTAGCGGGGGTCGAGCATGGCCCGGACGAGCGCGGGATCGGTCCGGTACGAGTGGTCGTGCGACGTCTGCAGCGCGTAGTCACCGACCTCGATCCCGCCGGCGATTACCGTGCTCTTCGCCGGATCAGGTTCAGCTGACTCGTCCAGGCGAAGGTTGCACAGCTGACCTTCGTAGTGTTCGCGGTCCACCGATGCAAGGACCGAGACCTTGCCGCCCTGCGCCCGTACCTTGATGCCTGGTACCAGTTCGTGCGCCTGAACCAGCCCGTCCGCTGTGACCACCGGATGGTTGCCGGACAGTGCCACCTCACCGCTGTTCTCGGTTCGCAGTCGCAGGACGTCACCGCCGAAGTTGAAGATCGTGGTCGAGCTGACCTCGCGATCGACGCCGTCACCGCAGTGCACGACCGAGCCGCGCACGACGTTTTCAATCGGGATCGTGGAGCCGTCCGCAAGCAGGATGGGCGTGCCCGCGACCAGGCAGCTGTAGAGGAACTGGATCCGCGGGATGTACGTGACTCCATCCAACGGGTTCTGATCTGGCGTGTCGGCGCTCGCCACGGTCGCGCATGCGGCAAGCCCTTGGCCTTCCAGGTCGACGAGGTACTGCATGAACAGGTAGTCGGCTTCGCCGCTGGGCCAGCGGAGGTCCCCGAACAGCAAGGGGTTGCCCCCCTCGCCCCAAGGCGACTGGGTGGCCGGTGGCTCCAGGTACCACGAGAGCTTGTTGCCGCTGACGCTGAGGCTGTCGAACACCTTCCTGACCTCACTCACCTTCAGCATCTGGTAGCCGCCGGACCCGGGAGTGCTGCGGGCGAGGTAGCCGATAATCGTCGGGTTGAGGCCCCATTTGAGCGGCTTCGGTCGGGAGGTGAAGCTCACGCTCCCGCACCACGGCAGGGCGTAGGTGGTCTGGTTGCTGCTGTACCAGTACCAGTAGTCGACGTCGTCCTGTGCGTTCTGCCCACGTCCGAGCGCGATCCGGATGTAGTCGGTCGCAACCTTCCGCTGGTGCTTCTTCGGGTGGTCCACCACTGGGTCGGCTTCGACGCCGGGGTTGAAGTCGCGCTGTACGGCGCCGGTCCTCCAGTCTGTGGAGCCCCGGGGCTGGAAGGAATAGGCGATGCGAGCCGTCAAGGGCGGCTTGGCGGTCTGACCAGGCTGCGGTTCCGCGTACAGCGGCATGTACTCGCCCTCGTTGAACTGGGTACCGGAGCCCCAGGCCACGAGGTTCTGCTGGGAGTCGAAGACGCTGATGGTTGCGTTCACCTGCGCGGCGCCGTCCACGATGGCGACGAACCCGGTCCCGGCGGGAGTCTGGGTGCCAGGGGGGCAGCTGACGTCGATGACTTGCGCTCCGGTCTCGAAAGGATCGCTCTGCGGCAGCTGTTCACCGGCCACTCCGCCGTTGGCGCGGTGGCGGTGGCGCCTCTCTGCCAGCGCCGCGAACATCCCGGGGCGGGTCTCCAGCGTGTGACCGCCGAGGCTGTGGAGCGCCAGCGCGGCTCGGTACTGGCGCTCGTCCGAAAAGTCGAGGAGGCCGTTCTTACGGTCTCCCGTCACGGTCGAGAGATGTGCGATCGCTTGGCTGTCTTCGTTCGTGATCACGGGAACCTCGGTTTCCCCATCGCTGGATCACTGGGTGCCCAGTTCTTCGGAAGTGGTCAAGTGGTCCTGTGCCAGCCTGGGTTGACCAGCACCTTGTTGTCATAGCCGTGCACGCCCGCGTAGACGTACGGCTCAGGGAGCTCTCCGGTGGTCACCCTGGTGTCGTAGTTCCCGGCGCCGATGAGGTAGGTGAGCAGGTTGCTGTTGCGGATGACGCCGCTCTTCGGGTCGATCTCGTAGACGTAGCCGTTCGATCCGGCGACCACGACCTGCTGGTGGAGCGCCAGGCTCACTCGCTCGTAGCCGTGCAGGCTCGCATACCAGGGCTGCTTCCAGGTCTGCAGGTTCACCCCGTACACGTAGCCGTGTACGCCCACGAACAGTGTGGTGCCGTCGGTCGCCAGCCGGGTGTCGTAGTCGCCGGCACCGATAGGGTCCGTGACCAGGAGCTGGTGCAGCAGGCTCCCCTTGACCGGGTCGATCTCGTAGACGTAGCCGTTCGATCCGGCGTACAGGCGGCCCCGGTCGAACAGCACGCTGGCCGGTGCGTACCCCTTCAGGCTCACGTACCAGGGCTTGCCCCAGGTCTGCAGGTTCACCCCGTACACGTAGCCGTGTACGCCCACGAACAGAGTGGTGCCGTCGGTCGCCAGCCGGGTGTCGTAGTCGCCCGCCCCGATGGAGTCCGTGACCAGGAGCTGGTGCAGCAGGCTCCCCTTGACCGGGTCGATCTCGTAGACGTAGCCGTTCGATCCGGCGTACAGGCGGCCCCGGTCGAACAGCACGCTGGCCGGTGCGTACCCCTTCAGGCTCACGTACCAGGGCTTGCCCCAGGTCTGCAGGTTCACCCCGTACACGTAGCCGTGTACGCCCACGAACAGAGTGGTGCCGTCGGTCGCCAGCCGGGTGTCGTAGTCGCCCGCCCCGATGGAGTCCGTGACCAGGAGCTTGCGCAGCACGTGCCCCCCGACCGGGTCGATCTCGTAGACGTAGCCGTTCGATCCGGCGAACACCCGCCCCCGGCAGGTGAGCGTGCTGACCGGGTTGTACCCGGCGCTTTCGGCGTCCTCGCACCAGACCGTGGCGAGCTCCTGGTCCCGCGACACCACACCGAGGCGCGGGGAGAAGCATCTGAACAGCAGGTCCTCCAGGGTGGACTTGAAGGCGGGGAACAGGCTGTCCGCACAGAAGGCCCGCTGGGTGTCGTTCCAGGCTTCCAGGGTCTGCAGACCAGCTTGGGTGGAGTAGACCTGCGTCGGGAACTGGTCACGGATCTTCTGGGTGGTGATGGAGGTGGCGCCCTTCTCGATGGTCTCCCTGATGGCTTCCCTTGACATCCGCGACGCCGTACCGGTCACCCGTACCCCCTCGCTGCCGTTGCCGCCGGTGAGGAGGGTGGCGTCACCCCACACCTCGTAGGGCTGTTGGTGGTCCGGTGAGGCGACCCACAGGGAGTGGTTGTTGTAGTAGTCGTGCAGGTTGGCCGAAGCGAGCTGCGCCGCAGCGCTGGAGAGGAACAACAGGTACCTCTGATACGTCCCGTCGAGGTCGCCCGTCGGGTCGGCCACGAGCCGGCTGGCCGCGACGCGGTCCTCCACGGACAGCGCTTCCTGAGCGGTCTGCGGGTCGTCGGAGGGTCCCGGGTAGCCCGGTTCGTACATCCGCCGGCCCGCCAAGCCCGGCTGTCGGACCGTGGTCATGTCCTTGATGAAGTCCCAGTCCGCCACCGGGATGTCCGTGCTCGCGACCCACTCGATGAACCACTGCATGATCAGGGTCTTGTTGATCAAGTGCCCGGCCGCGAAGGAGTCCTGCAGGAAGTGGTCCGCGTAGCCCGCGAACTTCCAAGCGCGTCGCGCGAGCTCGTCGTCGTGCCGCTCGTGCGCCTGCTTGGCCAGGTCCCGGGCGATGAGGTGCGAAGTCTGCCAGCGGTACCAGGAGAACGGGGCGAAGTGGCAGGCGTTGCGCGCCAGCAGCCCCTGGTAGTGGTTCTCACCGCGAACGCCCATCCCACGGGTCAGCTCGTCCAGTCCCGTCGTCTCGACCACGTTGTTGATCTGACTGATCTGCCACGGTTCGCACGCCGCCCTCGCGAATCTGACGTTCGGATCGTTTCCGGTCCGCAGCAAGGTGAGCTTGTTGTAGCACTGCTGCCGGATTACCTGCAGGATAGGGATCAGAACGCCTTGCGGCAGACTGTCGAACGCGGGGGCGTCGGGAAGGTAGTCCGGCAGGGCGTTGAGCTCCCCGTAGGTCGCGAGCACGTTGTCCTTCCCCAATCGGAGCGTGCGGATCCACGGGCACAAACCCTCCACCTGCTGCTCGTCGACCTTCAGCGGGTCGTCGCGCCAAAGCCCGAACAGGCGTATCTCCCGGTCGAGCACCGCGTCACGCTTCGCATCCCTGGCACAGATCGCCACGAGGTCGTCAACGGGCACTTCGCCCAGTGCGCGGTGCTCGTAGGACGAGTGACGCTGGATCACCGTCGAGAGTCCGGGCTCCACCGTCACCGGCCTGAGGCCCGGGGCGACGGCGCGGCGCCCACGCGCGAGCAGTTCGGCGCATCGCTGCGCGTCGCGCTCCGCCGGGCCGGCCGTGATAGTGCCCGGCCCGGCGGCGGCACGCGCCTGCTGGACGACGTGCGCCGCTTCGTGGGCGAGCAGTCGGAACCCGGGAGTGGTGTCCGGTCGGTAGGCGCCATCGCGGAAGAAGACGTGACTGCCGCAGGCGAACGCTTCGGCGTCAACGGCGCGGGCGGCCCGGTCGGCGTCGGGGCCGGTGTGCACCTGCAGGGCGGACAGGTCCGTGGCGAGGCTGCGCCCGAGTCGGTCGAGCACATCGGGCGGTACCCGGTCTCCCTGCCCGGTGAGTCGTCTCAAGTCTGCGAGTGCTGCGGACATAGGTGTGCACCTCTGGAGGAAGCGAAAGCGCGGGAACGTACGCGAAACCACTCGGGCTGAATCAGCGGCGTATCAGCGGCGTGACGCTCGGCCGCGACGCGACCTCGCGTGACCCGGCAGCGTTGGTCGATGCTCCTCCAGGCTATGCCCGCAGTCAGAATTGCGGCAAACGGAGCAAAACCGGCATCCGGTAAACCCAGGCGCAAGTCCGCCCCCGCTGAGCGCTCCCCGGTGGCCGCAGTGCCGGCCAGGGCGACCGCCAGTCGCGGGAAGGAGGTGCTCCCTCATTCCAAGGCGCGGGACTCTCCCGTTCGTGCTGCCGGGCGGTCGGCGAAAGGTGCGTCCGGGCGGGGTGCCGGTGCTGACGGTCGAGGTGGACCGCTCCACCATGGCCCCGGCTGACGTCGCCGCGAAGTTCCCCCGGTACCGCGAGCTGTTCCGCGTCAAGGTCCGCGACAACGACCCGGCCCTCGCCGACCGGGAGTTGGTGGAGCGCACGGTGCACTGGTGGCGCCGGATGGTATTTCGTTGGTCTTCGCTCCGATCTCGCGGAGGCCAGGGTGATGCCGTCGCCGTGGCGGACCGCGGACAGTACGAACAGGCGGCTGCCGTCGGGTCGGCGGGCCCCTCGCAGGCATTTGCCGTCCGCCGCCAGAGCCGGGCGGCGCGGGGTGGGGCCGTCGTGGTCCTGTGCCACTCATCCCTGACGGGCTGACCGAACGGGAACAGCGCCGCGCTCACCGGTGAGACCGGGCGGGGTGCAGGTCGCTTGCGAGAGGAGCGGGCGGAGGTAGGCGAAGCCCGCCACGCTGGTCTCGCCCGGGTCGAGCAGGCCCAGGAGACGACGCAGGGTCTTCTCGCTCGGCACGCGGAAACGGCCGGTGAAGATGTTGTACGGCAGCTCGAAGGCAGCGAGTTCGTGAATGGCCGCAGCCCGGCGGCTGGCACGCTGCGCTGGTTTTCTGGCCTCGCTCGTGGGTGTGGTTCAGCGCCTTCTCCGGCGGCGTCGAGGTGATCGATATCGGCTGGGCAGGCTGACATCAACGGGCGGCCTACGGCGCCGCGCTGTCGGCCAGCCACTTCAGGGGCTGGAGGGCCAGCGCGACGAGCTGGCAGAACGCCGCACGGCCCTGAGCGCGCAGGCGGCCGAGGCCGACCGGGCCCTGGCGCTCACGGAGAACGGTTCGGGAATGCGGCCGATCACTCGGAACGTGTTCGGCGGTATCCCTCGGATATGACGGACGCGGAGTGGGCCGTGGTCCGGCCGCTGCTGCCGGTGCCGGGCTGGATGAGGGGCCGGGGCGGGCAGCCGGAGGCGTACTGCCACCGGGCGATACTGGACGCGATCCGCTATCTCGTGGACAACGGCGTCAAGTGGCGGGCGATGCCAGTGGATTTCCCGCCGTGGGACCGGGTCTACGCGTTCTTCCGCCGCTGGCGCGACCACGTGCTGGTCAGGGAGTTCCACGACCGGCTGCGCGGCCGGGTCCGCCAGAAGGCGGGCCGGGATGCGGAGCCGACGGCCGGCGTGATCGACTCGCAGTCCGTCAAGGCGGACGCCGTTGTCGGCGCCGACAACCGCGGCTTCGACGGCGGCAAGCTGATCAACGGCCGCAAGCGGCACGTCGTGGTCGACACCCTGGGCCTGCTGCTGGGCGTGATGGTCACGAGCGCGGACATCGGTGACCGCGCCGCCGCGAAGGTTCTGCTAGCCAGGGTGGCCGACGCCCACCACCGGCTGGAACTCGTCTGGGCCGACGGCGGCTACACCGGCAACCTCGTCGAGCACTGCCTGGCCACGCTCGCCTTGGTCCTGGCGATCGTCAAACGCAACGACGACACGCGCGGCTTCGTGGTGCTGCCCAAGCGGTGGATCGTCGAGCGTCTCTTCGCCCACCTGATGCGCACCCGCCGCCTGGCGCGCGACTTCGAACGCCGCACCACCAGCGCCGAGGCGATGATCTACTGGTCGATGACCATGGTCATGACCCGCCGCCTGGCCCGCTCACATTCTGCGCGAGCGTGAACCGGCCCGGCGCCGGCTCGGCCAGCCAGCCCCGCGCGACCAGGCGTTTCGCCTTCGACCGCAGCGCCTCCACCTTGGCCGGCACCACGTCCATGCCGAAAACGGAGGCCATCTCCTGGCAGGTCAGCGGACCCTGACCGAGACGGACCCGATCCGCGAGCACCCTCAGCATGCGCTGATAGTCCGCCGACAGTGCCGCCCAGGCCAACCCCTCCCGCCGCACCGGAACCTGCGACTTCGACTTCGCTGCCACAAGCGGTGACGCCTGCACCTCGACTTGCGACCCGGCACCGCCCGGCACGTCGGCGACCACCACGTCAGCCGGACTCCCGCCCTGCGCGGACAGCACCGCACCGACACGCTCGCGGGCGATCGTCCACTCCAGCCACTCCTGCTCGGCCGTCGCGAGCTCGGCCTGGATCCGGTCGGCCTCCTCGCGCAGCCCGTCCACACGACGACGGGCGGCAAGCTCGTGCTGTTCCAGCAGTCCGACAACCGACGGCATCCGCGACCTCCACGGGAGCAACGAAACGACGATCCATCACTCCCACACCACCGCCACCCCTACCCCTGACCAGCGAAAACGCAGCCGTCAGACTCGGAAAGACAACAGCGTCTGAGGCAGCCATGGCATCCCCGTTCAACCGGTCTGGAATCACTCACGGTATCCGACCCGTACCTCGCTCGGGAGACTGATGGCGTTCATTGCGGCAAGCCGCAATGCCATCTCTGATCAGGCGCAATGACCGCCCCAACCGCTGGCGTGACTCTGTCGGAAGCAGCCGTCGTTCGCGGCCGGCTCGCCTCCCCACCGTACGGAGGAAGGGCGTGTCGTACCGCAACTCGGCGTGTCGCGTCCCGGAGCTCGTCTTCGCACTCTCCCGGCCGTCGACCACCGCCTGCCGGTGACCGCCTTGGGGGTTTGCGGGACTCCCGCGGGACTCCTTCCAAGCCATCGAACTGATCGGACAGTTGAGCGATTCTCGTGGAGCCGCGGCACATGAGGCGGCACATGAGCCATACGAAAGGGGGTGCCTGCCATGTCCTTCGACCAGGTGGCGCGCCACGTTGGGGAGGCGCCGCCCCTCTTACACGCCGGCGCTGCCAGCACCGCCGACATACTTGCGCAGAGCGGGTTCGCCACGCGTGCCGACTTCGGTCAGCACTTCCTGCGCTCCGCGGACACCGCCCGACGGCTGCTGGAGTGCGCCGAACTCACCGCCGCAGCACAAGTCCTCGAAGTGGGCGCAGGCCTGGGCACGCTGTCAGCGGCTGTCGCGGCCTCCGGCTGCCGGATCTGGGCCGTGGAGAAGGATGTACGTCTCGGCGGGATTCTGCAGGACCGGCTGCGGCCCTTCGGCCGGAGGGCCCGCATCACGATCGGCGACGTGCGCGGCATCGACTTGGACCGCGGGCTGGACGAGGGCAGCGTACTCGTGTCGATCCTGCCCTTTGACTGGGAGCTGTCAGCGGCGCTGGCCTTCCACGTGTTCACCGCCACCCGCAAGGTGTCGCGCGGAGTGGTGGTGGTGCCGCGCCGCACCCTGGAGGACCGCATCACCGCCAAGGTGGATGACGGCCTGCACTGGGAGGAGATCGACGGCATCTCCCGGGGTGAGTTCTGGCCGAAGGCTCCCGGAACGCTGCGGGTGGCCGCGATCCGGAGGCGTGGATAGTGCCCGCCCTGATCGTTACCAGCGACTTTCACTCCGCCGTTCCCGAGGGGCGCGGCTTGCTGGCCGCACTGCGCCAGCGGCGGGCCGACGGTGCCCTTGTGGTGGACGCCGGTGATTTCTTCGGCGGCAACGCTTTCCACGAGTTCTCCCAAGGCTCCGTCGAACAAGGGCTTCTGACAGAGCTGTACGACGCGCTCGTGCCGGGCAACCACGATGTTGCCGACCTCATGCGCCTTCAGTGTCCGGAGACGTTCCCGCCGGTGGTGTGCGCCAACGTGCGGCCGCCGCAGGCCTTCGCCGGCCGTTGGGAAAGCGGCATCGTGCTCCAGGCGCGGGGACAGCGCCTGGGGATCGTCGGATACCTCGGCCGGCAGGCTTTCGAGGCGATCCCGCTTCGAGAGCGATCCGGGTTCAGCTTCCACGAACCGACTGCGACGCTCCTGGCCGGCGAACGGGACCGGCTGACAGCAGCGGGTGCTGACGTCGTCATCGGCATCAGCCACAGCGGCTTCGTCCACGACATCGCCGACCAGGACAAGGGCTGGCCGCTGCCGATCGTCGTTTCCGGACACTGCCACAGTGCCTGGTACCACTGGTCGTCCCAGGGACGTCATGTGATCAAGGCGCCGGAAAACGGGCTGGGCCTCGTCCAAATCGACGTGGCGGAACCCGGCAGCACGCGGATCACCGTGGAGACCTTCCCCAGCGAACCTCCACAGCCCGACGGCCTGGACCCCGTCGTGGCCGCGTACCACGCCTGGGGGTCGGCGACGCTCGGACACCTTCCAGCCGTCTTACCGTCCCGCACGGACGTGGCACGCGCCGCGACCGAACAGGCACGAACGGCCATCGGCAGCGAGGCGTTCGTCCTCAACCTGGCCAGCTTCCGGACCGGACTGCCACTCCAGGTCACACGCCAATCTCTGGCCGACTGCGCGCCCTTCGACACGGACCTCGTCCTCCTGGACGGCGCGCACACCCTTGCGGCCCTCTGCGACCAGGCGCGTGCCCTGGGCGAGGAGCCCGTCACTGCCCAGGCTTCCCACCTGAGGCCCAGTGGCGAGTGTGCCGTCGCGACCACCCGCTATCTCGCCGACCGGCTGAATCTGCCGGCCCGGTCTCTCACCCCGCCGCGCACCCTTCGCGGCGTCCTCGCTGATCTCCTGCAGGAGCTGTCATGAACGACCTGCTGGTCCTGGATGCCCCTGCCGTCACCCACGGCCCGACGGCGCCCCGGGAGTTCGCCGCCCAACTCAGCACGAGGGGCAACGGCCGTGCTCTCGTCGGCTTCACGGACCCGACCGATCACCTGCGCAACCTGGAGCTGGCGCTCGGGCTGCTCTCCTCGCTCGGCCCGGTCCTGAGCGTCTATCCCAACGACGGCTGCTGGAGCGATCTGAGCGTACGCACCACCGTCGACCCGGGCCGGACCCACGGCACTGGAGAGAACCGCCTCCACGTGGACCTCGTCGACCGCGCAGAAAGCCCGCGCTACATCGCCCTGTACTGCGTCCGCGCCGACCCCCACGGTGGCGGGGCCTCAGCCCTGTCGGATCTGTGGGCGGCCACCGAAGCCCTCACGGCCACCGACCAGGACCTGCTGCGCCGCCCGGTCTTCGGCTACTTCTCCGATGAGGGGGTGCACGGCGTCGGCAGGAGCCTGGCCCGGTTCGCCGTGCTGCCTCCGAATCTGGACGGCCGTGCCCCGATCCGGTTCACCAGCAAGATGCTGCCCCACCTGCATCGCGGCGAGCTCCTCGACACCGACGGCCCCCTGGCGTCGCGTATCGCTGCTGCCTTCGAACGCCTGGTGGACGCCGCCTACCAGCACCGTGCCACGGTGCGTCTGGCCCCCGGGCAGCTGCTGGTGTTCGACCAGTGGCGGTACGCCCACGGCCGGATGCCGTTGGCCGGGAACCAGGCCGGGCTTGCGCAGCAGGAGCGGCGCCTGCTGAAGCAGACCTACGTCGCGGCGGCAGGGGGTGCCCGGTGATTCTGACCGGCTCCGCCATCAAGGAAGCCGTCGAGCGTGACGAGATCACTTTCGACCCGTTCGACGCCGACATGATCAACCCCAACAGCGTCAACTACCGCCTCGGACCCCAGCTCAAGGTGCAGACGGGCCCGGTGGCAGACCCGCACAAGCCGGCACAGCTGGACACGATCGATCTACCCGCCGACGGCTACGTCCTGCAGCCGGGCATCACCTACCTCGGCGCGACCATCGAGCGGATCGGCAGCCACCGCTACGTGCCGAGTCTGATCGGCCGCTCCTCCCTGGGCCGTCTCGGCTGCTTTCTGCAGGTCTCCGCCGATCTCGGCCAACTGGGCTCCGTGCACCAGTGGACGCTGGAGATCGTGGTCGTCCAGCCGCTGAGGGTGTACCCGGGCATGAGGGCAGGCCAGGTCAGCTTCTGGGAGCCGATCGGCCAGACCATGCCCTACCTCGGCACCTACGGGCACCTCAGCATCCCCTCCGCCTGGTCACCGCGCGCGGTCGCCGGGGATGTGCGCACAGCGGAGGTTCCCGCGTGATCCTCACCGGCCCCGAGATCCACCACCGGGTCACCACCAAAGAGATCGACATCGATCCCTTCGACCCCGGCCATCTCAGCCCCAACTCCTACGACCTGCACCTGGGCACCAGCATCGGGTGGTACACCCGCCGGGATCTCGACTGCGCCCGTGACAACCCGTTCGAACACCACACCATCCCGGCCGAAGGCCTGGTGCTCTCCCCGGGGCGGATCTACCTGGCGTCCACCGCGGAGCGGGTCGGCAGCGACGTCTTCGTGCCGATCATCCGTGCCCGCTCCTCGATGGCCAGGCTGGGCCTGTTCGTCCACGTGACCGCCGACCTGATCGACATCGGCTCGCACGGCCATCTCACGCTGCAACTCCACGCCGTACAACCCGTGCGTATCTACCCGCGCCTACGTGTCGCCCAAGTGACGTTCTGGCAGGTCAAGGGAGATATCGAGCTGTACTGCGGCAAATACCAGGCAACCGGCGAACTTCCGATGCCCTCACAGCTCCACCGTGACTTCCGGGGGCGGTGACCCGGTGCCCCTCACACAGGAGGACGAGCGTGTCGTCGCGGTGATCGCCCACCCCGACGACGCCGAACTGATGGCGTACGGAACGCTGCGCCGCTACCTGCAACTCGGCGCCGCGGTGACCGTGGTGATGGCCAGCCGCGGTGCCAGTGGTGTCTCCCTCGCCGACGCCGCCCGCGGCTTCAGCCTCGCTCCGCAGGTCCGCTGGCACGAGGTCCGCCAGGCCTGGCACGGAACGGGCGCCGAGGTCACCTGTCTCGAGGTGACGGACGGGGCGCTGCGCGCCGACCGCGACCTGATCTCGCGGGTGGAAGGCGAACTGGTCCGCCTCGGCTGCACGACGCTGATCACTCACAGCCCGACGGCGGCCAACGACCACCAGGACCATCTGGCACTCGGCAAGGCCGCCTCCAACGCCGCCACCCGCGTGGCCTCCTGCCACACCGTGCTCTACGGCCAGCCGCACGCGCCCCGCAGCGGCTTCCGTCCCACCGTCCTCGTCGACATCAGGCCCTTCCTCGACGAGAAGGTCCTCGCCTTGTCCCGGCATCAGAGCCAAGGCGGCCGCTGGTACCTCAGCGAGGACTACACCCGGCACCGCGCGGCCGACGCCGGCTGGCGGCTGCGGCCTGCCGCAGCCGTGCTGGGCCGCCCCTTCGAAGCCTTCGAGACCCCTTTGCTCACCCTGCTGCACCCGCCCTCGGATTCGGCGGAAGAGGAGTGCCCGTGATCTACATCGAACAGCCGCCGTTCCTGCCCTGGCTCGGGTTCTGTGAGGCGCTGATCGGCTGCAGCACCGTCGCCCTGTACGACACGGTGCAGTTCACCGAGCGCGGCTGGCAGAACCGCAACCGCATCAAGACCGCCCACGGCGTCACCTGGGTCACCGTGCCCGTCGCACGCCGCCACGGGCAGCTTCTGCGCGAGACGCAGATCGCCGACAGCTTCAACCCCACCACCATGCTCAAGGCCCTCCGCCTCGCCTACGCCCGCACCCCGCACCTGGAGGAAGCCCTCCAGGTGATCGCCCCACCACTGTCGGCGGGCCACCGCTGGCTGGTCGACCTCAACCTCGACCTGGTGACACAACTCGCCGTCGTCTTGGGCGCGCAGAGCACGCTGCGCCTGACCTCCGAGATGCCCATCCCCGACACCGCCGACAAGAACGAGCGCCTGGCCCACATCTGCGCCCACACCGGCGAGCAGCAGCTGTGGGCCGGCTCGGGCACCCGCCAGTACCTCGACACTTCCGCGCTCGCCCAGCACGACATCTCTGTCACCTGGAACGAGTTCACCGCCCGCCACCCCAACTACACCCAGGCCTGGCCCCGGCAGGGCTTTGCCCCGGGCCTGTCGGTCATCGACGCGGCCTGCGCGGTGGGCTGGGCCGGCCTTGCCGTCATGCTGCGCGCCGCCTTCACCGCGTACCAGTCCACCTCACCACGGGGAGAGCCCCGATGACCCGCCCCCGCATCATCACCGGCATCGACCTGCCCCTGGAGCCGTCCTGCGGCTCCACCATCTGGGCGAGCGACGTCTACCAACGGCTGTCACCGCACTTCCAGGCCACCTTCCTGGCGCTGCCCGGCTCCGGCACCTGGAAGCACAACTTCGAACAGACGCGCACCCTCACCACGGTGAAAGCTCCGTACGGGCCGCAGTTCGATACGTATACGGCGGAGCTGACCTGCGAAGTCGAGAAGATCCTGCGCACCCGACGAGCTGACGTGATCCACGCCCAGCATCTGGGATTCGGCCTGTCACTCGCCTTCGCCCGGGCCGTCCGCGGCACACCAGTGATTTCCATCGCCCACGGAACCGACGTCATCGCCGCCGCGGACAGTGAGCAGGCCCGCGCGGCACTCGTCGAGATCGTCACGGCGAGCGCGGCTGTGGTCGTGCCCAACGAGGCCATGGCCGAGCAGGTCAAGGCCCTCACCGGCGGGCAGTTCACCGACCGGCTCGTGATCATCCCATGGGGTATCCCCCTGCCTGCCGCGCCCACAGTCCAGCCCACCGACGGACCAAGGCTGCGGCTGCTGCACGCTGGCCGTCTGGACCCCAACAAATCCACCGTCACCGCGGTCGAGGCGCTGGCGCTGACCCGCCACGACCACCACCTGACCGTCATCGGCAGTGGCAGCGAACTGCCTGCTCTGACCGTGCGGGCCAGCGAACTCGGCCTCACCGGCCGCGTTCAGTTCATCCCATTCCTGTCGCGCGAGGACCTGTGGACGCGATTCGCCGACTTCGACGCCTTGCTCTTCACCACCCGCCAACTGGAGGCGTTCGGGCTGGTCGGCGTCGAGGCACAGGCCCACGGCCTGCCCGTCCTGTTCAGCGACCTGCCCGGACTGCGCGACACCCTCGGCTCCGGCGCCCTGCCCTACACCGCCGGCGACCCATCCGCCCTGGCCGCCGCCATCGACCAGATCGCCGACGCCCCCGAAGCACGCCAGGCACTGCGTACGGCCGCGACCGCCAACGCACGCCGCCACGACATCGCCACGACCACACGGCAATTGCATGCACTCACGACCAAGGTGATGGGACCCGCACATGCCTGACACTCCGCTGTACACCAGCCAGTTATGGCCCCCCGTGCGGCCCCGGGCCGTCAATCCCGCGCTGACGACAATGAACCTGCTCGAGAGCCTCGGCTTCGTCGGCCGGACTGCCGCCACCGGCGTCCACGCCCTCCTGCCGCTCGGCCTGCGTGTCCATGACCGCCTCTCTCGCATCGCCCGCGACGCCTTTGAGGACCGCGGCGCGAACACCGTCGCCTTCCCCACCCTGCAAAGCCGCACCCTGTGGGAGGAGTCGGGCCGCTGGGACGTCTACCAGGCCGAGGGCGCGCTACTGACCACCCGCAGCCGCAGCGGCGAAGACATGTGCCTGGCCCCGACCTCCGAGGAGATCGCGGTCGCCACCGTACGCGAGCACCTGCGCTCCCACCGCGACCTGCCCGTACGCCTCTACCTCAGCACCGCCAAATTCCGCGACGAACTCTCCCCACGCGGCGGCCTCATGCGCGGCCGCGAGTTCGTCATGGGCGACGCCTACACCTTCGACACCAGCGCCGAAGGAATGCGCACCTCGATCGACTTCCTCAACGCCGCCTGCCGCGCCGCCCTGCTGGGCATGGGCCTGACCGGCGTGTTCCAGGCCACCGCCGACGGCGGCTCCATCGCCGCCGGCCCCTCTACCGAACACCTCGTCCTGGGCGACATCGGGCAGAGCAGCACCCTCGCCTGCGATCACTGCGGTCACCGCGGCGACGGGGCCGTGATCTCCGGCCGACCCACGGCCTGCGACGACCCCGTCGTCAACGTCATCGCCTTCGTCCTCACCCGACCGGACGGTTCCACGGCTCCGGCGGCCGTGGCCATCCGCTCAGACCTCAACGTCAGCCCACGTAAACTCGCCGCCGCCTCCTGCGCCGCGCGCGTCGACCTCCTGGACGCCGACGCGCTGCCGGGCCTGTTCGGCAAACAGGCGGGGACCCTGACGCCCTGGGACTGCACCCACGCCGAGCTCTACTTCGACACCTCCGTCGCCCAACTCGACGACTTCTCCATCTCCGACGGAGCCGACGGCCTGCGCCGGCACCTGTCCTGGGCCGGCGCACCCGGCCTGCCCCCGCTCACGCCGGACGGCACCCCCCTGCACCGCGCCGCCGAAGGCATGGGGTGCGGCCGCTGCGACGACGGCAGCTACCACACGATCCGCACCATCGAAGTCGCCCACGTTTTTGAACTCGGCACCCAGTACTCCGCCCCCATGGGCCTCACCGTCCCCGACGCCCAGGGCAGCCGCGGCCCCGTCCACATGGCCTGCTCCGGTATCGGCATCACCCGGTGCCTGCAGACCCTCGCAGACCTCCACCGCGACCACCACGGCCTGCGGTGGAAGCCAGGATGCGGCCCCGCAGATCTCCACCTCATCGTGCTGCGAGCCGACCTTCCCGAGATGCGCCAGCGCACCGACCAAATCGTCGGTCAGCTCCAGCAGCACGGTATCCGCCTGCTCGTCGACGACCGACCTGAAGCAGCCGGTGAGAAATTCGCCTACGCCCGCCTGGTCGGTGTACCCCACGCCCTGGTCCTCTCCCCGCAGCAGACCGACGGCACTGTCGAGTGCATCGACCGATGGACAGGCCGCCAAGAGCCGATGCCTCTCAGCCAGATCCCCAGCCTCTCCAGCGGCGCCCACTAATCGATACACCGAAAAAGGACGTCCGGGTGATGCCATCGCGAGCCGCTTCGGCATCATCCAAATTCGCACGCCTGGAAACAATTCAAAGTCACATCAGAAACGCACGAGCGAACTGGCCGAAAAACGGGGCCAATTACTCTTGCCGCGTTGACTGTCCGATCCCTTCGCATCTAATCTCGGGTAGTACCGACGGGTCGTAGCTCAAGTGGCGGAGCACGGCAAAAGTATTGCCGCGGAGCCGGTTCGAGTCCGGCCGACCCGACCAACTACAGCAGCACAGACACCTGATGACCGGCTGGCGGCCCGGCGCTCGCCACAGCGGCCAGTCGTTCAAAGACCACTACCAAACGAACCGGATACGGTGGAATGAAAATCGGGATCACCGGCGGCGGAAGTGCCGGGCATGTTGTCCCCGCTCTCGCGGTAGCAGCCCAGCTGAAGCACGACGGCACACACGAACTCGTCTTTTTTGGCCGCCCGGACAGCATCGAACATGAATACGCGAAGAAGGCGAATATACCCTTCCGGTCGGTCCCATCAGCAGGGCTGAAGCGCTACGGCTCGTGGAGCAACCTGCGCATGCCGTTCACGGTGCTGCGCGGCATCGGCGCCGCTGTCAAAGCCATGCGGCACGAACGCCCGGATGTCCTCATCAGTAAAGGCGGCTACGTAACCGTCCCCGTGGGCGTGGCGGCCTGGCTCTGCCGGGTGCCCCTGGTCATTCACGAGTCGGACCACTCCCTGGGCCTGGCGAACACGATCCTCGCCCGCATGGCCGCCCGGGTCTGCCTGTCCGTCCCGTCTTCCTCCGCCACCCCCCGCTGGCTCACCCGGAAGACCGTCGTCACCGGGCTTCCACTGCGCCACGACCTCGCCGACGGCAACCCGGAGCAACTGCGCCAGCACTTGGGCCTCAAGCCGCACGTTCCAGTTCTGCTGATCTTCTGCGGAAGCCAGGGCTCCACGCGCATCAACGAGGCGGTCCGCAGCCAACTGAACAATCTCTGCGCACGGTTCTCGGTCATTCACGTCTGCGGCACGGGAAACCTCGACCCCGCCCTGAAGTCCGTCGAGAACTACCGGCAAGTGGAGTATCTCCACGAAGAGATGACCGACGCGCTGTGGCTGGCCGACCTCGTCATCGGTCGCGCGGGGGCAACAACCCTCGCCGAGATCGAAGCCCTCAGCAAACCGGCCGTACTCATCCCTCTGCCTGCCTCCGTCAGCCGCGGCGACCAGCTCGACAACGCCCACGACTACGCCAGCCGCCACCCCGGCCGATGCCTCGTCATCCCCGACCACGAAGACCTGACGGACGGAACCAAACTGACCGACGCGTGCCTGCGTCTGGCCGCGGAGTCCGGCGAAATCCAACAGCCCGACCCTGCAGAGATCCACCGCGCCGCCGGCCTGGTCGCCAACGAGACCCTGGCGGTGGCCAGGCCGCGGCGCACCCGCAACCCGTAGCGCTCAGCCGTCGTGGTGCCCGTACATCGCCAGGATCTCCCTCTGCGTCTCACCCCGGTGATAGACGTGCCAGTGCATGTGCTTCGACTCCTGGTACAGGCCCTCGTTCGTGGTGATCGAAGCGGCGCCGTGCTCGGCCCTCACCTTCCCCGCGACTTCCCGCACGACCTCCATGACCTCATGGAGGAGGTCGGCGTTGTCCCCGAGGTCTACCAGGGACGGGATGTGCACCTTGGGCACGACCACGATGTGCACTGGATGCGATGGCTTGGTGTGGTGAAACGCCAACACCCTGTCCGTCTCCGTCACGACGTCGATGTCTGCCAGCCCAGGAATGGCCTGGTGGCAGTAGAAGTCTGAGATCGCGGCGGGCGCGGCAGCAGAGGTCACAGTGAGTCACTTTCCGATTCACGCGGTAATGGGGCCGCCAGATTACCGTCAGCCTCTGCTGTCCCACTGCTGACCAAGAAAACCACGTCCTGCCAGAGCAGGAACCTCGAAACAGTGTTCCATTTTTGAAAGGTGGCGGGTTATCGTCACGCTCTGAGAGATCTTGTACGGAGGTGCCCCGGATGGAGAACACTGCACGCCGAGGCCGCCCGCCGGGTATCCGGACTGCCGAGGGGGAGTTGACGAACCGCCAGGCGGCGATCGTCCGATGCATCGCCGAGGCAGTCCTACGGCAGGGGTACCCGCCGTCGATGCGGGAGATCGGCCAGGCTGTGGAGCTCGCCAGCACATCCTCGGTCGCCTACCAACTGATGGCTCTCGAACGCAAGGGCGTCCTCTACCGTGACCCCCACCGTCCCCGCGCCTACCGCGTACGGCCGTCGTGGGCACCCGACCTCGGAGGACGAGGTCATGCCCCCGTGGACGTGCCACTCGTCGGCCGGATCGCCGCCGGCGCACCCCTACTCGCCGACGAGATGGTCGAGGACGTTTACTCCTTGCCGCGCCAGGTCGTAGGCGACGGCGACCTGTTCGCCCTGACCGTGTCCGGCGACTCCATGATCAATGCAGCGATCTGCGACGGCGACGTCGTGACCGTACGCCGCCAGGACAGCGCCGACAACGGCGACATCGTCGCCGCACTTTTGGATGACGAGGCCACCGTGAAGGTCTTGAAACGGCAGGACGGACAGGTGTGGCTGATGCCACGCAACCCGTCCTTCGAACCGATCCCCGGTGATGGCGCACGGATCCTCGGCAAGGTCGTCGGCGTTCTACGGCTTCTCTGAGCGGCAGAAATCCCGTGGATGTGGACCGGTTGGTCATGCCAAGCTGTCACCTACCGAAGGGGCGTAGCTCAGCTGGCCAGAGCGCCGGTCTCCAAAACCGGATGCCGCAGGTTCGAGTCCTGCCGCCCCTGCCAGACGTCGGCGAGCGGGCCGTACACAGCCCGCACGCCACTGTCAGACCCGGCAGCGCTGGTCAAACTGGTCGAGTCCGCCCAGGCGCGGTGGCGCGCGATCACGCGAGCTCACCTGGTCCCCCTGGTCCGCGCCGGGGAACACTTTGAGAACGGCATCCGAGCGGTCCGAGGGGGCGGCGTGAAGGACATGTTCGCGGCGCTTGACGCGTTGACCGACCGCGATCCGAACCGTCGGGACGTTGCCGCTGCAGTCCTCGGGGACCTCCTGCGCGGCACCGCGCTCGACACGGACACCGCCTGCCTGGTCGTCGGACGCCTGGTCAGCCTGGCCATCATCGAACCGGAAACCAAGGTTCGCGAGTCCGCCCTGAACTCGATCAGTGAGGCCTTCAACCACCACCGCCTGCCCCTGGACCTCGTCGAACCGCTGGTGAACGCCATGCCGACGATGGAACACGAGCTCCTCGAATACGCCCTCTACGTCCTCGGCGCCACTCACGACCTGCGGGCCCGGCCGCTGATCGAGTCGTTCCTCCACCACCCCGACCCACGGGTGCGCAAAGATGCCCGGCTCGCAGCGGCCGAGATCACCGCGCCGAAAGGCCCCATCCACAACTCTTGACTACTGCTCTTCAACCAGTCGCGGCACATGCTTACGGTTCGACGCCAGATCGTCTCCTGATAGTGCCAGAGTGGCTGTATGTGTGGTCGATACGCATCCACTCGCAGCCCGCAGGAACTGGCCCCGCTCTTCCAGGTGCCCGACGTCCCGGCGAAGGAGACGCTCGCGCCGAACTGGAACGTCGCCCCGACCAACGACGTGTGGGCGGTCCTGGAGCGCTCACCCCGCGGCGAAGACGACAGCGACAAGGTGCAGCGGGAGCTGCGACCACTGCGCTGGGGCCTGGTGCCGTCGTGGGCGAAAGACGTGAAGATCGGCGCCCGAATGATCAACGCGCGGGTGGAGACAGTGCACGAGAAGCCCGCCTACCGCCGCGCCTTCGCGCGGCGCCGTTGCCTTTTGCCCGCCGACGGCTTCTTCGAGTGGGAGCAGATCAAGGACCCCGGCACCGGCAAGGTCCGCAAGCAGCCGTACTTCATCCATCCCGAGGACGAGCAGGTGATGGCCCTGGCCGGTCTGTACGAGTACTGGCGCGACCCGGCCGTGAAGCAGGACGACGACCCGGCCGCCTGGTTGATGACCTGCACCATCATCACCACCGAAGCCACCGATGCGGCCGGCCGCGTCCACCCTCGCATGCCGCTCGCCCTCACACCCGACCACTACGACGCCTGGCTCGACCCCACCCACCAGGACCCCGACGAGCTGCGGGCCCTGCTCGGCCAGCCGGCCGAAGGCCACCTGCAGGCCCGGCCCGTCTCCACCGCCATCAACAACGTCCGTAACAACGGGCCCCAGCTCCTCGACGAACACCCCGCGTGACGCCTGCCGGCCCTTGCGCGCCGCGTACAGGCGAGTTCGCGCGGATAACGAGCGCGGTGCGGGCAGGTGTGGCAGGGTTGACGCAGGCTGGCTCCGTCGCTCTCCCCCGTAGCGACGGAGCCAGCCTCACTTTGTGCTCCCGCGCGCCCGCTCCGGTGAGAAGCGTTCGTCGGACACCTGGCGCAGGTCGGCATACATCCGCAGCCGCACACCTGGCTGTCCGGCATCCCGGGTGGTGGGCTCGGCGGCCGTCGTCGCCCACATGCGGGCGATCGCCGCGTGAAAGGCGAGAACGGTGGCATCGTCGCAACCCGCCACGTCGATGACGAGCAGGCCCGGTTCGGACAGGTGAGCTTCTCGGATCGGATTCACGTCTGTCAGTACGTGCTCGGCACGGCGGAGGTTCTGCGCCAGGCGCGGATTCACCCAACCGGGGCACTGTCAGTGCCGGCATCTACCGTCAGGGCATGACCAGTTCACCGAACTCCCCTGACCAAGCATGGGTGTTACAGGTCACCATCTGGGCGGCACCAGCCGCCGATCCGCAATGGAAAGCGCAGCTGAACCGGCTCCGCACGATCGCATCGTTCGACGACACCACGAAGACGTGGCAGGCGCGCCTTGGCGCCCTCGATCTGGACGGGCTGGACATGCTGCAAGCTCTCCTCGACGCCGCCAGCGCCCATGGCACCCGGGTGCGTCTTGACCCTGCGCCCGTTCCAGAAGGCTGGGAAGGCCCCGTCTTCACGAGGGGGCCGGACGTGGCCGCTCTGCTGGAGGCACAGGCCGACCACCGTCGGCCGCTCGGTCAGTTGCCGCTGCCTTGAGGAGACCGCGCCGGGCGAGGACTGCGAGCACGTGGTCGGCGACCTGGAGGTAGTCGGCGCGGGTGCGGCGCTCATCCGCGATCGCGTCGAATACGTAGATCGGCCGAGCGATTTCCTCGCGTGCCGGTCGTCCGCTGTCGTCAGGGACGCGCAGGTCCCGATATCCGTCCTGAATCATCGGCGCTTCCCGGCAAAGGGGTGCCCACCATCGCCTACCGCTGTCGCGCTTATGTCGCACGACGGCCGCGCGCGTCCTCTGCACGGCCGCCTCGGTCCCGCTGCCGGATTGACGAGGCCCGGCGGCTGACGGCGAGGGCAGCCGGGTAGAGCACCTGGTGCCCGTAGCGGGCGCGGGCGCGGTCGGCGACGGCTTCAAGGGCAAGGGGTTTGTCGTCGCCTGCGTCGAGGGCGAGCTGCCGGGTGGTCCGGGCGGCGGGCCGAAGCGCATCGGCGCGCAAGGCGATGCCGCGTACCCGGGCGCGCTGGAGCCCGAGGGAGTCGTACACCCCATAGGCGGTCCGGGCCAGGACAACGGTGTGCTGGGTGGCTTCGGGCAGGGTCCGGCTGCGGCGGGTGGCGCTGCCGTCGGCGTAGCGGATCGTGCAGGTCACGCCCGTGGCGATCTGGCTGGTGGCGCGCAGGCGGGCACCGAGGTCGTCGGCGAGGGCGAGCAGGGCGCGTCGGTGTTCGGCGGGATCGAGTTCGTCCCGGGCAAAGCGGTGTTCGCTGCTGATGCTCGCGGGGGCCGGGGTGGGGTCGACGACCGTGGTGTCGTGGCCGCGGGCGTGTTCGTGGAGGGCGCGGCCGGCGCGGGCACCGAGGATGCGCTGGAGGGTGTGCTGGGGGACGTCGGCGACGTCGCCCACGGTGTGCAGGCCGTACTCGCCCAGCAGTCTGGCCGTTTTCGCGCCTACGCCGGGCAGTTCCCGTACGGGCCGGGGCCGCAGGAACGCGGCGATCGCCTCGGGGGAGTCGTCGATGACGGTGCGCCGGCCGAGCGGGGTGAGGGCGCAGGCCATGGTGGCGAGCATCGGGGTGCCGGCCACGCCCGCCGAACTGCACACCCCGAAGTAGGCCAGCGTCCGGAGCTGGACGAGTTCGGTGATGCCGCGGGCATCGCGCTGCCACCACCGCATCGCCCCGGTGAGATCGAGGAGGGCACCGCCCTCGAGCATCTCCACGCGGGGGGTGAAGTCCTCCAGCAGGCGGCGCAGCCGTTCGGGGAGTTCCGCGTCGGCGTCGGGGGACAGGTCGAAGGCCAGGCGGAGGATTCGGCGGCCGCTCATCATGATCACCCTGCGCTTCCCTGGCTTCGGTGGCCGAGCCGGCGCAGGTCCGCGGAGCGGGTCCCGGCCGGCTGCAGATCGGCATAGGGG
>NZ_RSAJ01000340.1 GCF_003933965.1 Streptomyces sp. RP5T
CGAGCAGCAGAACCGGCCGCTCTGACCCGGGCTGAGGTGAACAGTGCGGATCCGTGCACACAGCTGAGGTCAGAGCAGCTCTCAGATTCGCTTCACCACCGGGCTGAAGCCCGGTGCACTGCGAATAGTCCCGTTCGCTTCACCACCGGGCTGAAGCCTGGTGCACTGCGAATAGTCCCGGTAGCAGTCGCCAGGTCTTCAACTGTGCGAAGGCGCGGTCGAGGTGTGGAAGAAGGAGACCTGGCCGTGGGTAAGAGGACCGCGGCGGAGCGCAGTGCCTAGATCGTCTTCGCGGACGAGGCCGGGCAGTCGCTGGGCTCAGTCAAGATTTTCGTGATGGGGTGACGGAGCGTCATTCCAGTGGCATGGTCTGCAGTGTGTGATGACTTGCTGGGCATCGTGTTCCCGCACCTGGAGAAGGTGCAGGTGGAACGCGTGTGGATTGAGGACGACATGGTGCGGGTCAAGGCCCGCACCCTGGACGGTGCGCTTCCGTGTCCATCGTGCGGTGTCTGCTCGTACCGGGTCCACAGTCGGTATCGCAGACACCTTGCGGACGCCTCCGTAGGCGGGCATCCGGTGGTTGTCGACCTGTCAGTGCGGCGGCTGTTCTGCGACGTCACTGATTGCGCGCGTCGTACCTTTGTTGAACAGGTCGAGGGCCTGACCGTCCGCTACGGTCGTCGCACTGTGGTGCTGGTGGCTCTGGTGCAGGCGATTGCCCTGGCACTTGCGGACCGCGCAGGCGCCCGGCTTGCCGCCGTACTCCATATCGTCGTCAGCAGAGTGACGTTGCTGAACGTGCTGATGGCGCTGCCCGACCCCTCCCCTTCCTCACCGCGGGTGCTGGGGGTGGATGACTTCGCCACCCGCCGCGGGCGCAAATATGGGACGGTGCTGGTCGACGTCGAGTCCCATGCTGTTCTTGACCTGCTGTCCGGCCGGGAGAAGGAACCCCTGGCGCTCTGGCTGGCCGGACACCCGGGAATCGAGGTCATCTGTCGCGACCGGGCCGGCGCCTACGCCGAGGCGGCCCGCGTCGGCGCTCCGGGAGCGCTGCAGGTCGCCGACCGGTGGCATTTACGGGACAACCTGGCCACCGCCGTCGAGCGCACTGTGATCACGCACCGGCCCTGCCTGCAAGTGCCAGAGGTGAGCACCTCGTCGGCCCGGCGCTTGGCCGCAGCTCCGCCCTCGACTCTCAATCCGGACACCGGCACGGAGAAATGGCTGGTCACCCGGGCACGCGAGCGGCACAAGGCAGTTCACCGACTGCTGGCCCGCGGATGGACGGTCAGCGCCATCGCGCGGGAGCTGGGCCTTACCCGGCACACGGCGGAGCGCTATGCCCACTGCAAGAACCTCGACGGTCTGATCGAAGGCTCCCTGCGCACTACCCGCCTGGACGACTACAAGCCCTGTCTGATCCGGCGCTGGAACGAAGGATGCACCGATGCCGCCCGCCTCTTCCGCGAGATCCGGGCCCAAGGCTATCCGGGACGAACCCCCCAAGCGGTGCGACGCTACCTCCGTCCGCTTCGCACCGGCCTCGGCTCCATCCTGTCGCCGGCCCCCGTGCTCAAACCGCAGCAGGTCACCAACTGGATCATGTGGAACCCCCAGCACCTGCGCGACGACGAAGAGCGCCAGCTGGGTGAAGTACTGTTCCGGTGACCGGAGTTGACTGCCGTGCGCGGACACGTGCACGCCTTCGCGCGGATGGTCTGCGACCTCGGTGGAGACAGCCTGCCGGCATGGACAGACGCCGTCCGCACTGATGACCTACCCGCCCTGCACGCCTTCGCCGACGGTCTCCGGCGGGATCACCAGGCTGTTACCGCGGGACTTACGCTGCCCTGGAGTTCCGGCCCTGTCGAAGGACATGTCAACCGGATCAAGATGCTGAAGCGGCAGATGTATGGGAGAGCCGGATTCGCACTACTCCGCAAACGAGTCCTCCTCACCTGACCCACACTCCGTCACCCCGTCACGAAAATCCTGACTGAGCCAGTCACTGACTCCGACGCGTGCCAGGACCTGGGGCCGGATCAGGCGGACCCCGGTTGTGAGGGTGCGGGGCCGGGGCTCCGGGCGGGTGTCGATGACGGGCATGGTCTGTTTCAAGCCGGGCCGGCGGTCCCGGCTCATCTATGCGATCCGCCAGTATCGGGGCCGCAAGGATGAGCCGAAGGGCTTCGGATGGCGGGACTTCCGCGACCTGGTCGTCCGCGCTTGGATCCAGCTTGAGGGCCCGATCGTGCTGGTCTGGGACAACGTCCGCCTCCCCCTGACCGCCGGCGTGAAGGAGTTCATCAAGGCGAATGCCGAGTGGCTGACCGTGTTCCGGCCTTCCGGCTTACGCTCCTGACCTCAATCCGAGGGCATCTGGGCGCTGGTGAAGCGCGACCTGGGCAACCTGGCCGCTGCGGACCTCGGCGAGATCACCACACCGGTGAAACGTCGGCTCAAGGAGATCCAGTACCGCCCTGACCTCGTCGACGGCTGCACAGCTGACACCGGTCTGAGCCTGGATGGCTGATCAACGTTGGGGACTGGTCCGGATCACGCATCCCAGTCCGCGTAGTTCCCGATCGTCACGTCGTTACAGAAGGTCTCCCAGAACCCGTTGTCCGCGAGCGGGGTCCCGTCGATGTCGGAGACGAGCTCGCGTAGATCTTCCGCTACCTCCTCGGACCTCTCCTCGCCGCCCTCCGCATAGAACGGGAAGCGTGCGATCACGGCCTCGATGTATCGGCTGAAGGAGCCGAGGTCGCGATTCACGTGATGGGTCGTCGATGATTCGACATCGGGGATCTGCACCACGTGACCACTGGCCACGTCGACGGCGATGCGTCCGAACAGGCCGCTCGTTGGGATGGCGCCCAGCCCTCGTTCACCGATCCCCTCGAAGTACACCGGCTTGCTCAACGGCCGGTACTCGTATCCGATCAGCCCGACTGGGATGCCGGTCTTGTTGAGATCGACAGCGATCTGGGTAGGCACCTCAGGCGGCGCCTCGACGGTGATCAAGACGAACTCGGGCTTCGGCAACTGCGGCGGGGGCTGGCTTACGCGAAGATCTTCTCCCGATGGACTGCCCGGCAACACCCACAGGCCCGCAAAGCGGGCAACTCCCGCCGGGCAGCTCCCCCTCCCGACATCATCCATTCAAGTTCAATACCATTGCTACCTTCGCCTTCCGACACTGCGGTGCGCATCCTGCGTCTGGTACGGCTGTGGAGGCTGGGAAGGATTCCCCCTCTCGCCGGACGGGCGCTCCCCGTCTTGCCCGGCCCTGGCCATCTCGGCCAGGAGAGGGATGTCGCGGGGGTGGGAGCTTCCGGGCTGGTTCGGCGCGTTTGCGCCCTTCTCAACTACATCGGGACCGACTGCCTGCTGGAGCATCATTTCACCTGGGGCAGTCTGAACGGCAGGAGCGGGTGCTTGAGGAGCAGGTACGTTCCAACCATCTGGGAGGGTGCGAGCGGCAGGAGCGGGTGCTTGAGGAGCAGGTACGTTCCAAGCTGTTGGGTAGGCCGGTGCGGTGTACTGGGCGGCGTAACTCGGTTGGCCGGGAGAGGCCGCTGTTGGGTTGGCCGGTGTGGCGTACTGGGCGGCGTAACTCGGTTGGCTGTACGCAGGCTGTGGGTCATGCGCAGGCGGCGCTTGACCCACTCCGGCCTGTCTGCGCCTTTCGGCCTGGGCCAAAGCGAGCGCTCCGAATGCAATTTGCGCATCGCGATTGTTGGATTCTTCGCTCCTACCAGCGTTCTGTGCAGTTGGCATGGATACTCCTCTTCTCACGGTTTCCAGTCGTCGAAATTCCGTATTCCGTGCGTTGCACATTGCTACTACGCATCTCGCTGCCAAATGGTTCACAAAGGGGTGACGCCGGAGCCTCGATGACATCAGCTTCATCAAGATGGGCCCCTCCCGCGAGCGTGCAGCGCCAGTACTCCGGTATGGTCGGCCGCACCGAGAACCCCCTGAGCGGTGCTTTCGCCCTACGCCACCACGCGCGGCGGTGGATCGGGAGTTGTATCTGCCCAAGTCCGGGACCGCGGCCGCGCCGCCCACGCTCCTGACGAGCGAGCCTCCGCTACCAAGCCCGACCTGGCCAAGGCCATGGCGCTGCGGGCGATCGCTTCACCGCAGCCCATCGCCTGGGTGACCGCCGATGCGGCCTACGGCCAGGAGGGGCGGCTGAGCCGCGTGCCGGAGGAGACCGGCGTGGCAAATGTCCTCGCAATCCCAAGTCCCAGCAGGTGCCGCACTTCGGGCATCCGCACCGCGTACCAGGGCTGGCTCCGGCTCGTTTTCGGCCGCCCCAGGGGCATCAAGGACAGCAACCTCACTGACCCCGACCTCTCCCCCGCAACTCCGGCTCGCGAACTCAAGGTCTCCGTACGGACGTTGTACCGGGCCTTCACCGAAACCGACGACTCGGTGGTCGCGAACATCGGCCGCAGATGCCTGGAGCAGTCCCGCCTCGAACTGACGTCGCCGGGTACCAGCCCGCCCCGAGGTTCTCGGAAATGGCCGCACGCTGGCACTTCGCCGACAGCAGCCATTTCACGCCCGCAAGAACGAGTACGGTCAGACACCCGCCGAATACGCCCGCAGGCAGAAGTGACCTGCGGATCTTGGGCTCCTTTTGGTGATGGCCGCGCAGGCCAGGAGCGCTCCGTCGGCGGGCCTATGACATCACGGTGAGGCAAGCGGCCCCGGTGCTGTCGAGGAGGAGGATTCCGTTGGCCTCGTTGAGTTTGTAGGCGACATAGGTCTGCAGGTCGTCGCAGACGTTGTCGTTGTTGTTCCATGTGGTCTGGTTATGTAGCCGTTGCAGACCGTTGGGGTGCGGTGGCCTTCGTCCTCGAGAAGTTGTCAACCCCTTTTGCAGCCAACCGGGCCGAGCAGGGCGCGGACGTAATCACGCATGCGCTGTCCCTGGTCGGCGCGACTGACACGGTGACCAATACGCACGAAGAGGCGCCGAGTTCACGGTCCCAGGTTCGCAGTCGGTGCACTGTCGCGCATGTTCTCTTCGCGGCGCGTGAGCTTCTCCTCGGTGAACGTCTTGCTTTGGTACCTAGGTGTTCTGTCCACACTCCCGTTGACACCGCAGAGTCCGGTGGCATGGCGAGCAGTCGCGTCAGGCGAGCGGGTCGGCGTTCAACGCGCGGGTGCAGTCGGTGGGGGTACTGCGGAGCCCGGCTGCGGCTCGGGCCAGCGCGGCGGGGGCCGGCGAATGGTGGCCAGCCGGCCATGCGAGCACGGTCGTGATGTCCCGGGCGTCGACGACGGGCACCGCAACATGGTCGGGCCACTGCCATGCGCGGCTGGAGGCAGGGATGACGAGCAAGGTCTTGCCGAGTGCGACGAGCTGAGCGAGCTGCGACTGGGTGTGCACCTCTGGCCCGGGGCCGTCGGGGTAGGAGCCTCGAGCCGGGGCCATCGGGCGAGGGGCAGGTCCGGCACGTTTCCGACGTCCGCGAGGGTGAGCTGGGTGGGTGAGGCGAGCGAATGTCACCCACGCCCTCCACTGCCGACCCGGACCGCCTCTACCGCGTTCACCCGTAGATACGAGACCACCTCTCGTGAGCGCGCTGCTCCGTCTGCATCACGGCTCACGTGCTACTCGCGCCGTCGACTAGACCAGCCCGCCTCGGAAGATGCCCCGGAACGTCTACAGATGCAACGCGTCGGCATACACGCCTTGGCGAGTCCTGACGATGAGTCTTCGCAGACCCACTGTTCATCAGTGCCAGCCTCCACTTGTTCCCTCAAACTGCCCGCCCGGCTCCCCCACCGAGACTGCTCATCACTATGACGAGCTGTCAGGAAGTAGCTACCGACTCAGCAAAGGAAAGGTAAAAATAGGCTCTGACCTGGGCATTCACAAAATCACATACGTTGCTCACTTGCTCACTCACCAGCTCGATCGACAGTTCAAGATCCCATGCAAGGCCACCTAGAGGGGCCGGATTTGACGAAGAGTGAAGACTGAAGAAGTGTGAACTGGGCCTCGCTAGTGGGTTATCTGACACCGCGAAAGCCTCCATCCGTGAGACTCGCCGCTGAACCCATGTACTGTCCTGCTTGCACTCGCGCACGCACCGTGTATCGTGCCGGTCACTGCGGAAGCGCAACCATCAGAGTGGAGGTATCATGGAACTTGTCTCTCTTGACGGGCTCTCAAGTCGACTCAGCGTGATCAAGTCTTTCTCGGACATGTCGGACCAGGAGGAGATCACCGCGCTGGTTCACCAGCTCCGACCTCGTCTGAGGAATGTGATCGGAACCACCATCGGTAAGGGGGGTGAAGGGAAGACAACGGTTACGGCCAACCTTGCCTATGTTCTCGCTCAAGCGGAAAAGGCTCAGGCTGATCAGGGGAAGCCAGCTAAGCCCATCCTGTACATCGAGCTAGACAGTAACGGGAATGGTCGCCTCAACTTCGGTGTTCGAGGTATGCCGTTCGACGACGACGGCCTCTCATTCCTAGATGCACTGACGGACGATAAGGACTTTCAAGTAGTCGAGGGAGTACGCCCCTACCTCGACATGGTGATGTCCGGCCGACACAACGCCGACATTCCGACTGCAGTGACCAAGCTTCACGACAAACACGGCGTCTCTGCGTACTTGCTACTGGCCATCTTGCTGGCTCAGATCTCGCACCGGTACCGATGGATCCTCCTGGACTTCTCACCGGGTGACAAGATGATCCAGCGGCTCGGACTCGCCGCATGCACCCATCTCCTCGCCCCCATGAAGGGTTCCGACAACGCGGTGATCGAGGGCCTTGGGACCCTCGCTGGGCTCGTGCGACAGGTTCGCAGGCTCAACTCGGAGGTAGCCATCACATCACTGGTCTTCCTCGGATATCAGCGACGCAACGACGAGCCCACCAGTCAGCTGACCAATCTGCGTGAGAAGATCGGTCTGCTACTGGACCAAGGAGGTATCGACCGAGGCGTACTCATCGATGCCTATATCCGCGACGGAGAAACCACAGCGAACCTCGCACGCAACCACGGCATGCCAGCTGGTGAGTTCGCTCAAGCCGCAGCAGGGATTCTGACGGATTCCGTTACCGGTGAACCCGCAGACCGCCCGAGGGACGAGAACGGCAGACTGGCTGATCCGCAACGGGCATTCGACATCGCCACGGATTACACCAACGTCGCCCGAGAAGTGGTCCAGCGCATCCGGCAGCGCAATCTAGAGATCCAGGGAGCTGACGCAGCATGACATCTCGTTCACAGACACCCAAGACCGGCGGTAGTCCGAAGAAGGCCGCCAAGAAAGCACCCGCGGCGAAGCGCTTCCTCATGCCACAAGTCGATCTCGGAGGCTTGGGAGGCGGCGATGAAGACGATGACCTCCCGCCCCTCGATCTGGGGCGATTCGATCGCGTCGAGAAGCCCGCGGGCGAGCCCACCGAGCAGCCGCCACCCGCACTAGTCGCCCCACGCGTGCGTCAGGTACCAGAACCAACCCCCTCACCTGAAGAGAAGCCCCCAGCGCCGACAGACACCGCAGCCGATCACGGTTCAGCTCCGGAGCTGACAACTACCGCGGCGGGGCCGGCACCTGCGCTGAGGGAATCACTCGTAACCACGTTGGACAAGCCTGGCGTTCCCGCTCCCGCCACGCTCAGCAAGCCAGAACCTGTGACCGCAGTTCCTGAGCCTGATCAGCACCCACAGACCGCCGAACCACAGGAGGCAGCACACCCAGGCAGGAATCCCTCAGCGCCTCAGCCCACCTTCGAAACAGAACGAGCGGCACCATCGGGCTCCTCCCCGTTGACTGCCTCACACCCAGACACCGAGAGCCCAAGTGCCTCCCCAGCAGTCTGGCAAGCCGAACCGTCGCGTCAGCCCGCTCGACGCTGGAGCCTCACGCCGGACAGCACTGCAGTACCCGCAAGGCGTCCTCGGCGTACCCCGACCCGTCCGTTCTCGCCTCATGAGTCGCACCAGCGCCGGGACGACCGACTGCGTGAACTCATCGACCGTGCACCGCGCTACGCAGCCCTGCTCCAGTCATACACCGTGGCGCAGTCAGGTAAGGAGTCGTACCAGAACCGCAACGTCCAGCTGTACGGGCTGACGGCTCAGGAGCTTGCCGATCGCATCACTGTCGACAAAGCCGTCATGACAGCGGTTAACCTCCCCACCCCGCGTTTCACGCCAGCTCATTACATCGATGCCGTTCTCGACCACGCCTTGGGCGCACTCGACCCTCAGGGCACCAGCCTGCAGAACATGGAAGCGGAACGGGACGTCGTGTGGGCACTCGCTCAGGACGGGCTCGCCTACCGTGACTACGTCACCGCAGATCCCGAGATCGCCGCCATGAAGAAGCCCCGCTCGCAGTGTCCGCTGCGTATAAGGGTTAACCAGCGGTATAGCCGCATGATGGACATCCTCCGTACCATGCCGGAGATTAAGACCCAACCCTTCGAGATTGCCAGTGCCTGCGTCGCCAAATATCTGGAGGGATTGCAGGCCGAACAACCGGTCTTCGAAGAGTTCTGGCAGCGCAACCTCGTATCCACCTACGAGTGATCGGCTGAGAACGCAGACCAGTGCTGCCGCAGTGTCACAATGCGACAGCACACATTTTCACCGACCAGCCACAGCAACGACCGCCTGGAGGTTAGGGTAACGGGCCGTCCCCGAGCTACAGACGTCGTCTTGTGCTCGTAGAAAGGACTCCCAGGAGGAGTGAAGCGCTAAGGGGTCGTGCCACCGCTTGCGCAGATCCGGGGGAGTGGGGGAGGGAGTGAGGGGCCTTGACCACTATTCCTGAAGACGAGTTACTGAGCCTCTTTCATCCTGTGCTGGCGGGTGAAATGGGCTGGTCAGTGGCTGTGGTGACGAGGCAGGGCCCCTCGTCGTTGGCGTGGTGATTCCACTCAGCACACCGGCGACCGAAGGGGCCCTGTTG
>NZ_RSAJ01000341.1 GCF_003933965.1 Streptomyces sp. RP5T
GTGACTATCAGGGCGCGTACGGAGTGTTCGTCGAGGGTGCCGTCGTGGTGGGTGGCGGGCGGGTCGTCGCGGGGGCGTACGACGAGGTGGCCGTGGTCTCCGAGCGAGACGATCCGGCTGACACCGCTGTCGGTTGGGTTGGGCCGCAGCCGGGCGGCCGCGAGGTGATACAGGTCGGCCAGGTGGTCGGCGGCGGCCATCTGGCCGAGGCGTCTGTGGAGCGTGACGGCGGCCTCCGGTCCGTAGCGCGCCCGGCGTGCCGCGTCGCTGTTGCAGACGCGGGCGAGCTCCGCGTCGTCGAAGGCGATGTCCACCGGCAGCCCCAGAGACCTCTTGCGTATACCTGTCGCTTCCATGCTACTCTCTCGATCAAGGAAAGTTTCATTGGCCTAATGGGTGCATGAAACTTTCCTCGCGATGGAGTGTCTTTGCAGGTCGGATCGGTTAGATCCGGAAGGAGGTACGTCATGCCGGGCAAGTCCAGCAAGGCGAGTGGGTCTGGTGGGAAGCGTGGTCGCAGTGCGGTCACGGGTCGGTTCGTGAAGCAGTCGACGGTGCGCAGGCACCCGTCGACGACGGTGAACGAGCGCGCGTCGCGCGGCTCGAAGAAGAGCAAGTAGGCGGGCTTCGAGCCCGCCTTTCACATATCCCGGCCTGCTGCGGCGGGCCGGGGGAAGGGGAGGTGGTCGTCATGACGACGGCAGATATCCAGCACGAGGAGACCGGCGGCAAGACGGTGACCGTCACGGTGGACGGCGAGCCGGTGGAGGTGCCGAAGCACACGACGCCGAACGCGGTCCTGGGCCTGGCCGGCATCGACGCGGGCACGCACTACCTGGTCCGGATCACCGGGCGGCACCAGCACTCGTTCGCCGGCCGCGGGGAGGAGGAGATCACCGTGCACGAACGGGAGACGTTCGTGTCGGTCTCCACCGGCCCGACTCCGACCGCATGACTGCGGTGATGCCGGAGGCGGGGCCCGCGGGGATGCTCGCGGGCCTGCGCCGGGCCGGCTACACGGTGGAGCAGAGCGGCAACTTCGCCGTCTTCGACTACCTCGTCGAGGTCGGGCCGCAGGCCGGGACGACGGTACGTATCGGCGTGGAGCTGGTGCCGGACTGGCCGCTGTCAGCCCCCCACGGCCCGCACATCAGCCCGCGCCTGGGACACCCGCACGGTGCGGTGCACACTTCTCCGCTCGGGCCTGAGTGGGAGCACTGGAGTCGGCCGCCCGCCGACTGGGCGCAGGACCGTACGGTCCGCGGCTATCTGCGGCACCTGCGCACCCTGTTCGCGCAGCTGGAGAACGGGCCTACGACGTGATCACCCGCTTCTCGGTCGCCATGACCAGCGGGGTCGCTCAGCACCTGACGGATCACCTGCGCCGTGCGGACGGGCAGGAGGACTGCGCCTTCGTGCTGTGGCGGCCGAGTACCGGCGCCAGCCGCACCACTGCGCTGCTCGCCGAGGTGGTGCTGCCGCAGGAGGGCGAGCGGATCGTGCATGGCACGGTGGACTTCACCAGCGCCTACTTCTTGCGCGCCGCGGCCCTGGCCGCCGAGCGCGGCTGCGGGCTCGGCTTCATTCACTCCCACCCCAAAGGCAGGGGATGGCAGCGCCTGAACGCCATCGATCACGAGGCTGAGGCGTCCTTCGCCGCGCAGACCCAGGTGATCACCGGCCGTCCGCTGGTCGGTCTGACCTTCGCGGGCACGGATGCAGGATTCGGTGCCCGCATCTGGCAGCAGCAGGCTCCCCGCCGCTACGCACCCACTGAGGCGGAGAGCGTCCGTGTGGTCGGTGGCCGCCTGATGGTCACCTTCAACAGCCGCCTCGTGCCCGTACCGCCGGCCACGAACCGGCAGCTGCGCACCGTTTCCGCCTGGGGACAGACAACCCAGGACGACGTGGCGCGCCTGCACGTGGGTGTCGTCGGATGCGGCTCGGTCGGCATGCTCGTCGTCGAAGCCCTGGCCCGTACCGGAATCCAGAACTTGAGTCTGTTCGACTTCGACACCGTCGAGGAGGTCAACCTCGACCGGCTCCTGCACGCCGCGATCCGCGACGTGCACTTGCACCGGGCCAAGGCCCGCCTCGCTGTCCGTAGTGCCCGCCGCGCGGCCACCGCCACGAACTTCCGCGCGGCGCCGTACGAGCTGAGCGTGGTCGAGCCGGCCGGGTTCGCCGCCGTGGCCGACTGCGACGTGATCTTCTCCTGCGTTGACCGGCCCTGGCCCCGCGCCGTCCTCAACCTCCTCGCGTACGCCCACCTCATCCCCGTCGTCGACGGCGGCATCGCCGTCGACGCCCGTGGCGGACGCCTGCGCGGCGCCGAATGGCGCGCCCACATCGCCGCCCCCGGACGCGCCTGCCTGGAATGCCTGGGCCAGTACGACCCCGCCCACGTCCAAGCCGAACGCGACGGCTCCCTCGACGACCCCGCCTACATCACCGGCCTGCCCGCCGATCATCCGCTGCGCCGCAAGGAGAACGTCTTCGTCTTCTCCGCCAGTGCCGCGGCCGCGCAGCTCAACCAGTTCGTCACCATGACGACCGCGCCGGGCGGGATCGCCGACACCGGCGCCCACCTGTACCACCTGACCACCGCCACCCTCGAGCGCCGCGTAGACGGCTGCGAGAGGGGCTGCCCCTACGACGGCATGCTGCGGGCGCTCGGCGACGACGCCCCTGTCACCGTCACGGGACGGCACCCGGCCGCTGAACAGGCCCGCACTGCCCGTGCCCGTGCGGTACGCCGATGGCCTCTCCGCGCCCGGCGCGCTGTCGACGACCTCCTGCACCGATTCCGCTGAAACCCCCGGCCAGAAGCGTCCGGCCAGCCACGCATTCGCGCTTGGCCCGTCCGGCCAGGAGCCCAACACTGAAATCCGCAACAACGTCACACCGGCAGCCGGTAGTTCACGGCCAGCGGATACACGCACGACGGGAGTGCCGATGGACGCCGCAGAGCGCCTCGTCCAGAAGATCGAAACGCTGAGCAGGATGTTCACGGATGCCGAGCCCGCGTCGTTGCGTACCGGCTATCTGGCCGATCCCTCATCCGGGCACCCGGTGCTGCAGGGCTCCACCGCGACGGCTCTGGTGCCCCGCTGGAACGCGCATCCCAGCGGCCTGCTGGTGCCCGCCACCTCCGTGCCGCCCGCGCCGATCGACCTGGGAGCGGCGTACCTCACGCCCGATGAGATCTTCGGGTTCGAGCTGCCCGCCGACTACGCCGTGCGCCAGCTGGAGCGACTTCCTCTTGAAGGCGTCATACGGTTTTGCGCCCGGGTGCTCAACGCCCTGGAGTTGCCCGGCGTGTCCGTGCAGGCCGTCGAGGCGCACTTCGCCGGCGAGTGGCTGGATGAGCCGGTCCGCAGCCGTGTCCGGAACCTGCTCCGGGACCAGACGCGCAGGCTGCTCGTGCCCCAGGCCCTCATGCTGCTGGCACGCAGGGCCATGGAGGTATCCCCGGACACCGTGCCGGACAACCTCCCCGACGGCGACATCGTCGGCGCTCTGTTCAACCTCACCCAGACCATGGGGCACTATCCCGATCCCGGCCCGAACGTCATCACGGACCGGCCCGGCACACTGGGCCGCGAAATCATCGCCAACCAGCACTTCCATCGCATCTGGTCCGTCCCGGGCGTCCTCGCCCGCTACGCGCGGCGCTGGCTGCAACTGCCCGCCGAACACCACGGCGAGCCGGGAATGGTCGACCTCAGCAAGACCTACCAGGACTGCACTGGCGCCCGCCTGGAGGACCTGGCGGCCGTCGCCGGCTACCTGTGGCTGCGCACCACGATGGGACGGTTCGTCATCGAGCCGGGCGAACTGGCCGACCTGACCCTGCCCGTGGAGCGCGTCGAGTCGGTCATGGCGCTGATCGCCAACGACCTGCCCGGCATGCAGGAAGCCGTGCGCACCGAACGCCCCGAACAGCGCACTGAATGGTCCTTCGATCCCTTCCAGCAGTGGCCCGTGATCCGCCTGCCCGAAGACCGGCTGCTGGTCCTCGATCCCCGCCACCTGATCAGCCGGGCCTTCGGATGGCTGCCGATCTGCGACATCGAGTTCCCGCCGCCGGGGCGCACCAAGCCCACTGGTCACCGCCAGACGGCCGCCCGGGCCAAACAGACCCTGCGCCACTGCAGCGAGGTGTACGTCAGCGAAGTCCTGCACGCGATGACCCGCGACGAAGGCACCACCCGCCGGGTCTACGACGACGCTGACCTCAAGGCCGCCTACACCGCCCCAGGCCAGCGCATCGCCGACGCCGCGATCGACTATCCCGGCACCTGGATCGTCATCGAGGTCACCACCACCCAGCTGCGCCGCGAAGCCGCCACCGCCGTACCCGGCGCATCGCAGATCGACGACATCGACAAACTCGTCGATGAACTCGACCAGATCGATGCGACCATCGCCGCGCTGCGCGGCGACGAGGCCGCTCTCACCGGAGCTCCTGCTGCTGGCGACCGTCGCTTCCTGCCGCTGCTCGTGTTGCCGGAGGGCTTCCCCGTCAACCCCATCACCCTGACCGTGATCCGTGAGCGCGCCCGGCGGAAGGGGCTGTTCCCGAAGCCGGACACGGACCCGGTGGAGATCGTAGATATCGAAGAACTGGAGATGATCGAGGCCTTGCAGGAGGCATCCGGTCCGAGCCTCCTCGACATCCTGCGCAGCAAGCAGTCCGGCAGTCTGTGCAACGCCGCCGTACGCGACCACATCCTGCACGTCATGCGAGTACGGCCCGATGCACCAGCCCGGCACGCTGGGCTGCTGGACAGTGCCCTCAAGCCACTCGTCAATGCCCTGCCGCAGCCGCATCAGAGCCCATCTACGAGCTGATGGTCGGTGTCCCCGCGTGACTCGCCGACCGGCTCGCCGGATGCTTCTCGGACCGTCCCCTGGCGCTGCTCGCCCGCGCATGATCTCGATGAAGGACGGAGTTCTCATGGTCGCTTCCACTGCAGCGTCCGGTGTTCCGGGTGGAGCGTTGTCGCCGTTGGGACAGCGGTTGCGCGTCTTGCTGAGTTCCGAGCGCGTCATCAGTGACCTGCGGCGTTACTTCGGGATCGGTCTGCCGCCCGGCGGGATGCGGTTCACCGGGAGTCGGTTCGAGCATCTGGGGGGTGGGGGAGACCGGCCGGAGGCCGCCGACCGGTTCACGGCGGAGGACCTGGTCGCGGTGCAGACTTTGTCGGTGACCGTTCCGGCGCCGGTCGCGCTGGACATTCTCGAGGGCCCTCTCGGTGCGCGGCTGTCCCGTCTGCTGCACGCCATCCCCAACGACATCGACATGGTCGACGCCGACGCGGACGTCGTGGCCGACGGTTCGCCGGCGGACCAGGCCTGGAGGCTGCTCTGCGAGCAGCATGGGGTCAACTGGGTCATCGCCGGGAAGGTCCTGGCCCGTAAGCGTCCCCGACTGCTCCCGGTCTACGACCGAGTCGTCCGCTGTGCCGTCGGTCGGCCGCCGTCCTTCTGGCTCGCTCTCCATGCCGTGCTGCGCGAGGACGACGCCGCGTTGCACCGCCAACTGCTGGAACTGCGGCAGGCCGCGGGGCTATCCGAGACGGTGAGTGCGCTGCGGGTGTGCGATGTGGCGGTATGGATGAACCACCGGGCCGTCGGCCATGCCTGCCCCTGAGGATGCCTACCGCCAACGCGCGACTCAAGGGGGCGTTGTGGCGTGTGAGGGTGACGGACTTTACCAACCGTCACCTGGGTGTGCGGGACGTTCGCGTGGAGTGGTCCGCAGGTGTGGGGGAGGGGTGTGGACTCAGAGCTGAGGTATCGCTGCTGGAGCGGTCCCGGGCTCGGTGAAGGGCGGCACGCGATGGCTGGTCGGTTGGTGGTGGGCGAGTTACGGGTGCAGGAGATCGTCCGTGGGGACGGCCGGGTGTCCTACACAATCGTGGACACGGACTGCACGGTCGTGGTGGAGGCGGACGGCTTCCTGCGTACCTGCGCTGCGGGCACGGACCGTACGTACGCGCACATGCTGGTGGATCATCTGCGGTGGCTGCGATTCGCGGGCCTGGACACAGAGTCGGTGTCACTTGAGGACCTCCGGCACTACATTGCAGCTCTGGGAGCTCACTACCCGGGGCCGTTCGGCCTGCCATGGCGGGAGAACAAACGCCCCTACGGGCACAGCGCACTGAAGACCGCAGCCTCCTGCCTGAAGGGCTTCTACCTCCACCTGAGTATCCGGGGTGTGAACCCGGCGTTGGCGGAGGCGCTGCGCGTGACCCGGTTGCCAACGCGGGCGGATCGGCGGCGGGCGATGCTCGGCCACGTCCTGGACAACATGCCGGCCAACCCGCTCGCGCCTGCGGAGCAGGTGCGCCGCCATCCGAAGATGCTGCCCGAAGGCGCCCGAGAGGCGTTGCTGGGGGCGGTGTCGTGCGCGCGGGACCGGATGGTGGTCACGTGGCTGGCCGACGGCGGGTTCCGGATCGGGGAGCTGTGCGGGCTGCGCCTGGTCGACCTGCACCTGCGCGAGCAAGCCACATGCGGTCAGTGCCGGGGACCGCATGTGCACATTTGCCACCGCGAGGACAACGCCAACCGGGCCCGGGTCAAGACCAAGACCCCCTGGGCATGGCAGGACAGCACCGTGTGGGGCGGGACGGTGCGCCGGGCCAGCCCGGCGATGATCCACACCTACTTCGAGTACATCACCAGCCAGTACCCCGCCCAGGTCGCTCACGGCATGCTCCTGGTCAGCCTGCACGGCCCTTCCCTCGGGCAACCGTGGAGCACCACCGCCGCCCGCGGCATGCTGCGCCGGGCCGCGGCCCGCCTGGAGATCGGCAGGGTGACACCACACGCCTTCCGCCACAGCTTCGCCACTGCGGTGCTGGACGCCGCACGGGGCAATGCGCTGATCGCACGGGATGCCGGTGGCTGGGCTTCAGCCGCGACCGTCGAGCAGGTCTACGGCCATGTCGACGTTCACGACTCCGACTTCGCCGCGGCGCTGGAGCAGGTATGGGGGCAACGGCCGTGATCCCGCTGACGCTGCTGCCCGGCCGCGCCGACGCTCCCCGTATCGGCCGTGACCGCCTCGAACTGCTCACGACCCTGATCGAGGCCCCCGGCTTCGACCCGCTCTTCCGCGACACCCTGATCTATGTCCCGGCGCAGCATCCGGTGTTCGCCTGGCAGTGCGCCGTCGAGGGCTGCGAGCGCATCCGCCGGGTGGGCCACAACCTGTGCGGCACCCACCACCTGCAATGGGAACAGGCAGAACAGACCTGCCAGACCAAACGCACCTTCATGAACACCGCAACGCCTCTCCCCGCCGCACGAGGGGTCGACTACGGGCGCTGCCGCATCTGCCCGGACCGCCCGGCCGGCAACCCCACGACCCGGCTATGCCATCAGCACCACAACCGCTGGCAGCGCGGCGCGGCAGCACACCTCGACCGCAACCACCTCGACCAATGGGCCCTGGCCCAGCACGCCTTACCCGGCTACGGCCCCTGCAAGGCCCGCTGCCCCTTCCTAGCCTGCACCTCGGTGGGACTCTGCTTCCAGCACCAGGCCCGCTACCAGACCGACAAGCGCCCAGGAGGAGCCCGGTCAGAGCACATCCACGGCCGCATCCAAGACGGACGCCAGCTCCCCGTGACCTACGACGACGAGCCCGCCTTCCACACCTGGTGCGCGGCCACGGAGCCCGTATCACAGCCGGGGCTGATCAACCTCCACGGACTGCCACCACTGGTGCGCGCGGAAATCCAATGGGGCCTGCACACCCACGCCCACCAGTCCACACAGCACTCGCACTGGCCCCTCAACAGCGTCAGGAACCTCGTCAAACACTGCTGGCGTGGCGCTTACACCTCGCTGATGGACTTTCACGATGAAAGCTACAAAAACCTGACGCGCAAGCAGATGGATTCCGAAGTCCGAAAAGCCCTCCGGGAAATCGTGCACGGTCTGCGCTGCGTCTACTACAGCCCCGCCGACACCAAGGACGCAGGCTTCCTGGAAACCGATCACTTCGGACGACGCTTCAAAAACGCCCAAAGCAACTTCGACCTCACCGCCGTACCCCAGCGGTGGCTGCGCGACCTGCTCTGGGACCACCTCGCCGAATGGCTCCGCTCCCCGCAATGCCCCCGCACCCGGGGCCCCTTCGACCAGATGCGCCGCGCCGCCGTCGAACTGGGCGTCTTCCTCCAAACCGACGCCCCCAATGCCGGCCACGACCCCACCGAGCTGCGCCGCGAGCACGCCGAGCGGTTCGTCGCCGACCAGCGCCACCGCGCCCGCCACGGCCTGCCGTCCCTAGGCATGGTCCTGGTCGACGGACGATCCCCCACCGTCACCGATCTGAGCTGCCAATTCGTCTTCAACGGCGCCCGCAAGCTCCTCTACAGCGCCATCACCGCGGGCCACGCCGAACGCCTCGCCATCGACACCGGCTTCCTGACCGCCATCCCTTTCGGCGGCACTGGCCTCAAACAGCGCTCCCGCAACCCCTTCAGCGACGACGTCGCCCGCGCGCTGACCGACCAGACGAACCTGCACCGCCTGGAGGAACTCGACCTCAACGACCGGGGCCTGCGGGACATCTGGGAGACCATCGTCGCCACCGGCCGCCGCTGCAGCGAAGTCATCGAACTACGGCTGGACTGCATCGGCCGCTACCGCGGCCTGGCCATGCTGTGGCACGACCAGACCAAGGTCGGCAACTACAACGAGGGCATCCGCATCCCCGACCCCATCTACCACCGCCTCGATGCCCGCCGCACCAAAACACTCCAGCTCTACGAAAGCGCTACGGCCATACCCCAGCAGCCACCGAACGCCCCGGCCTGGCCCTATTCCCCTCCCGCATCCGCAACCCCAACGGCCACCAGGCAATCTCCTACGGCCACTTCAACCACCGCTTCAAAACCTGGATCACCAACCTCGACCTCGGCGGCGCCTAC
>NZ_RSAJ01000342.1 GCF_003933965.1 Streptomyces sp. RP5T
CCCCACAGGTGACCACCCCCACCCCGCTCCGGCCTGGGCTCCCGCCGTTGATCTGCCACACTGGAAGGGTTATGCCTGCACCCGGAGAACTCACTTTCGTCGCCCCCCGCGGAGCCAAGAAGCCGCCGCGGCATCTCGCTGACCTCACGCCTGCCGAGCGCAAGGAGGTCGTGGCCGGGATCGGGGAGAAGCCGTTCCGGGCCAAGCAGCTCTCGCAGCACTACTTCGCGCGGTACGCGCACGACCCGGCGGAGTGGACCGACATCCCGGCCGGCTCGCGCGGCAAGCTGCAGGAGGCGCTGCTTCCCGAGCTCATGACCGTCGTACGGCATCTGTCGACCGACCAGGGGACCACGCGCAAGACGCTGTGGCGGCTGTTCGACGGGACGCTCGTGGAGTCCGTGCTGATGCGGTACCCGGACCGGGTGACCATGTGCATCAGTTCGCAGGCCGGGTGCGGGATGAACTGTCCGTTCTGTGCGACGGGACAGGCGGGGCTGGACCGGAATCTGTCCACCGCCGAGATCGTCCACCAGATCGTCGACGGGATGCGGGCGCTGCGGGACGGAGAGGTGCCGGGCGGGCCCGCGCGGCTGTCCAACATCGTCTTCATGGGGATGGGCGAGCCCCTCGCCAACTACAAGCGCGTGACCCAGTCCATCCGCGCGCTCACCGATCCCGCCCCCGACGGACTCGGGCTGTCGCAGCGCGGCATCACCGTGTCGACCGTCGGGCTCGTGCCGGCCATCCACCGGTTCGCCGACGAGGGCTTCAAGTGCCGGCTCGCGATCTCCCTGCACGCCCCCGACGACGAGCTGCGCGACACCCTCGTCCCGGTGAACACGCGGTGGAAGGTGCGCGAGGTCCTCGACGCCGGGTTCGAGTACGTGGAGAAGTCCGGGCGGCGGCTCAGCATCGAGTACGCGCTCATCCGGGACATCAACGACCAGGCCTGGCGCGGTGACCGGCTCGGGCGGCTGCTCAAGGGCAAGCCCGTGCACGTCAACCTCATCCCGCTGAACCCCACCCCGGGGTCGAAGTGGACGGCCTCGCGGCCCGAGGACGAGAAGGCGTTCGTCGAGGCCATCGCCGCCCATGGTGTGCCGGTGACGATCCGGGACACCCGTGGTCAGGAGATCGACGGGGCCTGTGGTCAGCTCGCGGCCACCGAGCGGTAGTCTGACGGTCGTACGTACATCTTCATATCCGACAGGGGAGCGCCACAGCGCTGAGAGTGCGGCAATCGGGCCGCAGACCCTCTGAACCTCGCCCAGGTCATTCTGGGTAGGAAGTTCGGTCATCACCGTGAACAACAAGAAGTTCTTCGCTGCCGTCGTCGGCCTCGGTCTGGTCACGCTGTCCGCGTGCGGATCCTCGTCCGACGACGGCACCGGCTCCGCATCCAGGACCGTCACCCTCGTCAGCCACGACTCCTGGGCCGTCTCCAAGAACGTCCTCGCCGACTTCGAGAAGAAGTCCGGGTACAAGGTGAAGGTCCTGGAGGACGGTGACGCCGGGCAGGCCGTCAACAAGGCGATCCTCACCAAGGACAACCCGCAGGGCGACGTCTTCTTCGGCGTCGACAACACCCTGCTCTCCCGCGCGCTCGACAACGGCCTCTTCCGGTCCTACGAGGCGAAGGGCGCCGACCGCATCAAGGCCGAGTACCGCGTCGACCAGGACAAGCACCGAGTCACGCCCATCGACACCGGCGACATCTGCGTCAACTACGACAAGGCCTGGTTCACCGAGCACAAGCTCCAGCCGCCGACGTCGTACGACGACCTGGTCAAGCCCGCCTACAAGAACCTCCTCGTCACCGAGAACGCCTCCACCTCCTCGCCGGGCCTCGGTTTCCTGCTCGGGTCCGCCGCGCAGTACGGGGACGACGGCTGGCAGGGGTACTGGAAGAAGCTCAGGGCCAACGGCGTCAAGGTCGTCGACGGCTGGGAGCAGGCCTACAACGAGGAGTTCTCCGGGTCGGCCGGCGGCAAGAAGGCCAAGGCGGACCGGCCGCTCGTCGTGTCGTACGCCTCCTCGCCGCCCGCCGAGGTGATCTACGCCGACCCGAAGCCGAAGACCGCGCCCACCGGTGTCGCCGACGGCACCTGCTTCCGGCAGGTCGAGTACGCGGGACTGCTGAGCAACGCGAAGAACAGCAAGGGCGGCAAGGCGTTCCTGGACTTCCTGCTCACCAAGGAGTTCCAGCAGGACATGCCGCTCAACATGTTCGTCTACCCCGTGGTCGAGGGGGCCGCGGTGCCGGCCGAGTTCACCGCGTACGGTCCGCAGGCCAAGGACCCCGAGACCATGGACCCGGCGAAGATCGCCGACCACCGTGACGACTGGGTCAAGTCATGGACCTCGCTGGTTCTGAAGTAAGGCCCCGCAAGTCCTTCCCCCACGCGGCGGCGCGGCTCGGACTCGTGGCCGTGCCCGTCGCGTTCTTCGCCGTCTTCTTCGCCTATCCCGTCGCCGCGATCGTCACGCGCGGACTCAAGGCCGGCGGGACCTGGCGGTTCGGCAGGATCACCGAGGTCCTCGCCCAGCCGGACATCCGGCACGTGCTGTGGTTCACCACCTGGCAGGCGCTCGCCTCCACCGTGCTCACGCTCCTGATCGCGCTCCCCGGCGCGTACGTCTTCGCGCGCTTCGACTTCCCGGGCAAGCAGGTCCTGCGGGCCGTGGTCACCGTGCCCTTCGTGCTCCCGACGGTCGTGGTCGGTACGGCCTTCCTGGCGCTCGTCGGCCGGGGCGGACTGCTGGACGAGTGGTGGGGCGTACGGCTGGACACCACCGTGTGGGCGATCCTGCTCGCGCACGTCTTCTTCAACTACGCCGTCGTCGTACGGACCGTCGGCGGGCTGTGGGCCCAGCTGGACCCGCGGCAGGAGGAGGCCGCGCGGATGCTGGGCGCGTCCCGGCTCAGGGCCTGGCGCACGGTCACCCTGCCCGCCCTCGCGCCCGCGGTGGCCGCCGCCGCGCTGATGGTCTTCCTGTTCACGTTCACCTCCTTCGGTGTCGTGCAGATCCTCGGCGGGCCGACCTTCTCGACCCTGGAGGTCGAGATCTACCGGCAGACCTCCGAGATCTTCGACCTGTCCACGGCCGCCGTGCTGACCCTGATCCAGTTCGCCGCCGTGGGCGCGGTCCTCGCCGTGCACGCCTGGACCGTACGGCGCCGGGAGAGCGCGCTGCGGCTCGTGGACGCGTCCGTGACCGCCCGCCGGCCGCGCGGCGCGGGGGAGTGGGGGCTGCTGGCCGGGGTCGTGGGCTGCGCAGCCGTCCTCCTGGTGCTGCCGCTCGCGATACTGGTGCAACGGTCGCTCGGCGCCGCCGACTTCGGGTACTACCGGGCGCTCACCCATGACGACGGCGGGGTCTTCCTCGTCGCGCCGATCGAGGCCGTCGGGAACTCCCTGGAGTACGCCCTCGCCGCGACCGCCATCGCGGTGGCGGTCGGAGGGCTCGCGGCGGCCGCGCTCGCGCGACGGGACGCGGGACGGATCGTACGGGGCTTCGACGCGCTGCTGATGCTGCCGCTCGGGGTGTCCGCGGTGACCGTCGGCTTCGGGTTCCTGATCTCCCTCGACGAGCCGCCGCTGGACCTCAGGCAGTCCTGGATCCTGGTGCCGCTCGCGCAGGCGCTGGTCGGGGTGCCGTTCGTCGTCCGGACCATGCTGCCCGTGCTGCGGGCCGTCGACCACCGGCTGCGGGAGGCCGCGGCCGTGCTCGGGGCCTCCCCCTGGCGGGTGTGGCGGGAGGTCGATCTGCCCATGGTGCGGAGGGCGCTGCTGATCGCGGCCGGCTTCGCCTTCGCCGTGTCGCTGGGCGAGTTCGGCGCGACCGTGTTCATCGCTCGCCCCGACAACCCGACGCTGCCGGTCGCGGTGGCCCGGCTGCTCGGGCGGGCCGGGGACCTCAACTACGGCCAGGCGATGGCCCTTTCGACGATCCTGATGGTGGTGTGCGCGGTGGCGCTGCTGGTGCTCGAACGGCTGCGGACCGACCGGACCGGGGAGTTCTGATGCTGCTGAGCCTCGCGGACGCGACGGTCCGGTTCGGCGGGCGGGCCGTGCTCGACGGGGTCGGCCTCGATGTCGCCGAGCACGAGATCGTGTGTGTGCTCGGGCCCAGCGGGAGCGGGAAGTCGACCCTCCTGCGGGCGGTGGCCGGACTCCAGCCGCTGGACGCGGGGCGGGTGTCGCTCGACGGGCGCGACCAGGGCGGGGTGCCCGCGCACCAGCGCGGGGTAGGGCTGATGTTCCAGGACCATCAGCTGTTCCCGCAGCGGGACGTGGGCGCCAACGTGGCCTTCGGGCTGCGGATGCACGGCGTCGGTAAGGAGCAACAGGACGAGCGGGTGCGGGAGTTGCTCGACCTCGTGGGCCTTCCGGGCGCCGCCCGGCGGGCCGTCGCCTCGCTCTCCGGCGGTGAGCAGCAGCGGGTCGCGCTGGCCCGGGCGCTCGCGCCCCGCCCCAGGCTGCTGATGCTCGACGAGCCGCTCGGGCAGCTGGACCGGTCGCTGCGGGAGCGGCTCGTCGTCGAACTGCGGGAACTGTTCGGGCGGTTGGGCACCACCGTGCTCGCGGTCACCCACGACCAGGGGGAGGCCTTCGCGCTCGCCGACCGGGTCGTGGTGATGCGGGCGGGGCGGATCGCCCAGTCCGGTACGCCTCTTGAGGTGTGGCAGCGGCCCGCGGACGAGTTCGTCGCCCGCTTCCTCGGCTTCGAGAACGTGGTCGAGGGGACGGTGACGGGGGAGGCGGCGGACACCGTGTGGGGCAAGGTGCCGGTGCCTCCGGGAGCCGCCCAGGGGGTGCGGAGCCTGCTGGTGCGGCCCGCGGGAGTGCGGCTCGTGGCGGCCGACGAGGGGCTGCGCTGCACGGTCGGCGCGCGCACCTTCCGGGGCACGCATGTCGCCGTCCGGCTGCACCCCGTGGAAGGCGACGGGCCCCGCCTGGAGGCCGCGTGTGCGCTGCGTGCGGCGCCGGAGGTCGGGGACGCGGTCGGGGTGGAGTTCGACCCGGCCGAAATCGTGGTGCTGGGCTGACCGGGGCACACCTACAGTGCGGGGCATGACGCTGCTTCCGCACGACCGCTACTGCGACGAGATCGCCCACCAGGTCGGCCTGTTGAGGACCGTGGTGACCTCCGGGGCCGATCTGTCCGCGAGGGTGCCGACCTGCCCTGACTGGTCGCTGGAGCGGCTGGTGCGGCACACCGGTGGCGCCCTGCGCTGGGTGGAGCTGATGGTGCGGACCCGGGTGCGGGAGGAAGTGCCGGAGGACCAGGTGCCGTCGGGGGAGGGGCCCGACGACGCCGGTGATCTCGACGCGTGGCTCGCCGAGACCGGCGAGATGCTCGTCGCCACGCTCCGCGCGGCCGGCCCGCAGGCCGCGGTGTGGTCCTGGGCCGGCATTCCCACCTCGGGCTTCTGGGCCCGCCGGATGACCCACGAGCTCACGATCCACCGTGCCGACGCCACGCTCGCTGCCGGCATGCCGTACGAGGTCGATCCGGAGGTCGCCGCCGACGCGATCGACGAGTGGCTGCAGATCGTCGCGTTCGTGCAGCGGACCATGCCCCACGACGAGGCGGCGCAGCTGCGCGGGCCGGGCCGCAGCATCCACCTGCACGCCACGGACGGGACCCCGCGGCTCAACGCCGAGTGGATCGTCGAGTTCACCGAGGACGTCATCGCCTGGCGCCGCGGGCACGAGAGGGCGACCGTCGCGCTGCGCGGGCCGCTGAACGCCGTGCTGCTCGCCTTCTACCGCCGCCTGCCGCTGGACAGTCCCGAGCTGGAGGTGTTCGGGGAGCGGGAGTTGCTGGAGTTCTGGCTGGAGCGGGCCACGTTCGGGTGAGGACATGGTCGTGGCCCGCCCCCTGAAGGGGACGGGCCACGAACGTCGTTCAGGTGCGGTGTCAGCGGCTGCCGGCGCCGCGACGGCGGAGGCCGAAGAACACCGCGCCGCCGCCGAGGGCGACCAGGGCGATGGCGATCCCGGCGATCAGACCGGTGTTGGAGTTCGCACCGGTCTCGGCGAGGTTGGAGTCACCGGCCGCGGGCGACGGGGCGTTGCTCTCGGCGGTCGCCGGGGCGGTGGTGCCCTCGGAGGCCGACGGGGTCGGAGTCGGGGTCTCCTCGGCCGGGGTGCTGGCGGAGTCCGACGGGGTGGGCGTCGGCGTGGGCGTCGGGGTCGGCGTGTCCTCGGTCTTGCAGGCGGTCGCCGGGGTGGTCAGGTTGGGCTTGATGTCCTCGCCCTTGATGTAGGGCAGGGCCTCGACGTGGACGCGGTACTCGGCGTTGGGCGCCCAGTCCTCCTCGAAGGTGATGGTGGTGCCGGCCTTCGAGCCCTTCACCTTCTGCTCGCCGACCTTCTTCGCGTCGGCGCCGTTGTTCTGCAGGTAGACGGAGACGGTGGCCTCGACACCGCTCTTGTCCACGTCGGTGACGGTGATGACACCCTTCTCGCCGTCACACTTGGCCTCGGCGGAGAACTCCTTGATGTTGCAGGCAAGGGCGTTGCTGGAGGCACCGAGCACGATCGCGGTCGACGCGGCGGCGACGCCGAGGAAGCGCGCGGCGCGGGAGGTGCGGCGGGATATGGGCGTGAATGCCACGTTCATCCTTCACGGGGTGCGCAAATGCGGGGGGTTGACGAGATGGTGATGTGTCATCACCATCCCCACGAGTCTCACAGGTCTATAAGCGCTGCATAAGAAGTGTCAACGTGCAGGCACCCTACATCCGTTGGCTTTACCTTCTTATTACACAGTGAGACGTTTCAGCGCCTCCGGAGCCTCCTCGATCCGGTCAACGAGGGCTATTCGGGACTCCATCGGCCGCTCCCGCGCGAGCGCCTGGAGCAGCGGCCAGGTGGGCAGCTTCTCCGTCCAGTGCGCGCGGTTCACGAGCACCATCGGCGTCGGTTCGCCGCGCGACTCGTAGTAGTTGGGCGTCGCGTTGTCGAAGATCTCCTGCACGGTGCCGGCGGCGCCCGGCAGGAACACCACGCCCGCGTTGGAGCGGGCGAGCAGGCCGTCCTCGCGGGTGGCGTTGGCGAAGTACTTGGCGATGTGCGAGGCGAAGGCGTTCGGCGGCTCGTGCCCGTAGAACCAGGTCGGGATGCCGACGGAGGGGCCGCCGCGGGGCCAGCGGGCGCGGACCTCGAAGGCGGCGCGCGCCCAGTCGCTGATCGAGGGGGTGAACGAGGGCGCCTTGGCGAGGAGTCGGCACGCCTCGTCGAGCATGGCGTCCTCGAAGGGGGCCGCGTGGGCGCCGAGGTTGGCCGCCTCCATCGCGCCCGGCCCGCCGCCGGTGGCCACGGTGAGTCCGGCGCGGGCCAGTTCGCGGCCGAGGCGCGCGGCACCGGCGTACTCCCGCGTGCCGCGGGCCATCGCGTGGCCACCCATCACCCCCACGACCCGTGTGCCGCGCAGGAGTTCGTCGAGGGCGTCGGAGACGGCGTCGTCGTGGATGGAGCGGAGCATCGACGCGTAGATGTCGCCGTCGGCCTTGGTCCGCTGGAACCAGGCGTAGGCGAGGGCGTCGGGCGTCTGCTCGTACCCCTTCTCCAGTCCGTCGAACAACTCCTCGGGGGAGTAGAGCAGTCCGCGGTACGGGTCGAAGGGCAGGTGCGGGACGGGCGGGAAGACCAGCGCGCCGTCCGCGCGGAGTTTCTCCGCGGCGCTCTCGCGCATCGGGCAGCCGAGGAAGACGGCGCCCGAGGTGTCCGTGGCCAGCAACTCCTTGGTCCGGTCGGTCAGATCGACGGACTGGACCCGGAAACCGGTGAGGGTGCCGCGGGCCGGTACGACCGCGTCGAACTCCTCCAGCGTCTCGATCTCACGGTCGTCGTGGTGTGCCGCGTGGGCGGGGCTCGTCTGCACCCGCCCATGCTCGCACGCCGCGTTCCGGCCCCGGGGTCAGCCCTGGATCGCCGCCGGGTCCATCCAGACGACCTCCCAGCCGTGGCCGTCCAGGTCGTTGAAGGAACGGCCGTACATAAAACCCTGGTCCTGCACGTCGTCGTTGGCCGTGCCGCCCGCGGCCACCGCCTTCTCGACCAGCTCGTCCACCTTCGCGCGGCTCTCGGCGCTCAGACAGAGCAGCACCTGGCTGGTCTTCGTGGCGTCCGCGATCTCCTTCTGGGTGAAGGTCGCGTAGAACGGCTTCGTGAGCAGCATCACGACGATCGTCTCGCTGATCACGACGGAGGCGGCTTTGTCGTCGCTGAACTGTTCGTTGAGCGTGTAGCCGAGCCCCGTGTAGAACTTCTTGGCGGCGTCGAGGTCGTTCACGGGCAGGTTGACGAAGATCATCTGCTGGTAGGCGGGCGCGGTCATCGGAGTCTCTCCCATCGGGTGCGTGCTGTACGCAGGGGTAGACGGGCGTCGGCGGCACAACTCATCGCTGCCACGGGACTTTTCTTCAGCCGGTCAGGGGCAGGGCCGCCAGCTCGGCCACGACCAGGGTCAGCGGGCCGAAGACGGCCAGCAGGGCGCCGGCGCGCAGGGCCGCCGCGCTGCGGAGCATCGTCGCGGGGGCGCCGAGGCGGACGAGCGCGGCCGTGGTGTCCGACCGCGCGTGCTTGGCCTCCACGGCGGCGGTGAGCAGCGTGGCGGTCGTGCAGCTCGTCACGAGGAGCAGTCCGAGGGTGGTGAGGGGGCCGACCTCGGGCCCCGTCGTGTCGTACAGGGTGGCCATGGCGTAGGCGCCGGAGGCCACCGCGCAGACGATGCCCAGGGGGCGGCCGATCCGGGTGGCCTCGGCCATGAGGACGCGTCCGGCCAGGAGGCGCAGGGCGCCGGGCCGGGTGGACTGCAGGAGACGGCCGCACAGGTGGGTGAGGCCGGGGCCGGCGACCGCCAGGCCCACCGCGGTGAGCAGCCAGCCGATCAGGACGGAGGGGGCG
>NZ_RSAJ01000343.1 GCF_003933965.1 Streptomyces sp. RP5T
CTTGCCCTTCTTGTTCTTCTTCGTCTCGCCCGGGAACTTCGCGGTGACCGTCGAGCAGTACTCGCGGAAGTCCTTCTTCTGCAGTCCTGAGCGGGCGAACAGGGTCAGGTCGTAGGCGGAGGAGACCCGCTCCAGCTCCTCCACCACGATCCGTCCCAGCCGCTCCAGCTCGTTGCCCAGTGACCCCGCGATGTGCGGGGTGAGGAACACGTTGGGCAGCCGGTACAGCGGTGACGCGGCGGGCAGCGGCTCGGGCTCCGTGACGTCGAGCACCGCCCGCAGCCGCCCCGAGACCAGTTCGTCGGTCAGCGCGTCCGGGTCGACCAGCGCCCCGCGGGAGGTGTTGATGAGCACGCCCCCGTCCCGGATCAGCCCGAGCCGGGCCCCGTCCAGCATCCGGTACGTCTCCGGGATGTCGGGCGCGTGCAGCGAGACGATGTCGCTGCGCCGCAACAGGTCCTCCAGCGGGACGAGTTCGGCCCCCAGCGCGCCGGCCTCGGAGGCGCTGACGTACGGGTCGTGCAACAGCACCGTGAAGTCGAAGGGCCGCAGGAGTTCCAGCAGCCGGCGTCCCACCCGGGACGCCCCGATGACACCCACCCGGCGTCCCACGTTGCCGATGCCCGCGGTCTCGGCGGGCGGTGGGTACGCGTGGGTGCCCCGGAACCGTTCCCGCTGGTCGAACGCGTCCTTCCCGCTCAGCAGGATCATCGCGAGGGTGTACTCCGCGACGGGCAGGGCGTTGCCGGTGACCGCGCTGGAGACGGTGATGCCGCGGCGCCACAGGGCGTCGCCGACGAGTGTGCGGACCGAGCCCGCGGCGTGCAGGACGGTGCGCAGGCGGGGCGCCGCGGTGAGGACGTGGGTGTCGAGGCGGGGGCAGCCCCAGCCGGTGATCAGGACGTCGGCCCGGGCCAGGGCGTCCGCCGCGAGGGGGTCGGCGAAGTCCTGGACGACGAGCGCGGGGTCGAGGTCGGCGGCCTCGCTCAGCCGGGTCATCAGGGCTGGGGGGAAGAGCAGCGGGAGGTGTACGGGATCCATCGCGAACACGGCCCTGGGCAGCTGAGGGCTGGGCATGTCACTCCTGACACACTGGGCGGAAAATGTTTCTGAAAACGTCTTCTACGGCAGATCTACCGTAGGTCCGGCGTCGAGGGACGGTCAATCGCCGAGGTGCCACTGAGGCCGGCCGTGTGACAACCGGTTTCCTCGCTGGGTCATGTCGGCGAGGTTACACAGTCTTTTCGAAAGTCCGTCAAGCCTCTTGACGCCGTTTCCTGGCAGGGCGGAAGCTCTGCCCCAACGTGGCAACCGGTTGTCTGCCGGTCCTCACCTGTCCAAGACAGAGCAGGAGGTGGGGCGTCGTGCCGCTCCCGTACCCCGTTCAGCAGCCGCTCCCGTACCCCCGTCCGCAAGGAGTCCCGAATGAACACGCCGTTGTCCCGCCGTACGGCCCTCCAGGCGGCCGGTGCCACCGTGCTCGCCGTGGGTCTGAGCGACCTCACGGCCACGGCGGCCCGGGCCGACGACACCGCCGCCGACCCCGGACCGAAGCTGGTGACCTACCCCCGTCCGGCCACGATGCCGACCAACACCAGCTTCAGGGTGCGGGTGCGTACGACCCCCGGCGGCGAGTGGCAGACCCTCGACATCTGGCGGCCCCAGCTGGCCGAGATCAACCCCGCCACCGGGGCCGGCAGGACCTACAACTCCTCGCTGGCCTACTTCGACTTCCAGGGCTCGGTGGAGGTCGAGGTCACCTACCTCAAGGGCGGCACCACCAAGGTCCGGGTCAGACCCGACTCGTACGGCATCACGCCCGAAGTCGGCGGCGACACCCTGGTGTTCACGCTCGACCGGCCGCGCAACCTCGTCGTGCAGGTCAACGACGACATCTTCGACTGCCTGCACCTGTTCGCGCGCGCCGTCGAGAGGAAGAAGCCCGCGCAGGACGATCCGGACGTCCTCTACTACGGCCCCGGTGTCCACACCACCGCCGACGGCACCCTGCTCGTCCCCTCCGGCAAGACCGTGTACCTCGACGGCGGCGCCGTCCTCAAGGCCACCGTGATCTTCCGGAACGTGGAGCACGCCGGGATAGCCGGCCGGGGGGTGCTCGCCGGAACGGCGGGCGGCGGGGTGCTGGTGGAGGGTTCGCGGAACATCTCGATCGGCGCGGTCACCGCGCTCAACCCCAGCGGCTACGCGGTCCAGTTGGGCGAGGCCACCGGTGTCACCATCAAAGGGCTCGGCTCCTTCAGCTCCAAGGGCTGGGGCGACGGCATCGACGTGTTCTGCTCCAGCAACGTCGTCATCGACGGCGTGTTCATGCGCAACTCGGACGACTGCATCGCCATCTACACCCACCGCTGGGAGTACTACGGCGACACCTCACACATCACCGTGCGCAACTCGACGCTCTGGGCGGACGTCGCCCACCCCATCAACGTCGGCACGCACGGCAACACCGACAACCCCGAGGTCCTGAGGAACCTCCGCTTCAAGAACATCGACATCCTCGACCACCGCGAACCGCAGATGAACTACCAGGGCTGCATCGCCCTCAACCCCGGCGACTCCAACCTGATCAGGAACGTCCGCATCGAGGACGTCAGGATCGAGGACTTCCGCTGGGGCCAGGTCATCTACATGAAGGTCATGTACAACACGAAGTACAACACCTCGGTGGGTCGCGGCATCGAGAACGTCTACGTCAAGAACCTCAGCTACACGGGCACGAACGCCAAGCCCTCGCTCCTCCTCGGCTACGACGCCGACCACGCCATCAAGGACGTCACCTTCGAGAACCTGGTGATCAACGGGCTCGTTGTCGCCGACTCGATGAAGAAGCCGGGCTGGTACCACACCACGGACACCGTCCAGTGGTTCTCCAACGAGCACGTCACCAACCTCAGGTTCCTCACCACCGCCGAGGCAGAGGCGGCCGCCGCGTCATGAGCACCCGGCCCTCGAACACCACGCCCCCGAACGGCCCTCGCCCGACCACCGTCGCTCCCAGCCGCCGGGGCTTCCTCGGCGGGACGGCGGCCCTGCTGCTGACGGCGGGTGCGAGCGGACTGCTCGCACCCGGCACCGCCCGGGCCACGGGCCGGAAGCCGGGCAGCCGCGCCTTCACCCATCCCGGGCTGCTGCACGGCGCCGCCGACCTCGCCCGCATGAAGGCAGCGGTCACCACGAAGCGGTCCCCGCTCCACGACGGCTACGTGGCGTTCGCGGCCCATCCGCGCTCGAAGTCGACGTACACCGCCCAGAACACCGGCCAGGTCACCTCCTGGGGCCGCGGCCCCGGCACCTTCCAGAACCAGGCGGTCGCCGACTCGGCCGCCGCCTACCAGAACGCCCTCATGTGGGCCGTCACCGGCGACCGCGCGAACGCCGACAAGGCCCGGGACCTCCTCAACGCCTGGTCGGCCTCGCTCACGATGATCACCGGCGCCGACGGGCCGCTCGGCGCCGGACTCCAGGCCTTCAAGTTCGTCAACGCGGCCGAACTGCTGCGCCACACCGGCTACGACGGCTGGGGGGACGCGGACATCGCCCGCTGCGAGCGGTCCTTCCTGGACGTCTGGTATCCGGCCGTCTCCGGCTACATGCTCTACGCCAACGGCAACTGGGACCTGACGGCCCTTCAGGCCATCCTGGCCATCGGCGTGTTCTGCGAGGAGCCCACCCTCTTCGAGGACGCCCTGCGCTACGCCGCGGCCGGTGCCGGCAACGGGTCCGTCGCCCACCGGATCGTCACCGACGCCGGCCAGGGCCAGGAGGCCGGGCGCGACCAGGGCCACGAACAGCTCGCGGTCGGGCTGACCGGTGACCTCGCCCAGGTCGCCTGGAACCAGGGCGTCGACCTGTGGGGCTACCACGACAACCGTATCCTCGCCGATTTCGAGTACGCGGCCCGCTACAACCTCGGCGGCGACGTCCCCTTCGTCCCCGACCTCGACCGCACCGGCAAGTACCTCAAGACGACCGTCTCCGCCGTCTCCCGGGGCAACCTCCCCCCGATCTACGAGATGGCCTACGCCCACTACGCCGGCGTCCGGGGCCTCGACACCCCCTGCACCGAGGCGGCCGTCTTCCGCGGCACCGGCGGCACCCGGGTCGTCGAGGGCGGCAACGACGACCTGCCGGGCTGGGGGACGTTCGCCTACGCGGGGGCCACGGCGCCGGAAGCGACCGCACCGGCCCCGCCCGCGGGGGTGACGGCGGTGGGGGAGCGGTCCCGGATCACGGTGAGCTGGCTGCCCTCGACCTGGGCCACCGAGTACACCGTCCTGCGCGCCACGCGCCCCCGGGGACCGTACGCGAGGATCGCCACCGGGGTCGGCGGGCCGACGTGGACCGACGACCGGGTGCGCGCGGGGCGGACCTACCACTACGCCGTCACCGCCGCCAACTCCCGCGGTCACAGCGCGCGTTCGGCTCCTGTCCCAGCCACCGCCGGGCTTCCCGAGCCCTGGTCGACCCAGGACGTCGGGGCGGTACGGATCCCCGGTTCGGCGGTCTTCGACGGTGAGCGGTTCGTGCTGGAGGCGAGCGGCACCGCCGACACGCACCGGCTCGTCCATCTGCCCCTGCGCGGCGACGGCACGGTCACCGCGCGGATCGTGTGGCCGCTGAGCTCGCAGTACTCCAAGATCGGCGTCACCCTGCGGGACTCCCTCGACCCGGACGCGGCCCATGCCGCCATGGTCGTCCAGGGACTGCCGCTGCACACCTGGAGCGGGGTGTGGACGGTACGGCCGTCCAAGGGGGCCGCCGTGTCCGCGACCGGCAGCACCCCGGTCCCGCCCTCGCAGCTGACCGCGATCACCACGGGCGCGGCCTTCCCGATCTCCGCCCTCGGCACGCTGCCCGAGTCGGCGACCCCGCTCGAAGCCCCCCATGTCGAGGGAGCGGGGGACGGTTACCGGCTGCGCACGCCCTACTGGGTGCGGGTGACCCGCAGGGGCCGTCGCTGCACCGGGGCGATCTCCCCGGACGGCATCCGCTGGACCGAAGTCGGCTCCTGTGAGGTCGAGTTGGGGCGGACGGCCCACGCCGGCCTGCTGCTCACCTCCTGCCTCGGCGTCGACGCGGACCACGCCGAGACCGGCACCGGCGCCCTCGACAACGTGACCGTGGTGTCCGCCACCGAGGGCGAGATCTGGTCGGTGCCCGAACCCTCGCGTACGGCAGGGGACCTGCAGGCGACGACGGGCTCCGACGCCGTCGACCTGGCGTGGACCGACCCCGACCTCTCGGCCCGCTACACGGTCCTGCGGGCGAAGGACCCCGAGGGCGCCTACGTCACCCTCGCCACCGGTGTCGGCCCGGTCGGGTCCGGCACCCGCATCCGGTACGCGGACGCCACCGGCACCCCCGGGACGACGTACCACTACGCGGTCGCGAAGACCAACGCGGCCGGACGCGGGCCGCTCTCGGAGCCCGCCGCCGCGGTGATGCCGACGCCGGACATCCCCCGGCTGACCTCCGCCCGCCTGGCGTTCGCCGCCCAGGGGGAGGATTTCCGGCACGTGCTGCGGGCCTCCCACGAGCCCGTACGCTTCACCGCCACCGGTCTCCCCGACGGTCTCCGCGTCGACAGGCGGAGCGGCCTGATCCACGGAACCCCGCGCGAGACAGGCGAGTTCACCGTCGTCACCTCCGCCGGGAACGCCGCGGGCGACGGCACCGGAACCCTCACCCTCACGGTCGGAACACCCCCGCCGCCCCCGTGGACCCACGGCGACCTCGGCGACGTGATCCTCGACGACCGGGCCCACGGGACGCTCGGCGTGGCCGCCGTCCTCACCCCCGGCAGCACCGCCCACGAGGACGGCACCTTCCTGGTACGGGGCGCGGGCGCCGACCTGAGCGTCAACAACCAGTGCATGACGGGCCAGTTCGTACGGCGGACCGTCACCGGGGACTGCGAGGTCACCGCCCGGCTGGTCTCCCGCACCGGGGCCACCGCCGACCGGGTCGGACTGCTGATGGCGAAGTCGCTGTCACCGTTCGACCAGGCGGCCGGGGTGATCGTCACCGGCGGCGGCACCGCGCAGCTCATGCTGCGCAGGACCGTGGCCGGCGCCTCCGCCTTCACCGGCGACGGCACCGTCCGGCTCCCCGTGCTGCTGCGGCTGAAGCGCACCGGGACCCTCTTCACCGCGTCCGTCTCCGGTGACGACGGCACCACCTGGACCGACCTCGCCTCCGGCGAGATCCCCGGTTTCGGCGACGCCCCCTTCCACGTCGGTCTCGTGGCCTGCTCCCGCAGCCCGCTGGCCCTCGTCACCTCCGAGTTCGACGAGGTGAGCATCACCCCCGTCTGATTCCCCCCACGGAACGGAGACGCACCCCATGAGCCGCACCTCCCCCCACCTCGCGCGAACCGAGTTGAGCCGCCGCGGTCTGCTCAGGAGCGCGGGCGGCCTCGGCGCCGCCCTCGCCCTCGGCGGCGGCACCCTCGCCACGGCCATGGCGGCCACGGCCGACGCGGCGCCCGCGACCTGGACCCACCCCGGCATGCTGCACAACGCCGGCGACATCAACCGGGCCAAGGTCAGGGTCGCCGCGGGCGACGACCCCTGGCTCTCCGGCTGGAACAGGCTGGTCGCCAACTCCCACTCCCAGTCCACCTGGACCGCCCGGGCCACCGCCACGATCGTCCGCGGCGGCACCGGCGAGAACTACTCCCTGCTCTTCAACGACATCGCCGCCGCCTACCAGAACGCACTGCGCTGGAGGGTCGGCGGCACCGAGGCCAACGCCGCGTGCGCCGCGCGCATTCTCAACGCCTGGTCGACGACCCTGACCTCGGTCACCGGCAACGCCGACCGCTTCCTCGCCGCCGGCATCTACGGCTGGCAGTTCGCCAACGCCTGCGAACTCATGCGCGGCTACAGCGGGTTCGACCTGGCCGCCGCCCAGGAGATGCTGGTCAAGGTCTTCTACCCGCTCAACAACAGCTTCCTGACCCACCACAACGACGCCTGCATCACCAACTACTGGGCCAACTGGGACCTGTGCAACATGGCCGCCGTCCTGGCCATCGGCATCCTCAACGAGGACGCGGCCAAGTACGACCAGGCCGTCACCTACTTCAAGTCCGGCGCGGGCAACGGCTCCCTCGCCCACGCGGTGCCCTACCTGTACGCCGACTCCGCCGGCTACGCGCTCGGCCAGTGGCAGGAGTCCGGCCGCGACCAGGGCCACACCATGATGGGCATGGGCCAGATGGGCGCCCTCTGCGAGATGGCCTGGAACCAGGGCGAGGACCTCTACTCCCACGACAGCCGCCGCTTCATGAAGGCCGCCCAGTACGTCGCGAAGTACAACCTGGGCGAGGACGTGCCCTTCACGACCTACACCTGGGGCACCGGGCAGAACTGCGCCGCCTCCTCCCAGACCGTGATCTCCTCCGACTCGCGCGGCCAGGTCCGCCCGGTCTGGGCGCTGCTCCACTTCCACTACAACCGGCGCCTGAGCCTGGACGACCGGTACATCTCGCAGATGTACTACGACCTCGTCGCCCCCGAGGGAGGAGGCGGCGACTACGGCACCACCAGCGGAGGCTTCGACCAGCTCGGCTTCGGCACCCTGATGTACGCCAAGTAGCCGCCGGACCGCGCTCTGCACCGGAATACGGAGCCGAAATGTGGTGCTCTGGTGTACGTGGTGCAGTAGCGCGGTCAGGAGGCTGGGGATGACGACAGTCCAGGCGGACCCCGTGGTCAGCACGCCGTACGGAGACGTACGCGGCCGGTACGAGAACCGGGTCGCGGTGTTCCGGGGCATCCCCTACGCCGCCCCGCCCTTCGGCCCCCGCCGCTTCCGGCCGCCGGAGCCGCCCGAGCCCTGGGACGGGGTCCGCGACACGGTCGACTTCGGGCCGACGGCGCCGAAACCGCCGTACTCCGAGGCCTTCGCGCAGTACCTCTCCGACCCCGTCGTGCCCGGCGACGACTGCCTCAACCTCAACGTCTGGACGCCCGAGCCCGCACCCGGCGCCCGGCTCCCGGTCCTGGTGTGGCTGCACGGCGGCGCCCTGACCAGGGGTTCCTCCGCGGTGCCGGTGTACGACGGGCACGCCTTCGCCCGCGATGGCGTCGTGTTCGTCTCGGTGAACTACCGGCTCGGCGTCGAGGGCTACGGCCTCTTCCCGGACGCCCCCGCCAACCCGGGCCTGCGCGACCAGCTCGCCGCCCTGCGGTGGGTCCACGAGTCGATCCGCGCCTTCGGCGGCGACCCGGAGCGGGTGACGCTGGCCGGGCAGTCGGCCGGTGCGATCAGCACCGGTGCCCTGCTGGCCGCCCCGCAGGCCCAGGGGCTGTTCCGGCGGGCGGTCCTGCAGAGCGGTCCGCCCGAGGCGAGCGACCGGGACAAGGTACGGCGGATGGTGCGCCGCATGGCGACCCGGCTGAAGGTCCCGGCCACCGCCGCGGCCTTCGCCGAGGTCGACCGTGACCTGCTGCTGCGCACCCAGGCCGAGGTGGGCAGGCTCAGCAGCCCGGTGCTCGGCGGTCCGGCCTTCGGGATCGTGGTCGACGGCGACCTCGTGCCGCGCGATCCGCTGGAGGCCCTCACCGACCCCGCCGCCGGCCTGGCGAGCGACGTCGAGCTGATGCTGGGCTGGACCGCCGACGAGTACCGTCTCTGGCTCGTCCCCGGAGGACTCCTGGAGCGGGTCGACCGGCTCGGCGCGGTCGCCCTCGCCGGTGCCATGGCCCGCTGCCACTGCGGTTCCGAGGTGGTGCGCGGCTACCGGGCCCGGCACCCCGGCGCCGGTACCGCCGACGTAGTCGGCCAGATGGTCACCGACCACCTGCTCCGCATCCCCCTGCACCGGCTCGCCGAGGCCCGCCCCGGCTCCTCGTACGTCTACGAG
>NZ_RSAJ01000344.1 GCF_003933965.1 Streptomyces sp. RP5T
CCCTCCCCACCCCTGGCACGCAACAACCGGCTCCGACGACGCACGGGCTTCCCGGGCCTCGGTGCCGGACACCTGCCGGTGTCCGGCATCGAAACCATCCGCCGTGCTCCCCGCGATCCATCCTGCACGACGCGGTCCCGGCCCCGCATTGCCGGTTCCCGGCAATGTTCATTAGGGTCTGCATGCCGGTGGCCGTTAAGGAACCGTCACCAGCGCGTCAAAAAACGGGGGACGACGTGGCAGACCGAGGGCTTCCCGAGCAGTACCTGGACGGCTACGCCGAGATCCTGGCCGAGGTGTCCAGCACGGGCCGGCGCCTCACCCGTGACGAGATCGCCTCCCGCCGCGCCCTGGGCAGGCAGGCCGCCGAGGCGGGCCACGGGCTGCGCGCCCTCGTCAACGCGCACCTGACCGCCGCGCGCACGGCCTGGCCCGCCTCGCCCGGCTCCGCCGACGGCGCGCTTGCCGCCGTGCAACAGATCGTCGACGCCTTCGCCGAGGGCTACGAACGCGCCCAGCTCCTGGCGGTACGTCAGGAAGAGGCGGCACGAAGGGAGTTCATCGACGACCTCCTCTACGGCCGCAGCGACCTCGGCCGTCTTGCCGAACGCGCCGAACGCTTCGGCCTGCGCCTGTCCCACGCACACGCCGTCGCCGTCGCGCAGGGTCAGGCCACCTACGACGAGGGCGACCCCGTGCCCCGGCAGGTGGAACAGGCGCTCATCTCCCGCTTCGGCGACCGCAACGTCCTGCTCACCACCAAGGACGGCCGTCTGCTGTGCATCGCCCCGGGACACCAGGACGAGGTCCTCGCCCACTTCGCCAAACAGGCCCACGTGGCCACCGACGGCGGCCGGGTCGCCATCGGACGCCCCCAACCGGGCCCGGGTGGCGTCGTCCAGTCCTACGAGGAGGCCCTGGGTGTCCTCGAACTCGCCGAGCGTCTCGAACTCGACGACCCCGTCCTGCGCGCCGCCGAGCTGCTGGTCTACCCCGTCCTCACCCGCGACCGCCAGGCCATGGCCGACCTCGTCACCGGCACGCTCGGCCCCCTCACGACGGCCCGCGGCGGTGCCCAGCCGCTCCTCGACACCCTCACGGCGTACTTCGACTCCGGCTGCGTCTCGGCCGAGGCCGCCCGCCGCCTCACCCTCAGCGTGCGCGCCCTGACCTACCGCCTGGAACGCATCCACAGACTCACCGGCGCCAACCCCGCCGACCCGACCCACCGCTACATGCTCCAGACGGCCGTGATCGGCGCCCGGCTCCTGGACTGGCCCACCAAGGACCTCTGACACCGGGCTGCCGAGCGAGATGAACGGATCGGGCCGGCTCTCCGTATGCTTCTCCGATCGGGGCGGGCATCCGGACGAACCACTCGGTCTTCACGGGGTGTGTGCATACGGGTCGCGTCGTCGCGGCCACGGGGGAAGCGGGACGACTATGGCTACGGCGAGTGACACGGCACGCGGGAGCGGGGCCCGGCCGGTGGACGCGGCGCGTTGGGCGATGTGGACGTTCGTCGCCGTCAATGTGGTGATCGTCGAGTCCCTGTTCCTCAGCGCCGGTTCGGGCAAGAACGGAGTGCTCACGGTCGCGAAGTTCTTCGGACTGCACGCGGCCGTGCTGATCCTGTTCCAGCTGCTGCTGGTGGCCCGGCTGCCCTGGCTCGACCGCCGCATCGGGATGGACCGGCTCACGGTGTGGCACCGCTGGAACGGCTTCCTGCTGCTGTGGGCGGTCCTCAGCCACGCCACGCTGGTGGTGCTCGGCTACGCGACACTCGACGACGCCTCCATGGGCCGGACGTTCGTTGCCCTGAGCGGCGTACCGGCCTCCCTGCTGGGCATGTGGGCCGCCGCCGCCATCGTCGTGGTCGCCGTGATCTCCACCCGTCCCCTGCGGCGCCGGCTGCGGTACGAGGTCTGGCACGGACTGCACCTGCTGCTCTACGTGGCCCTGGGCCTGGCGTTCGTCCACCAGTTGCAGGAGACCACGACGTTCACGTCCTCCGCCTTCGCCAGGGCCTACTGGTGGTTTCTGTGGCTGTTCGCCTTCGGTGCCCTGCTGGCGGGGCGGCTCGTGATGCCGCTGTGGCGCAACGCCTATCACCGCTTCACCGTGACGGCCGTGGTGCCGGAGGCGGACGACGTGGTCTCCGTGTACGTCACCGGCCGGCACCTCGACAGACTCCCGGCCAGGGCGGGGCAGTTCTGCGTCTGGCGGTTCCCCGGGCACAACCACTGGTGGCTGGCCAACCCCTTCTCCCTGTCGGCGGCACCGGGCGGTACAGGGCTGCGCCTCACCGCGAAGGCGGCGGGCAGCGCCAGCGCCGGGCTGCGCGATCTCCAGGTCGGCAGCCGGGCCTTCGTCGAGGGGCCGTACGGGGCGTTCACCTCGCTGCACCGGACCCGGCCCGGCGCCCTGCTGATCGCCGGCGGCGTGGGGATCACGCCCGTGCGGGCCCTGCTGGAGGAGCAGGCGGTCGGCGACGTCGTCGTGCTGTACCGGGTGCGCAGCGAGGCCGACGCCGTACTGCTGGACGAAGTGCGCCATCTGGTCGAACTCCGGGGCGGACGGCTGCACCTGCTCACCGGCCGGACCGGCGAGCCCGGCGCCCCACCGCCGTTCGGCCCGGACAGCCTGCACCGCCTGGTCCCCGACATCACCGACCGCGACGTGTACGTCTGCGGCCCGTCCGCCATGACCGCGGCCGTGCTCTCCGGCCTGCGAGACCTGCGGGTCCCCGCGCGACAGGTGCACTCCGAGAGGTTCGGCCTGGCGTGAACCGGTACGGGACCCGGTTCCCGGAGTCCGGGTGGGCTCAGTCGCCGGACGTCTGCCCCCGGCGCGGCACTTGGGGCGACATCGCGGCCTCGGCCTCCGCCTTGGCGTCGCTCACCGCAGCGGCCGCCTGCCGCCCGGCCTCGTCAGCGGCCGTCGCGGCGTCGAGCGAGACCGACGAGCCCGCGTCGAGCTCTGGAACCCGGCCGTCGCGCGGCGTCTCGACGTCGGCGGCTTCCTCGGCTTGCGCGGGCTGGGGACGGCCGGCCGCGGACTGGTCCCCGAACGCGCTGGTGACCGTCCGCACCGCCTCGGTCAGCTCCCCCGGGATCACCCAGAACGTGTTGTTGTCGCTGCTCGCCAGGTGTGGGAGCGTCTCCAGGTACTTGTAGGCCAGGACCTTCGGGTCGGCGTTGTTGCGATGGACCGCCTGGAAGACGAGCTCCACCGCCTTGGCCTCGCCGTCCGCCCGCAGGATCATGGCTTGTTGCGCGCCCTGTGCCTCCAGGATGTCCTTCTGCCTGGTGCCTTCCGCGGTCAGGATCTTGGCCTGCCGTTCCCCCTCGGCGTGCAGGATGGCCGCGCGCTTGTCACGCTCGGCCCGCATCTGCTTCTCCATCGCCTCCTTGATGGTGGCCGGTGGATCAATGGCCTTGATCTCGACGCGGTTGACGCGGATGCCCCACTTGCCTGTCGCATCGTCGAGGACGGCGCGCAGCCGGGAGTTGATCTCCTCACGCGAGGTGAGCGTCTCCTCCAGGTCCATGCTGCCGATGACGTTGCGCAGCGTGGTCACGGTGAGCTGGTCGATCGCCTGCAGGTAGTCGGCGACCTCGTAGGCCGCGGCCCGCGGGTCGGTGATCTGGTAGTAGAGCACGGTGTCGATGTTCACCACGAGGTTGTCCTCGGTGATCACCGGCCTGGGGTCGGACGAATAGACCTGCTCACGCACGTCGAGCTTGGTGTTGATGCGGTCCGCCACCGGCAGGACGAAGTTCAGGCCGGGTTGCAGAGTCCGGCGGTATCTGCCGAACCGCTCGATGTTGTAGCGGCGCGCCTGCGGCACGATCCGCACCGTGGAGGCCACGAGGAAGACGACGATGAGGGCCGCCACGACAGTGACGATGACAACCGGGTCCACAGGGCCTCCGTTGCTGTGTTCAGTCGTTCTCAACCGTTCATGGAAGTAGTTCGCGGGGATAGACGATCGCTGTGGCGCCCTCGATCTCCATGACGTCCACCAGGGTTCCCACCGGGATCACCAGGCTTTCGTCCAGCGCACGGGCGGACCACTCCTCACCCGACAGTTTGATCAGCCCGTGCGTGGCGGTGACCTCCTGCATGACCTCGGCCCGCCTGCCGACGAGCGCGTCGCTGCCCTCGCGGATCAGGGGTTGCTGTGTCATCTGCCGCAGCGCGACAGGACGGACGATGACGAGACCCGCCGCTGCCGCCACCGCGAAGGCCACGGCCTGGCCGGGAGCACCCACTCCCACACCGGCGACCACCGCGGTGACCAGGGCGGCGCCCGAGAGCAGTCCGAGGACCAGCGTCAGGGTGAAGAACTCCGCGGCCCCCAGGACCGCGGCGGCGAGCAACCAGACGAACCACGGCATCGCATCGCCCTCCTCTTGGGGCCTTCTTTACCAAGCTACTCCCGGTGGCGCCGGGCGGGACAGACACGCAGGAGTCACGGTTCACGCCAGTCGAGGCGTGTGCCGCCGAGCAGTCTGTTCTCAGTGCCCGGATCCACCAGACGCTCAGCGGTGAACTCACCGGCTCCGGTGGGCCCGTGACAGCCACGCCCGACCAGACCGCCAGACCTGTTCGACCAGGACCACGGTGGAGGCGGTGGCCAGGCAGATCGCCCACTGCGCAGCGCTGAGGGGGACGGTGTCGAAGACGCCCTGGGCGAAGGGTGCCTGCACGGCGACGGCCTGGAGGACGAGGACGGCGGCCAGGGAGACCCACAGGGTGGGGTTGTGCAGCTGGTGCCGGCCGAGGACCGAATCGTCCTCGCTGCGGGCGACCAGGGCGTTGAAGAGCTGGAACAGCACGAAGGTGGTGAAGGCCATCGTGGCCGCGGTCGCGGTGTCGGTGAGCTGACGGGCCGCGGCGAAGACGGCCACGGTGCCGGTGGCCATGACGGCGCCGGAGCGGGTGATGGCCGACAGTCGGTGCGCGCCCAGGATGCGTTCGTCGGGCGAGCGGGGCGGGCGGTGCATCACGTTGCCCCGGGGCGGGTCGACGCCCAGGGCCATGGCGGGTGGCCCGTCCATGATGATGTTGACCCACAGCAGCTGGATCGCCGACATGGGGGCGGGCAGTCCGGCCAGCACGGTGGCCAGCAGGGTGAGGATCGCGCCGATGTTCGTGGACAGCTGGAAGCGGACGAAGGTGACGATGTTGTCGTAGATGGAGCGGCCTTCGCGCACCGCGCGGACGATGGTGGAGAAGTCGTCGTCGGTGAGCACCATGTCGGCGGCCTCTTTGGCGACGTCGGTGCCGGTGATGCCCATGGCGACGCCGATGTGGGCGGCGCGCAGGGCCGCGGCGTCGTTGACGCCGTCGCCGGTCATGGCCACGATGTGGCCGCGCTCCGACAGGGCGCGCACGATGGTGACCTTGTGCTCGGGGGCGACGCGCGCGAAGACCCCGATGTCCTCGACGCGGCTCGCGAGCTCGTGCTCGCTCATCCGGGCCAGTTCGGTGCCGGTGACGACGTCGCCGGTGATGCCGAGTTCGCGGGCGACGGCGGCGGCGGTGTCGGCATGGTCCCCGGTGATCATCATGACGGTGACGCCGGCTGCCCGGGCGAGCGCGACCGCGTCGTGGGCCTGCGGGCGGGGCGGGTCTGCGATGCCGGCGATCGCGGTCAGGGTCAGGCCCGTCACGTCGTCGGGGTGCGGCTGGTCGGTGACCGTGGTGGCGGCGCCGAGGACACGCAGGCCCTGCCGGCCCATCCGCCGGGCGGCGTCGGTGACCTCGCGGCGGCGCTCCGCGGTGAGCGGGGCGCGGCCCTGGCCGGTGAGCAGGTGGGTGCAGCGGTCCAGCAGCACGTCGACGGCGCCCTTGACGTGGACGCGGGTCGATCCGTCGGCGTCGGTGTGGAAGGTGGCCATGTACTTGGCGGCCGGATCGAAGGGCACCTCGCCGGCGCGCGGTGCGTGGGCACGCAGGGTGTCGGCATCGAGGCCGGTCTTGGCGGCGAGTACGAGCAGGGCCGCCTCGGTGGGGTCGCCGATGACGCCGTCCGGGGTGAGGCGGGCGTCGTTGCACAGGACGAACGGCCGCAGCGCGTCGTGCGGTGGTGCGGTGCGCCCGTTGCCGGTGGAGCGTACGGCGCCGGCGGTGCCGTAGCCCTCGCCGGACACCTCGTACCAGCGCCCGGCACTCCACAGGGCGCGGGCGGTCATCTCGTTCAGGGTCAGGGTGCCGGTCTTGTCGCTGCACACCACGGTCGCCGAGCCCAGCGCCTCGACGGCGGCCAGGCGTTTGACGATGGCGCCCCGCCGGGCCATGCGGTGGACGCCCAGCGCCAGGGTGAGGGCGAGGACCGCGGGCAGTCCCTCGGGGATCGCGGCGACGGCCAGGGCCACGGCCCGTAGCGACAGGTCGGCCAGGTTCTCGCCGCGGACCAGGGCGACGAGCGCGTAGGCGGCCACGGCGATGCCGCTGACCAGGGCCAGGCGCCGGCCCAGGCTGTCCATCTGGACCGCCAGCGGACTGGGCGGTTCGCCGCCGGTGCGCAGTGCCTCGGCGATCGCGCCGACCTCGGTGCGCATGCCGGTGGCGGTGACGACCATCTCGGCGCGGCCCCGGGTGAGCGCGGTGTTCATGAAGAGCATGCCGGTGCGCTCGGCGACCGGCACGGGCTCGTCGTCGGCGGTGGTGGTGGGCGCGGTCGTCTTCGCGACCGGCTGGGACTCGCCGGTCAGCGCGGCCTCGGCGGCCTCGACCGAGGCGGCGACCAGCAGACGGCCGTCGGCCGGAACACGGTCGCCGGCCTCCAGCAGGACCACGTCGCCGGGCACCAGCTCCCGCGCCGGTACCACCGTCACCCGGCCCTCGCGGCGCACCCGGGCGGTGGGCACCAGCATCTGGCGCAGCGCCTCCAGGCTGCGCTCGGCGCGACGTTCCTGCAGGTAGCCGAGGACGGCGTTGACGGTGAGGACGACGGTGATGACGAAGGCGTCCTTGATGTCGCCGATGATCCCGGCGACGACGGCGGCGGCGAGCAGCAGGCCGATCAGCCAGTTGCGGAACTGGTCCAGCAGGCGCAGCCACTGCGGCCGGCGCGCCGGCTCGGCCAGTTCGTTGGCTCCCCAGGTGCCGGTCCGCCGCTGGACGTCGTCCGTGGTCAGGCCCGTGGCCGGGTCCGTGCCGAGCAGGTCCGCGACCTCGGATGCCGTCAGCCGGTAGGCGTCCGCCACTGGTTCCGTCCGACGGGTGAGTGCCTCGGGCTCGGCGGCGGTGGAGGGCTGCCGAACCATGGTCACTCCTTGCCGCGGACGACGGTGACGGGGCAGTGGGCGTGGTGCAGCAGGGCCTGGCTGACCGAGCCGAGCAGCAGGCCGGTGAAGCCGCCGTGGCCCCGCGTGCCTGTCACCATCAGCTGCGCCTGACCGCTGGCGTCGATGAGGGCGGGGCGGATCCGGGAACGCACCAGGCGTTTCTCCACGGTGACCTCCGGACGGGCCTCCTGGCAGGGGGCGACCGTCTCGTCCAGCAGGTGCTGCTCCGCCTGGCGGAGGTGCGCGGCGTCCACGACCACGGCGGTCAGCGGGTCGCCGGGGCCTTCGTAGGCGCGCTCGCTCCAGGTGTTCCACACGTGCAGCGCCACCAGGGGCGCCTTGCGCAGGGCGGCCTCGGCGAAGGCGAACTCCACCGCCGCCTGCCCCGCCGGGGAGCCGTCCACCGCCAGTACCACCGGACCGGGCGGAGCAGGGTCGCCGCGCACCACCGTCACCGGGCAGCGGCCGTGGGCGGCCAGATGCGCCGCCGTCGAACCCAGCAGCAGCCCGGTGAAAGCGGACCGGCCCCGGCTGCCGACCACCGCCAGCGCCGCCGAGCGCGACTCGATCTCCAGCACCTCGAGCGGCTCACCGGGCACCACGGACCGGGTGATCTCGATGCCCGGTGCCACCACGTGCGCCCGTTCCTCGGCGCGCACCAGTGCCCCCTGCACCATGGAGTCCAGGCCGTGGTCGGTCGGGATCCATGGTGTGGCACCGGACGGCAGATGCGACGAGATGCGGCCGGCCGCGTGCACGATCCGCAAGGGCGCCCCGCGCAGTCGCGCCGCACGGGCGGCGAACCCGACCGCGTCGAGGCTGGAGACGGATCCGTCCACACCGACGATCACCGGACCGTTCATGGCGCACTCCCGTCCCGGAAGGCCGTTGGAGAGCGATCGCTCCCTACTCCCAGCTTCGATGCGTCCGTCCACCGGGGGCAGGGGCCAACGGTCCGCCGAAGGGGCCGCTCGGCCCTGCCGGCACCCGCGAGCGACCACAGCTGCGATACGAGGGCCTCCACCACGGGAGCCCCAGGATCGGCGTGCGCTCGGGAACCGTCAGTGATGCGCGTCCGCTCCCCGCACCACCGCGACCGGACCGTGCGCGTGATGCAGCAGAGCCTGGCTGACCGACCCCAGCAGCAGGCCCGCGAAACCGCCCCGGCCTCGCGCCCCGACCACCGTCAGCTGGGCGGACCGGCCGGCCTCGATCAACGCCTCCCGGGTCCCGCCGTGCACCACCTGGTGCTCGACGGCCACCTCCGGATACCGCTCCCGATGACCCGCCAGCGCCTCGGACAGCAGGCGCTCCTCCTCCGCGGCCAGCGCGCCGGGCTGGTTCGCGTACGGCAGCGACGGATCCTGAGGCGGAGGCAGCGTCGCGTTCCACGTGGTCCACGCGTGCAGCGCCACCAGACCGGTCCCGCGGAACGCCGCCTCCTCGAAGGCGAAGTCCACCGCCCGCTCACCGGCGGGCGAGCCGTCCACACCCAGCACGATCGGCCCCTCGGCAACGGGCTGCTCGCGCACCACCAGCACCGGACACCGCCCGTGCGCCGCCAGATGCACCGCCGTGGAGCCCACC
>NZ_RSAJ01000345.1 GCF_003933965.1 Streptomyces sp. RP5T
GAGCCGGAGGGCCGGTCGGTGTTGTGGACGACCGCCCGGTGGGTGATCCGCTGCGCTTCGATCAGGTCTGTGCCGAGAACACCGCGCCGATGGCCGGGCTGGTCACCCATCTCGCCGGGCTCGGGCACCGGCGCATCGGCCTGGTGGCCGGCCTGCCCGGCCTGAGCACCACCGCCGAGCGGATCGCCGGGTACCGGCAGGGCCTCACCGCCGCCCGCCTCCCCTACGACGACGATCTGGTCGTCCACGGCGACTCCGAGTCGGCCGGCGCCGAGCGTGCCACGACCGCCCTGCTCCGCCTCCCCGTGCCGCCCTCCGCCCTCGTCACCGCCAACAACGCGATGACCATCGGCACCCTGCGCGCCCTGCGCCAGCACGGCCTCTCGGTACCGGACGACCTCGCCCTGTGCTGCTTCGACGACTTCGCCTGGGCTGATCTGTTCTCACCCCGGCTCACCGCGATCGCCCAGCCCAGCAGGGAGATCGGCGCGCAGGCGGTCCGTGTGCTGCTGGAGCGCCTCGACATGCCGGACCGGCCCGCCAGGACCGTGCGCCTGGACTGCACGTTCATGCACCGCACGTCGTGCGGGTGTCCCGACTCCGGGGGTCCCCCGGAGTCCCCTCAGCCCTCGCAGGCCCCGCAGCCCTCGCAGCCCTCGCAGTTCGAGAAAGGAACCGTTTCGTGATCGTCGTCGCCGGTGAGGCCCTTATCGATCTGGTACCGCAGGGCCCGGGCGCCCTCGCGGGTCTCAAGCCGGCGCTCGGCGGCGGCCCCTACAACACCGCGGTCGCCCTCGGCCGGCTCGGCTCCCCCACCGCCTTCTGCTCCCGCACCTCGCTCGACGCCTTCGGCGAGGCCCTGCTCGACGGGCTCCGGGAGGCAGGGGTGGACGTGTCGACCGTGCAGCGCGGCACGGAACCCACCACGCTCGCCGTCGCCACGATCGGCACCGACGGCTCGGCTGCCTACTCCTTCTACGTCGACGGCACCGCCGACCGCCTGTTCGCCGCCCCCGCCGAGCTCCCCGCCGGTACCCGCGCGGTGTCCTTCGGCACCTGCTCGCTCGTCCTGGAACCGGGCGCGACCGCCTACGAGAACCTGCTGCACGCCTCGGCCGCGCGGGGCGTGTTCACCGCACTCGACCCGAACATCCGGGCCGGTCTGATCCCCGACGCGGACGCCTACCGGGCCCGTTTCAAGAGCTGGCTGCCCTCGGTGTCGCTGCTCAAGCTCTCCGAGGAGGACGCGCTGTGGCTGGGCGGCACCCCGCGCGAGTGGCTGGCCACGGGGCCCTCGGCCGTCGTGGTCACCCACGGCGGTGACGGGCTGACCCTGTTCACCCGGGACGGGGCGGTGGTGCCGGCACCGGGCGAGAAGGTCGACGTCGTGGACACGATAGGCGCGGGCGACACCGTGAACGCCGCCCTGCTGCACGGCCTGGCCACGCTCGACGCGCTGTCCCCGGAGGCACTCGCGGGCCTGGGTGTCGAGGACTGGACCCGGCTGCTGCGGTTCGCGGCCCGCGCGGCGGCGATCACCTGCTCACGGGCCGGGGCGCAGCCGCCGTACGCGTCGGAACTCGGTGAGCTGTAAGGGCGGGGCTGGCTGGAAAGCGAGCGGTGCCCCACGGGAGTTCCCGTGGGGCACCGCTCACTCCGTCGCGCCGGATCAGGCCTTGCGGGCCCGGGTCGTCTTCTTGGCGGGCACGGCCTTCTTGGTGGCTTCGGCGGCCTTCTTCGCCGCCGTGCCGGTGGTGGCCTTCTTGGCCGCCGTCGTCCTGGCCGTCGCCGTCTTCGTCGCCGTCGACTTGGCGGCGACCGTCTTCTTCGCCGCGGCCGTCTTCCTGGCCGGTGCCTTGCGCGGGGCCTTCACCGAGGTCCCGTCGCTGATCCGGTCGGCGCCGAGGATCTCCCTGAGGAACTTGCCGGTGTGGCTGGCCGGGACTCCGGCGACCTCCTCCGGGGTGCCCTCCGCCACGACGAGGCCGCCGCCCGCGCCGCCCTCGGGGCCCATGTCGACGATCCAGTCGGCCGTCTTGATCACATCGAGGTTGTGCTCGATGACGATGACGGTGTTGCCCTTGTCGACCAGGCCGGACAGGACCTTCAGCAGCTTGCTGATGTCCTCGAAGTGCAGACCGGTGGTCGGCTCGTCCAGGACGTAGACCGTACGGCCCGTGGAGCGCTTCTGGAGCTCGCTGGCGAGCTTCACGCGCTGGGCCTCGCCGCCGGACAGGGTGGTCGCGGCCTGGCCGAGGCGGACGTAGCCGAGGCCGACGTCCTTGAGGGTGTTGAGGTGGCGGGCGATCGCGGGGACGGCGTCGAAGAAGTCCGTGGCCTCCTCGATCGGCATGTTCAGGACGTCGGCGATGGACTTGCCCTTGTAGTGGACCTCCAGGGTCTCCCGGTTGTACCGGGCGCCGTGGCAGACCTCGCACGGGACGTAGACGTCCGGGAGGAAGTTCATCTCGATCTTGATGGTGCCGTCGCCCGCGCAGTTCTCGCAGCGGCCGCCCTTGACGTTGAAGGAGAAGCGGCCGGGCATGTAGCCGCGGACCTTCGCCTCGGTGGTCTCGGCGAACAGCTTGCGGACGTGGTCGAAGACGCCGGTGTACGTCGCCGGGTTGGACCGCGGGGTGCGGCCGATGGGCGACTGGTCGACATGCACGACCTTGTCGACGAGGTCGTCGCCGTCCACGCGCGTGTGCCGGCCCGGGACACTCCTCGCGCCGTTGAGCTCGCGCGCCAGGTGGGTGTACAGGATGTCGTTGACCAGGGTCGACTTGCCGGAGCCTGAGACGCCGGTGACCGCGGTGAACACGCCCAGCGGGAAGGACACGTCGATGTCCTGGAGGTTGTTCTCGCGGGCTCCGTGCACCGTGAGCTGCCGGGACGGGTCCAGGGGACGCCGGATGTCGGGCAGCGGGATGGCCTTCCTGCCCGACAGGTACTGGCCGGTCTGCGACTCCTCGTTGGCGAGCAGCTCCTTCAGGGAGCCGCTGTGCACGACCTTGCCGCCGTGCTCGCCCGCGCCGGGGCCGATGTCGACGATCCAGTCGGCGACCTTGATGGTGTCCTCGTCGTGCTCGACGACGATGAGCGTGTTGCCCATGTCGCGCAGCCGGACCAGGGTCTCGATCAGCCGGTGGTTGTCACGCTGGTGCAGTCCGATGGACGGCTCGTCCAGGACGTACAGGACGCCGACGAGCCCGGAGCCGATCTGGGTGGCCAGGCGGATGCGCTGGGCCTCGCCGCCGGAGAGGGTGCCGGCCGCGCGGTTCAGCGAGAGGTAGTCCAGGCCGACGTCGACCAGGAACTTCAGCCGTTCGTTGACCTCCTTGAGGACCCGCTCGGCGATCTTCTTGTCACGGGCGCTGAGCTTCAGCTCGCCCAGGAAGTCCGCGCAGTCGCTGATGGACATGCCGGAGACCTCGGCGATCGACTTGCCCATGACGGTGACCGCGAGGACGAGAGGCTTGAGGCGGGTGCCCTCACAGGTGGGACAGGGCACCTCGCGCATGTAGCCCTCGAAGCGCTCGCGGCTCGCGTCGCTCTCGGACTCGCTGTGCCGGCGCTTGACGAAGGGGACGGCCCCCTCGAACGGGGTCGTGTAGACCCGTTCGCGGCCGTACCGGTTGCGGTAGCGGACCTCGATCTGCGTCTTGTGGCCGTACAGCAGGGCCTTCTTGGCACGCTGGGGCAGCCCCGCGAAGGGGATGTCGGTCCGGAACCCGAGCGCGTCCGCGAGGGCGCCGATCAGACGGCCGAAGTAGTCCTTGGTGTGCCCGTGCGACCAGGGGTGGATGGCGCCCTCGTCGAGGGACTTGTCCTCGTCCGGGACGATCAGCTCCGGGTCGACCTCCATGCGCGTGCCGATGCCGGTGCACTCGGGGCAGGCGCCGAAGGGCGAGTTGAAGGAGAAGGAGCGGGGCTCCAGCTCCTCGAAGGACAGGTCGTCGTACGGGCAGTACAGGTGCTCCGAGAACATCCGCTCGCGCTCGGGGTCGTCCTCCGGCAGGTCGACGAAGTCGAGCACGACCATGCCGCCGGACAGGCCGAGGGCGGTCTCCACGGAGTCGGTGAGACGGCGCTTGGCGGAGTCCTTCACCGTGAGGCGGTCGATGACCACCTCGATGGTGTGCTTCTCCTGCTTCTTGAGCGCGGGCGGGTTGGAGAGCTGGACGGTCTCGCCGTCCACCCGCGCGCGGCTGTAGCCCTTGGTCTGGAGGTCGGAGAAGAGGTCGACGAACTCTCCCTTGCGCTCCCGCACCAGCGGCGAGAGCACCTGGAAGCGGCTCCCCTCCGGCAGCTCCAGGACCCGGTCGACGATGGCCTGCGGCGACTGGCGCGAGATCGGGCGGCCGCACTCGGGGCAGTGCGGCTTGCCGATGCGCGCGAAGAGCAGACGCAGGTAGTCGTAGACCTCGGTGATGGTGCCGACCGTCGAGCGCGGGTTGCGCGAGGTCGACTTCTGGTCGATGGAGACCGCGGGCGAGAGGCCCTCGATGAAGTCGACGTCGGGCTTGTCCATCTGGCCGAGGAACTGACGGGCGTACGAGGAGAGCGACTCCACGTAGCGCCGCTGGCCCTCGGCGAAGATGGTGTCGAAGGCCAGGGAGGACTTGCCCGACCCGGACAGGCCCGTGAAGACGATGAGCGAGTCGCGAGGCAGGTCGAGCGAGACGTTCTTCAGGTTGTGCTCGCGCGCGCCACGGACGATGAGACGGTCGGCCACGCCGGTCCGCACCTTTCTTGAGAGAAGTGACAGGGGCGGGGCCCCCGTGCTTTCTCAGACTAGGGGGAGCCACTGACAACGCCGGTCGGATTCCCGGAGGCATAACAATCCCCGGCCTTCCAGCATGCCCGACGCCGCACCCGACCATATAGCACGTGCATTCGATTTACGGCACTGCTTCACCACCTTCACCCAAAGGTGTGGCGCGACTAGGGTCAGCAGCATGATTGATCACGCTCATGACCTGGAGTCTGTACGTGGTGCGACCGAGCTGCTGCTGACCGCAGCCGCCAAGATGGACAACGCGGACGTGACCCAGTCGTCACGGCTGCCCGGCTGGAGCCGCGGTCATGTCCTCGCGCACCTCTCCCGCAATGCCGACGCCCTGGCGAACGTCCTGCGGGGCCGGCCCATGTACTCCTCCGCGCAGGCGCGCGACGCCGACATCGAGCGCGACGCCCCGCGCCCCCTCGACGCCCAGCTCGCCGACCTCCGCGCGAGCACCGCCCGCTTCGACGCGACCGCGGCCGTGCCGGCGGACTGGTCGCGCACGGTCGAGCTGCGCAACGGGGTCACCGACGCGGCGTCCCGGGTGCCGTTCCGGCGGTGGGCCGAGGTGGAGCTGCACCACGTGGATCTCGGGATCGGATACGAGCTGGAGGATCTCCCCGAGGAGTTCACCCGGCGCGAGATCGACTTCCTCACGGAACGGTTCCGGGGCCATCCCGACGTACCCGCGCTCGTCGTCGAGGAGGACGGCGGCCGGCGGATCCCGACGGGCGGCGCCGGGGACCCCGCACTCGTGGTCGCCGGCCCGCCGGCCGATCTGCTCGGCTGGCTCGCCGGACGCCGCGACGGCTCGGCCCTGACCGTCCACGGCGGCACTCTGCCCGCGCTGCCCCCGCTATAGGCTGCCGCCATGACGTACAGCGGACAGGTGACGGTCGGCGGGCCCGCCGACGTGCACGAGCTCAAGGACCTGATGATCACCAAGATCGCGGTCGGCCCGATGGACAACAACGCCTATCTGCTGCGCTGCCGGGCCACCGACGAGCAACTGCTGATCGACGCCGCCAACGAGGCGGAGACCCTGCTGGGCATGATCGGTGGCGACGGCATCGCGTCCGTCGTCACCACGCACCGGCACGGCGACCACTGGCAGGCGCTGGCAGCGGTCGTCGCGGCCACACACGCGCGTACGTACGCCGGCCGGGACGACGCCGAGGGCATCCCCGTGCCCACCGACGTACTGGTCGACGACGGCGACGTCATCCGCGTGGGACAGGTGGAGCTGACCGCGCGCCACCTGGTCGGACACACCCCCGGCTCGATCGCCCTCGTCTACGACGACCCGCACGGACACCCGCATGTGTTCACCGGGGACTGCCTCTTCCCGGGCGGTCCCGGTCGGACAACACGTCCGGAAGACTTCAGCTCCCTGATGGGTGGCCTGGAGACCAAGCTCTTCGACATCCTGCCCGACGAGACGTGGATCTACCCCGGCCACGGCAACGACACCACCATCGGCACGGAGCGGCCCCACCTCGCGGAGTGGCGCGCACGAGGCTGGTGACCGTCCGACGACGACCGCCCCTGCTTCGAAACCGAAGAGGGGCGGTCGCGTGTTCAGGCCCCTTCCGCGCAACGCCGAATCGTTGATCACGGCCGGAGGCGCCGCATCCGGGCGGGCGCCGGTCACGAGACGGCGCGTTCGTGGTCGTCGGCGGGGATGTCCTCGCGGTGCAGGAAGGTGGCCAGGAGGTCACCGACGGGATGGTCCGCCTCGCTGGGATGGCGCAGGGCGACCGTGGGATCGATGGTGTAGCGGTTGCGGCGCCCCACGCGTTCGCGGGTGAGGTATCCAGCCGCCTCGAGGTCGGCGACGATCAACTGGACGGCGCGTTCCGTGATCCCGATGGCGTCGGCGACGTCGCGTCCGCGCGACTCGGGGTCGCGGGCGAGGGCGATCAGGACCCGGGCGTGGTTGGTCAGGAAGGTCCATTGGTCGCCACGCGGGCTGGAGGGCTGGCTCATGGCCGTCATCATACGAAGCCGACTTCGTATGATCAACGTCATTTCGCGAAAATAGATTTACGAAAAAGTTTTCGCGTAACTGCTGACGGGAATCAGAGGGACAGGTGGCGCTGAACGCACCCTCACCACCCCCTCGACCCTGCTGAAAGGGGTCCCCGATGTCGTCCCAGACCTCCATTCCGACTCTGACCCGCCCGGCGGACACCGGCTCTCCGGTGCTGCCGCTGTCCCAGCCGCACCCGGTCACCGCGCTGGTGACCAACCGTCCCGACGACCTGGCCGTGGTGGACGCGGCCGTGCGGCTGGCCGCTCCCCGCAAGGCTCCGGTGCTGCTGGTCGCCGTCGTGCCCGCGCCGTCGCAGATACCGGACCGCGCCCGTGTGGACGCGCAGGCGGCGCGGGTGATCCTGGCCCGGGTGCTGCCCCGGCTGCGCACGGCCGGGGTCGGCTACATCCCGGTCGTCCACCGCGTCCCGGCCGAGAGCGGCGGGCAGCGACGGCTGCGGGCCGCGGGCGGTGTGCTGGCTCTGGCCGCTCGCCACCATTCGCCGCTGGTGGTGGCCGCCGGCCGGGGACCGGCCGGTCTGGACGCGCACAGCCTGATCGAAGCCTCCGCCGTACGCGGCGGCCCCTTCGTCCACACCGTCGCACCCGCACCCGAGGCCGTGCCTGTCGCCGATGGCGTGGGGCCGGCTCCCACGGACCTGTCGCCGGCAGGGGTGCGCAATGTGTGGACGCTCGCCCATCGCCGCCTGCCCACGGCCCGACGGATCGAGACGTGAAGAACGGCCTGCACGCGCTCGCACCCTGGTGGCTGCTGGCCCTCGTGGACCTAGTCGTCGGCGGCCTCGCCCTCGCCCTGCGCCCGCGCCGCCGCCGCACCACTGTCCGCCGACCCGCCTGAACCGGGAGGTGAACGCCTGGGCCAACTGAATCAGCGCCCGGGCCCGGCAGCCCTCCGAAGCCCGCCAGGCCCGGGGCACCACTCCTCGCCTTCTTGTCCGCCCTTGCCGTTACGCCCCACACGAGGAAGTCGATCCACCATGAATGAACTGTCGTTCGCCGTCCCGCTGTGGGTGTGGGCCGCAGTCACGCTCGGCATCGGGGTGATGCTCGCCGTCGACCTGATCGCCCACCGCGACAACCACGTGATCGGCTTCCGCGAGGCCGCGCTGTGGAGCGGCCTGTGGATCGCCGTCGGCCTGGGCTTCGGCCTGATCCTGTGGGCGTGGCAGGGCGGCGAGGCATCGTCGACGTACTACGCCGGCTACCTGATCGAAAAGGCCCTGTCGATCGACAACGTCTTCGTCTTCGCTCTGGTCTTCTCCTTCTTCGCCGTGCCCGACGCCTACCAGCACAAGGTCCTCTTCTGGGGCGTCATCGGCGCGCTCGCGGCCCGGCTGGTGTTCATCTTCATCGGCGCCGAACTGCTCCAGGTCTTCTTCTGGACCGCCTACCTCTTCGGGGCGTTCCTCATCTGGACCGGCTACAAGATGGCCGTCTCCAAGGACGAGGAGGTGCACCCCGACCGCAATCCCGTCGTCCGCCTCGTCAAGAAGATCATCCCCACCGATCCGCGATTCCACGGCGACAAGTTCTTCATCCGCGTCAGCGGCAAGCGCATCGCCACGCTGCTGTTCGTGGTCCTGGTCGCGGTCGAGGCCACCGACCTCGTCTTCGCGGTCGACTCCGTCGCCGCCGTCCTGGCCATCACCACCAACACCTTCATCGTCTGGACCGCCAACGCCTTCGCCGTTCTCGGCCTGCGCAGCCTGTACTTCTGCCTCGCCGGGCTGCTGCGCCGCTTCCAGTACCTGCACTACGGCCTGGCGGTGCTGCTCGCGTTCGCCGGAGTCAAGCTCATCCTCTCGGAGACGCCCGTCGGCAAGCTGCCCATTCCCCTCACCCTCGGCGTCATCGCCGTCACCATCACCGTCTCCATCGCCTGGTCCCTCATCGCGACCCGCGGCGAGGGGGGCGAGGGCGGCGACAGCGGCGAACCCGCGTCCCGGACGGACCACCCGGCCACCGGCGCCCACGCCTCGGCCCCCTCCGACCCGCACCCTCCGGAAGGGCGGCGGTCATGACC
>NZ_RSAJ01000346.1 GCF_003933965.1 Streptomyces sp. RP5T
GGCATGGATGCCGGGGCCGCGGTTGCGCAGTCCGAGGTCGTGGCAGTCGAGGGCACGGTGGCGGACCCTGCGAGGGCCGAGGGCGGTGGGGGGTTCAAGGTTCGGCTTGCCAACTTCGAAGGGCCCTTCGATCTGCTCCTCCAGTTGATCTCCAAGCACAAGATGGACGTCACCGAGGTCGCGCTCTCCAAGGTCACCGACGAGTTCATGGCGCACATCCGGGCCATGGGGCCGGACTGGGATCTCGACGAGACGACCGAGTTCCTCGTCGTCGCGGCCACCCTGCTCGACCTCAAGGCGGCTCGGCTGCTGCCAGCCGCCCAGGTGGAGGACGAGGCCGACCTGGCACTCCTGGAGGCCAGGGACCTGCTCTTCGCCCGGCTGCTCCAGTACCGCGCCTACAAACAGATCGCCGACATCTTCAACCGGCGGCTCGACGAGGAGGCCCGCCGTTACCCCCGTACGGTCGGACTCGAACCGCACCACGCCGACCTGCTGCCCGAGGTCGTCATCAGCATCGGGCCCGAGGGGTTCGCGAAGCTCGCCGTGAAGGCGATGCAGCCCAAGCCCAAGCCGCAGGTGTACGTCGACCACATCCACGCACCCCTGGTCAGCGTCCAGGAGCAGGCGGGGATCGTGGTCGCCCGGCTCAAGGAGCTCGGTGAGGCCAGCTTCCGCCTGCTGGTGGAGGACGCCGACGGCACCCTGACCGTCGTGGCCCGCTTCCTCGCGCTGCTGGAGCTCTACCGCGAGAAGGCCGTGGCACTGGACCAGGAGACCGCGCTCGGGGAGCTGCTCGTGCGGTGGACCGGTGGGGAGGGGGAGGCCGAGCCGATGGTGACCGACGAGTTCGACCGGCCGCCCGAGCCGCCCAAGGAGGAGAAGAAGACGTGAGCGAGGAGACCACCGAGGTTCCGGACGGGCTGCCCGGCGTTGCCGACCTGGAGCTGAAGCCGGCCCTGGAGGCCGTACTCATGGTCGTGGACGAGCCCGCGACCGAGGAGCACCTGGCGAAGATCCTGGAGCGGCCGAAGCGGCAGATCACCAGGGCGCTCAGGGAACTGGCGGGCGAGTACGCCGCCCAGGGGCGCGGCTTCGAGCTGCGGCACGTCGCGAACGGCTGGCGGTTCTACACCCGGGCCGCCTACGCCCCGGCCGTGGAGCGGTTCGTCCTGGACGGCCAGCAGGCCCGGCTCACCCAGGCCGCCCTGGAGACGCTGGCGGTGGTCGCCTACCGCCAGCCGGTCAGCCGCAGCCGGGTCTCCGCGGTGCGCGGAGTGAACTGTGACGGTGTGATGCGCACCCTGCTCCAGCGGGGTCTGGTGGCGGAGGCGGGCACGGAACCCGAAACAGGTGCGATCCTGTACGTGACGACGAACTACTTCCTGGAGCGGATGGGCCTGCGCGGTCTGGACGAGCTCCCGGAGCTCGCGCCCTTCCTCCCGGAGGCGGAGGCGATCGAGGCCGAGACCCAGGAAGCCGTACCGTCGTTCGATCCGGACGCCCCGGATTCCGAGGACGCAGACGACAAGACGGAACTTTGATGCGAAGCAGCAGCGGCAGGAACAGCAGCGGAAACAACGGCGGGAGCCGTGGTGGCAACAGCGGCGGCCGCGGTGGGAACAGCGGTGGTCGCGGCGGGAGCACCGGGGGACGCGGCAACTACCGCGGCGCCGGGAACGACCGCGACGACAAGCAGGGCGGCCGGCCGAAGAAGCCCCGCCCCGAGGAGCGCCGCTATGACGTGGGTCCCGGCGGCACCCACGAGGGACCCAAGTCCGGGCGCGGCGCCTCCGCGCGCGGCGGGGCCAAGGGCGGCCCGAAGCAGGGACAGGGCACCGGGCGCGGCCGTTCGGTGCCGGCGACCTCCCGTGAGTACGAGGCGCGGGCCGAGGAGCGCAACCGGGAGCGGTACGCCGGCAAGAAGGACGTGAAGCTCCCCAAGACCTTCCCCGGCGCCGAGCAGGAGGGCGAGCGGCTGCAGAAGGTCCTCGCGCGCGCGGGCTACGGCTCGCGGCGGGCCTGCGAGGAGCTCATCGAGCAGGCGCGGGTCGAGGTCAACGGCGAGATCGTGCTGGAGCAGGGCAAGCGGGTCGACCCGGAGAAGGACGAGGTCAAGGTCGACGGCCTGACGGTGGCGACGCAGTCGTACCAGTTCTTCTCGCTGAACAAGCCCGCCGGCGTCGTCTCGACGATGGAGGACAACGAGGGCCGGCAGTGCCTCGGCGACTACGTCACCAACCGTGAGACGCGGCTCTTCCATGTGGGACGACTCGACACCGAGACCGAGGGCGTCATCCTGCTCACCAACCACGGCGAGCTGGCCCACCGGCTGACCCACCCCAAGTACGGCGTGAAGAAGGTCTACCTCGCGCACATCGTCGGCCCGATCCCGCGGGACCTGGGCAAGCAGCTCAAGGACGGCATCCAGCTGGAGGACGGGTACGCGAAGGCGGACCACTTCCGGGTCGTCGAGCAGACCGGCAAGAACTACCTCGTCGAGGTGACCCTGCACGAGGGGCGCAAGCACATCGTGCGCCGGATGCTCGCCGAGGCGGGCTTCCCGGTCGACAAGCTGGTGCGGGTCGCCTTCGGCCCCATCACCCTGGGCGACCAGAAGTCGGGCTGGCTGCGGCGGCTGTCCAACACCGAGGTCGGCATGCTGATGAAGGAAGTCGACCTGTAGTCCTCCCCACGCGCGCGTGCGGCCGGTTCCGGGATTCTCCGGGGCCGGCCGATGTGTTTTCGCCCTCCGGCCGGTCTGCCTCCGTGACGGAGGGAGCGGGGATGGACGCGGGGAACGGAAGCTGCGGCGGGATGTGTCGGGCAGGGCTGGAGGGCCGTGTGCGGCCTTCGTGGCCCGTCGGGCTCCCCGCGGCCCGGGAGAGGGCTGTGAGGCCGCCGAGAGGCTCCTGGGGCGGCCCGGCGGAGGTGCTGTCGTGAGCGTGGGGGAGTTGTTGGAGCGCTCGCTCGCCTACGCGTGGGGCAGTGTGGCGGAGGTGCGGCGCGTGGGCCTCGACCGGGGCACGCCGTGTGCGGAGTGGGATCTGGGCGAGCTGCTGGAGCATCTCGACGACTCGCTGGACGCGCTGTACGAGGGGCTGAGCGGCGGGCGGATCGGAGTGCTCCCGCACGTCGACCGGGTCTGCGGCTTCCGTACGCGCGCGTGTGCCGTGCTCGGCGCCTGGGCCGCCGGGCCGCCCGAGGAGGTGCTCGTGGGTGAACGCCCGCTGGACGTACGGGTGATGGCCGCCGTCGGCGCCGTCGAGATCGCCGTGCACGGGTGGGACGTGGCCCGGTCCTGCGGTCGACCGCGGCCCGTTCCGGAGGGTCTCGCGGCCGAGCTCCTCTCCGTCGCCCGGTGCGTGGTGGGGGAGCGGGACCGGGGCGTGCGCTTCGCCGCGCCGGTCTCCGTACCGCCCGGCGCGCGGGCCGACGTCCGGCTTCTGGGGTTCCTGGGGCGCGACCCACGAAGGGCCTGCCGCACCCGGCCGTAGTGGCTTGCCCGGCCCGTTCCCAGGGGCTTGCTCAACCCGCTCGCCCTCTTTATAGTCGAAGTGACTATTAGTCGAACCGACCATGAAGCTGACCGCGAAGGGGGTGAGTGAGCGTGTCCGTCCCGCCCGGTTACGACAAGTTCGCCCACGAACCCTTCGCCGTCACCGTCGACCTCGCCGTCCTCACTGTCGCCGAAGGCGTCCTGCACGTCCTGCTCGTGGAGCGGGGCCAGGAGCCGTACGCCGGACACTGGGCGCTGCCCGGCGGGTTCCTGCACCCGGACGAGTCCGCGGAGACCGCGGCCCGGCGTGAACTCGCCGAGGAGACCGGGCTGTCGGACCTCTCCGGACTGCATCTGGAGCAGCTGCGGACCTACAGCGAGCCCGATCGCGACCCCCGCATGCGGGTCGTCTCCGTCGCGTTCGCCGCGCTGCTGCCCGACCCTCCCGAGCCGCACGGCGGCAGCGACGCGGCCGAGGCCCGATGGGTGCCGTACGACAAGGCGGGGCCGCTCGCCTTCGACCACGACCGCATCCTGGCCGACGCCCACGAACGCGTCGGCGCCAAGCTCGAGTACACCTGCCTCGCCACCGCCTTCTGCCCGCCCGAGTTCACCCTCGGCGAGCTCCAGCAGGTGTACGAGAGCGTGTGGGGCACCGCTCTCGACCGGCCCAACTTCCGCCGCAAGGTGCTCGCCACGGCCGGCTTCGTCGAGGCCGTGCCCGGTGCCGCCCGGCTGACCGGCGGCCGCGGCAAACCGGCCGCGCTCTACCGCGCGGGACCGGCGACCACCCTGCACCCTCCTCTTCTTCGACCGTCCCCGGAAGGACGCCCCGCATGACCACGACCCTGACCGAACGCGCCGCCACCGGAACCCTCGTCGGCCTCGCCCTCGGGGACGCCCTCGGCTACCCGACCGAGTTCCACGACGTGCCGTCGATCCTCGCCAAGTTCGGGCCGTGGCGGGAGATGGAGCTGCGCACGCCCGCGATGGTCAGCGACGACACGCAGATGACGCTGGCGGTGGCGAGAGGGCTGCGGGCGGCGATGGACCGGGGAGTGCTCGGCCCCATGCGGCTGGTGCGGCCCCTGCGGGAGGAGTTCGTGGACTGGTACCAGTCGCCGCAGAACAACCGGGCGCCGGGAAACACCTGTCTGCGGGCCTGCTGCCTGCTCAAGGACCAGAACCTGCCCTGGCAGGAGGCCAGTCAGATCGGCTCCAAGGGCTGCGGCGCCAACATGCGCGTCGCACCCGTCGGACTCGTGCCCGGGCTCAGTGACGAACAGCGCGCGGGCGCAGCCCAGTTGCAGGCCGCGCTCACCCACGGGCACCCGACCGGGCTCGCCGCCTCCGACCTCACCGCGCGGGCCGTACGGCTGCTCTCGCAGGGTGCGCGGCCGGGTGACCTGGTCGGGCTGCTGCGGTCGTACGCACTGGCGAACCGGGGTCAGTACCACGAGCGTTGGCTCGGCGACCTGTGGACCAGGGGCCAGGACCCGACGCCCGGGCAGTTCATCGCCCGCGGCTGGGACGAGTGCCTGGCGGCCCTCGACCGGCTCGACGTCGCCGTGCGCCACGCCTCACCGGAGGACGACCCGTGCCTGGCCACCGGCGCGGGCTGGGTGGCCGAAGAGGCCCTGGCGACCGGGCTGTTGTGCTTTCTCCAGTTCCCGGACGAGCCGCTGACCGCCCTGCGGCGGGCCGCGTGCAGCTCGGGCGACTCCGACTCGATCGCCTGCCTGACGGGCGCCTTCGCGGGCGCCCATCTGGGAGCGGAGGCCTGGCCGGTGGAATGGGCCGACCGGATCGAGTACGGCACGGAGCTGGTGACGCTCGGGGCGCTCTGGGACTCCTGACGCCCTGGTCGGGGGCGGCACCGCCGTGCTCCGGTCGCACGGGTCGGTGACCTCGGCGGTCTAGGCGAGTTCGATCGAGTCCCCGTTGACCCTGATCTGCTTCTCGGGCAGCGGCTCGGGGGCGGGCGGGTTGGCCACCGAGCCGTCCGTGATGTTGAACTTGCTGCCGTGGCAGGGGCAGTTGATGGTGCCGCCGGACACGCTGGTCACCTGGCAGCCCTGGTGGGTGCAGATGTCGGAGAAGGCCTTGAACTCACCCTTCCTCGGCTGGGTGACGACGACCTTCGCGTCCTTGAAGATCTTCCCGCCGCCGACCGGGATCTCGCTCGTCTTCGCCAGTTCGGTGCCGGCCTTCACCGAGGCGGACCCGGAGTCGCTGTTCTCGTTGCCGTACTCGCCGCACCCGGCGGTCAGCGCCACCGCGCCCGTCGCGAGAAGGATCGTGCGCCGCGCCGGGCTCTGCGTCATGTCGTCACTCCGAAGGTGCGGAAGAACCAGAGGGCGGAGGTCAGCCAGAGGATCGTGAGCGCGCTGAAGACGAGCCCGCCGACGATCGGCAACAGCCACCCGGGAAGTCGCTCCGAGCGGAGCAGCAGCATCTTGGCACTGAACACCCCGAAGAAGAAGCAGCCCAGGAGGGAGTGCCACAGAACGCGTGATTCGTAGGACTGGAAGCCCAGCGCGTACAGACAGTGCACCGCGACCGGCACCGCGACGAGGAACGCCACCCGGCCGGACCAGCGGTGCAGGGTGGCGGACCAGCTCGGGCCGGGCAGCCTGCCGTACACCATCAGGGCCGAGACGAGCTGGACGAGCGCGAAGAGGAACGCGACCGAGGCGAGCCAGGACTTCACCGCGCCGGTGCTGCTGAAACCGGCGAGGTTGAAGGCCGTCCCCGCCGGGTCGTGGGCCTTGCCGTAGACACCCAGGGCGACCGCCACCGCGGCGGCGACCAGGGCCGGGATCAGATAGCGGGCCGCGCCGGGGCCGCGTTTGGGTTCGGGCGAGGGCCAGCTCTGGGTGGCCGCGTTCGGGTCGACGGTCATGATCGGCTCCCTCGGGCGAGGTCAGGGTGTTACCGGGCGGGCCGTGAGCTGCTGCCCGTCGACCGTCACCGCACCGGTCTCCGGGTCGATCTCGGGCGCCGGGGAGGGCTTGCCGTCGCGCCGGAGGATGCCGACCTGCTCGCCGTCCGGCAGGACGATCCAGCCGCCCTCGATCCTCGCGCCGGCCACCGTGCTGTTCGCCCGGTAGAGGCCGGAGGACTTCTCCGTCCTGCCGATGGTGAAGGCGTAGCTCCCGCTGCCGACGTGGGCCGTGCCGCGGATCTCCCTGGTGCCCTTCACCCTGCCGTCGAGGCTCGCGCCGCCCTTGCCGGTGAGCCGCAGGCTGCCGTCGTCCTTCACCTCGCCCTGGAGCCACGATTCGATGTTGTGGCCGTCGCAGACGTACGCGATCGCCTTGTCGTCGCGCACCGTGATCGCGACCGCCGAGGAGTCGTCCTCGGTGCGGCCCGTGTAGACGCCCTCGGGCACGGCGGTCCGGGACGGGGACGGGCTGGGCGGCGCGGACGTCCGCCCCGGCGCGCTGCCCGGTGACGCCTTGGTGCCGGGCGAGGACTGCCCGGACGCCGTCGGCTTGACGTACGACGACGTCGTCTTCTCTCCGGTGGTGGCGTTGAGCGAGAGCATGAACAGGCCGAGGAGCAATCCCGCGAGCAGTGTCAGCAGCGGTCCGGAACGCTTCATGAAAGGAGCCTCCCCCGAGGCGGGTTTCCTGCCATGAGAGCGGACCCGGGGACCCGCGTCCAGGGGCGTACGGAAGTGTTTCGCCCCATGTGGCGGAACTGCGACATTCGGGTGACATGGGCACGGTCCGCGGAGCCGTCTCAGGAGGCGGGCGCCGCGCACCCGGCCCGCGGAGGCTGACTAGGCTGGTCGGGCAAGGAGCCGGTGGTACATCAGCGAGGAGCAATGCCGTGGCGGTACGAGCGGTCCGGGGCGCCGTCCAACTCGAACAGGACGAGGCCGGACACATGGACGAGCAGGTCGGGGCGCTGCTCACCGCCATCATGGAGCGGAATGAGCTGACCGCGGACGACCTGATCAGCATCTGGTTCACGGCCACACCCGACCTGCACAGCGACTTCCCGGCGGCCGCGGCCCGCAAGCTCGGCATCGTCGACGTACCGCTCATCTGCGCGCAGGAGCTGGACATCGAGGGCGCCATGCCCCGGGTCGTCCGTGTCCTCGCGCACATCGAGTCCGACCGGCCCCGCGCCGACATCGCGCACGTCTACCTCGGCGCCGCGGCCGCCCTGCGCAAGGACATCGCCCAGTGAGGACCGCACTCGTCATCGGGACCGGGCTCATCGGGACGTCCGCCGCGCTGGCGCTGGCGGGGCGCGGAGTCACCGTCCACCTCGCCGACCACGACCCCGAGCAGGCCCGCACGGCCGCCGCGCTCGGCGCGGGCACGGACGAGGCACCCGAGGGACCCGTGGACCTCGCGATCGTCGCCGCGCCGCCCGCCCACGTGGCCGCGGTGCTCGCCGACGCCGTGCGGCGAGGCGTGGCCCGCGGCTACATCGACGTGGCCAGCGTGAAGGGCGGACCCCGGCGGGAACTGGAGGCGCTGGGACTCGACCTCTCCTCGTACATCGGCACGCATCCGATGTCCGGGCGGGAGAAGTCCGGGCCGCTGGCCGCCTCCGGGGACCTCTTCGAGGGGCGGCCCTGGGTGCTGACCCCTACCCGGGACACCGACACCGAGGTGCTCAACCTCGCGCTGGAACTGGTCTCCCACTGCCGTGCGGTGCCGGTGGTCATGGACGCCGACGCCCACGACCGTGCCGTGGCGCTCGTCTCGCACATGCCCCACCTGGTCTCCAGCATGGTCGCCGCGCGACTGGAGCACGCCGAGGAGGCCGCCGTACGGCTGTGCGGCCAGGGGATCCGGGACGTGACCCGGATCGCCGCCTCCGACCCCGGGATGTGGATCGACATCCTCTCCGCGAACCCGGGGCCGGTGGCCGATCTGCTCACCGATGTCGCCGGGGACCTGGAGGAGACCGTGCGGGCCCTGCGGGCGCTCCAGAGCGCCGACGAGTCCAAGCGGGGCGAGGGCGTGTCCGGGATCGAGGACATGCTGCGGCGCGGGAACGCCGGGCAGGTGCGGGTGCCCGGCAAGCACGGCTCCGCTCCCCGGGTGTACGAGGTCGTCGCCGTGCTCATCGACGACCAGCCGGGGCAGCTCGCCCGGATCTTCGCGGACGCCGGGCGGGCCGGGGTCAACATCGAGGACGTGCGGATCGAGCACGCAACGGGGCAGCAGGCCGGCCTGGTCCAGCTGATGGTGGAGCCGCAGGCCGCGCCCGTACTGTCGGCCGCGCTGCGGGAGCGGGGCTGGTCGATTCGGCAGTGAGGGTTCCGGTGGGGCGGCGCGGGGTTGCGGCGGTGCAGGTCGGTGG
>NZ_RSAJ01000347.1 GCF_003933965.1 Streptomyces sp. RP5T
GCTGGCTGCTGTTGTGTCTGTTCGAGGTCCAGCATCTGCTGGGCAGCGGCGGTGGCATCGAAGCGCGGCGTCTCGGCGCTGCTCATGAGCGTCCTTCGAGGTGGAGCGGGCGGGCGGACCCGGCGGCGAGGGCGTCGTCGATGATGCGTTCGTTGCGGGCGCTTTGCCAGGGGCGCGCGGTCTGGGCGGCCTCGCGCAGCAGGGTGCGCGCGGTGGGTTCGTCGAGGTGCCCGGCGGCCGCGAGGCCTCCGGCGGTGTAGGCGGCCTTGTTGAGCTTTTCGGTGAAGGCGGCCCCCTCGGGCAGGGCGGCGCAGTCGGTGACCTCCAGCAGCAGCGGGTCCAGGACGCGGTGCGCGCGCACGGGAGTCCTTGGCCGGCGGCTGCGGGAGATCGCGGGCCGGGAGGCGGCTGTCGGCCGCTGGATGGTGTGTCCGGTCCGCACGAGTTCCTCGCCCAGCCATTCAGGCACCGGCGCAGGCAGGTGGGAGGGCCCCTCCCGCAGGTAAGTGCCGTGCGTGGTGCGGGTGGTGGGAGCGACGATGTAGCCGCCGTCGGCTCGGACATCGACCTGCCAGGCCAGTGCGGTTTTGGTGCTGGCCCCGGTGGAGCAGCGAAACCGGATGGCGGGGTGGGGATTTCGGTACCACACGTGCAGTCCACCGGAGGGGGTGCGCACACGCAGCGTGCTGTCGTCGTCCGCTGGACTAGGCTGCCCCCGCAGTGCGGCCAGAAGCGCCAGGGTGTCGAAGCCGGAGGCCAGGCCATCCAGGTTCACCGAGTCATGGATGGAGATCCCGGGCAGGAGCCGACTGCGGTCGGGGACCGGGGCGGCGTGCGCGTCGATATCGATGACGATCAGGTCGGCGCCGCCACAGGCCACGCCGACGCCCCAGGAGGGATGAGCGGACCACCAGGCGTCGATGCGCGCCGTGCTGGTCGTCGCGGCGTGGAATCCGTGGCAGGGGCGGCCCGCGGGGATGCAGGCGCATCCTGTGGGTGTGTGGTGCTTGTCCTTGCAGGCCGGGCAGTTGGCGGCCGGTGTCTTGCGTCCGGTTGCCAAAGGATGGACCGGCCAGCCCTGTTTGGCGCACCAGCGGGCCACGGCGTGAGGTGCGGCTGCCCGCGCAGTGGCGGGCACTCTCGTCACGTCGGGGCCGGGCACGCGTCTGTCCTTCGGAGAGGGTCTTGTTCTGCGGTCCCCCACTTGCCCTGGCCCGGGCTGGAACGAGGGACCAAAGGGACTGTAGGGACTGGCTTTCGGAAGAGAGTGTAGGACCCCCGTGCCGCGGCCGGGCGCCGCTCCCCCGCGTGGCGCCGTATGTGTTCTCGGGTCCCTACGGTCCCTTGAGTCCCTGAAGAATCACCAGACTGTGCGATACCTGACCGCAATGCCCTTAACGGGAGGGTCTGGAGGGACCGTGATTCACCTATCGGCCGTCGTGAACAGGCATGGGCGGCACAGGGGCTCAACCAGTCCCAACTGACGGGCACTTCCCACCTGGGCTCATCCTCGGGCCCTCGCCAGGCGGTACCCGCTGCTGCTACTGCCCTCCGGGCAGGGCCTGAACGGGGCGGCCCCGAGGGCTGGCCCCTCCTTGAGTCCCTGAACATCCCTGCAGCTCAGGAACGGGATACGGCACCCGGGAGGGACTGAAGGGACCAGGAACTGCAATTATGAGCGACCTACGTACGGATCCCTCAACAGATGCGTACGCGCGTATCCGCACACAAAACTCGTTCATAATTCCCAACTTGAGTCCCTTGGGTCCCTTCTTGACGTCGTTTACTGCCGTGACCTGCATGTTTACAAGGGACTGAACAGCAGGGGCTGAACGTACAGAGACCCTCCTCACGAAGTGGGGGTCGCGTCGGCGTAGTGGTGGGACAGCCCCTTGCTGCCCTCGGCTGTGAAGCCTGGCCCCGGGTGATCGCAGGCTTTCACCGCCCCGGAGACGTCATACGGGGCTGCGCGGCTGGCTGTCGGCTTGTGTCCGTCAACCGGACAGTGAGCCTCTTCAGAACGGCCACCGATCGGGTGACGCCGGGAGCAACAGCCGGGACCAGTACGGCGGCAATCTCCCTGCTCGGGAGCGTCGTCAACACCTGCCACGGCATCACTCTCACGAGGCACTACTGAAGAAGCTCAGTGCTGGCGCATCTTCACGGGGATCTCTCGGCGCCATCTCGCGCGACTGGTCGAGGAATTGGCGGTGCCGCGGCAAGCCGGGATCGAGGGCCGTCGCCATGCTGCACGAGGCGGGGCTCGGAAGCGGGCCGCAGGCGCCGGGGCCCGTCACCAACTGGTCTTCGTTGGCCGGCTGTCGGCGACGGCTACCTGGGCCTGAGCCGCGACCACGGCGGACAGGCGATCACACTGTCAGTAAGTGAGTCAGGCTCACCAGCAGAACCACCAGTCACATTCTCACTGTCAGTAATCATCCACCGCCACGTCCAGAGGCTTTGTTAGGGCCCGTAAGCCCTGCCATGAGTTCCGCGAAGGCGCGGGCAGCGTTGTCGGAGGTGAAGAGGCGGTCGAGCCTGGCGCGGGCCAGGCCTCGGTGGAAGGAGCCCGAGTGGGTGTCGTCGCCAGCGTCGTGGAGGGTGCGGGTCAGCCAGTGGGAGAACTCTTGGTCGTTCCAGACACGGCGGAGGCAACGCTGTGAGTAGGTGTGCAGGCCGGTGTCGTCGTGATTGAGGAGGGAGTCCCGGATAGCGCGGACGAAAAGGTCTGCGTCGTGGAGAGCGAGGTTCATGCCCTTGCCTCCCAAAGGGGAGACGATGTGGGCGGAGTCGCCGACGAGGAAGAGGCGACCGTACTGCATGGGATCGTGGACAAGACCGCGGAGCCGGAAGACCTCGCGGTCGGTAATCAGGCCGGGAACGAGGGCGGGGTCGGCGAGCCGGGTGCGCAGTGCCTCCCAGATGCGTTGCTCGGGCCAGGCGTCGGGCTGGTCGTCGGGCGGGCACTGGAGGTAGTAGCGGCTGGTGTGCGGGCCGCGGGCGAAGTGGGCGGCGAAGCCGTACGGGCTGACGGCAAAAAGAGGGCGGGCCGGGGGCGGCGCGTCGGCAAGGATGGTGAGCCAGCCGATGCCGTGATCTAACGTGTGGGTGGTGAGGACGCCATCGGGGATGGTGGCACGGCTGATGCCATGCTCACCGTCGCAGCCGGCGACGAAGTTGCAAGTGATGGCACGCAGTGTTCCGTCAGCGGAGCGGTAGCGGACGGTCGGATGGTCGTCGGTCAGGTCGTGCAGGGAGATATCCGCAGACTCGAAGCGCAGGTCACCGCCCTCGGCGAGGTACACGGCGGTGAGATTCTGGACCAGCACCTGCTGCGGACAGAGACTGGCCGCAGGACCTTCGGAGCCGTCGTCACCGGACACCAGGTGACTCTCGCCGTCCACCCGGACCTCCAGGAGGCCGTCGGACGGGACGCCTCCGAGGACTTGGTCGGCCAGCCCCCATGAGTCGAACAACTGGACGGCGCGGGCTTCGACGATGCCGGCCCGCTGCCGCTGCGCCACGTGCTCACGGGTCTGGCGTTCCAAGATGACACAGTCGATGCCACTGCGCCGCAGCAAGTTGGCGACGGTCAGACCGGCTGGGCCCGCACCGATCACCACGACGGTCGCGGACTCCCGCAACCTCGCATGTCCTTCCTCCACTTGACCACCTCCAGTATCAACATGGCTGGATATCGAACGTTCGAATCGTTGATTCGGTTGCGAGGGCTTCACCAATTTTGTTGCTACCTCCTCTTCTTTCCCTTATCTGTCGGCGGATTTTGGATGGCAGGGGCGGGCGGTACTGTCGAGGGGCTGTTGACGCTTTGTGATGTGTTCGTTCGAGCCGGAGGAAGCATTTCCTTCATGTCGCCTGGAACGCTTCGGATGCTCGCCGGAGAACTGTTGTGTGGGGAGGTGATGCTGAGTGCGCCCGTTGGACTCGCGCCAACCATGGAGACGGTCGACTGCGACTGAGGGCCACCAAGACCTGACAAATCAATCTGAGATTCGAGAGCTCCAGGGTTGCCGAAGAAATGCTCTTTGCGGTCCTTTTGCTTCGCCGCTTCTTCTACCCTTGACGGACCTGTTGCCGACATTGCCGCCAGCGTACTTATTGCCATTGCGGCGGCATTAGCGATCGGATTCTCGCCCGCCTGGTAAATAGCGGCCGCTATTACTGCTCCCATGCCGATGCCCTGCAGAGCGGTCTTACGTATGTCTGGTAGGGCCGCTCGCAATCCAGCATTCTTTGCGGTCTCCCGAGCAGATGTTCCATAATTCATCATGTCCAGGAGTTGCGTCAGGCTCATCGTGACATTGCCTGCAATCTTCACGACTTGGGACGACGGGTTGCCTGACTGCTGGAGCGACTCCGCCACAATCATTAGGCCAGCGGCAACGCTCTTGATGGCAGTCTGAACCTGCGTTCGTTCTGCCATGCCCAAACCGACAACTCGTGCAACCTTTACACTCCAACCATTGATGCCCTCGAAAGTCGCCTTTGCGATGGGGCCGTCGTTGTCACGGAAGTTCAAAACGGGCAAATTTTGAGTTCCAACAGCCGAGTTACTGCTGGATTCCGTTCGAGAGCGCCTGATCATGGGGGATGCAAAGGAAGATTCAGCTCCTGGAAAATTTCCTTCAATGAGCGGTCGCTTGAATTTTGCAACAGCCCTTCGGGTTAACGTAATTTGTTCGGCCACCTCTTCGAAACTAGACATTCGTGGCGGAGTAAAGGTGACCTCTCTGTTGGGCCAGTCAAACTGGACACCGATCTCGTTTCCGGCTTCTTCTGCGATCGGGTCTTCCTGGACTGACGCCAGGGCATGGCGCGGTTCTTCTGGCATATCAGATGTCCTCACACGTAGACTCGACCCCTGCGGTAGAACTGAACGGCCCTGCTACCCGAACGGTTCACGACCAGCCAGAACGGGCACGTTTTTCGCCGAAAACAGGCTCGGGAACGGGCACGTTCCACTGGTCTGACACGGCTGCTGTAGTTCCGATCATGGCTGGTCCTGGAGTTCGTGTCGACGCTGGTGGCAGGCTTGCGCGACGGCTTTACGGTGGCGGTGCCGGGCCATCCAGTGCGCGTGTCCCGCTTTTCGGACGGGTGGGTGTGAGGACCAACGCCTGAAGAAGCCGGACAAGTCCAGGACAGGTCAGCAAGACGGGGCCGGTCCTGCGGGGCCGACTGTGATCGTGGCAGAGACTGTGAGTGCGAGGACGGCTGAGGCAATCAGGGAGAACAAGGAGCAACGCGTCCAGGAGTTCCAGCAGGGCACCTGGCCTGCGTCCAGTCCGGTGAAGGTCCTGCCGAGCTGGAAGGTCCTCCTCGATCCGCATCTGCGGCAGATCACGTCCGCGAGTTGGACGAGGGTGATATCGTCCTGGCCGCCCGTCGACACCGATACACTGACAAGCTCTCCTTCTTCCGCTGCTAGACACCCGATATAAGCCGGTTCGTGAGCCGATGCCAGAACGCCCTGATGATGGCGCGCGCCTTCGACCCCGACCGTCGGTCTCCTTCGCAGCCCATCAGGTGACTCATCCCGTGCTGGCGGCCCACTGGACACATTTCCTACCCCCCGGCGACCGCCGGCGGGCTCACTTGGAATCCAGCCGCCCAAGGGGATGGTCATCGGCGAGGACGGACCGGGCCGTCTCCCAGTCGGTGTCGTCGATGCCGGTGACGTGCCGCAGGTAGGCGAGAGTGACCTGCTGGACAAGAGCGACGCGGCCGGGATCCTCGTCGGTGGTCTCCGCCACCTGGTAGCCGGAGATGCCACCGAGGAAGTGTTCACCACCGAAGACAGTGAGCAGGCTCTTGTTGCCGCGACTGAGGGCGTAGGGGTCGGTCGTCCAGGCCGGCCCTCGGGTGGAGAGCGGAAGGTCGTCCTTGTCTCCGGCGACGACCAGACCTGGGGCAATAATGTGGGAGAAGTCCTGGTCGCACAGCCACGGAAGGTTTTCCTGGGCGAAGGGAGTCAGTTCGTCACCGCCCTTGCCAGCGGTGGCCAGCTGGATGCTGGCCAGGACCCGGGAGTCCGACAGATCTTCGGTAATGCCGGTCTGCGGGTCCTTGACTCGCAGACCCACAAGGATGCCTGCGGTCTGGCCGCCGAAGGAGTGCCCCGCGGCGACGATGCGGCTGTGGTCGACCTGGCCGGCCAGGCCTGGCACGGACGCCTCCAAAATCTTGAACTCGTCCAGGACGTGCTTCATGTCCTGGACGCGGTGGCGCCACATCTGAGGTTTGCGGGGATCGTCCGCAGCCAACCCGAGCCGCCTGGAGTCGAGGTGGGTGGCCTGGATGACCACGAAACCGTGAGAGGCCCAGTGGTCGACCAGGGGCGCGTAGCCGTCCAGGTTCGAGCCGAATCCGTGTGCAAACAGCACGATCGGCAGGTCGCCGCCGGTGACCGGGGCAGAGACCCGTACGTGCAGATCCTCCCCACGCTGCGGTACGGCCAGCACGAGCGGCTTGACCGCAACGGTCGGGGTGGACGCGGGGCCAGTGAGACCGGTCGTCGGATGTGTAGTCATGGGTGTACCTCTTCGAGGTGGAGTGGTATATGAGGTGGATCATGGCGGTTCTGAGGTTGAGCATGCGTTCGGCGTTGAGGTGGCCGAGCTTCGCCCTGCCCTGCTCATGAAGGGGAGCAGTGTCGACAAAGGCGCGAGCGCCGCCGGTCCCGCCGAAGGAGCCGCAGCAGTCGACACCGCCGAGGCCGCGGGCATCAGCGTCATTGGCGGCGGTGGCGGCGCCGTAGGGAGAGTCGGCGCCGAACATGACCCGGTCGGGCCCCAGCACATCCACCGCCGCGGTCAGCATGCGGTGGCTGTAGAGTCCGCCAGCGGTGACGGAGGGGTTGCCTGTGATGTAGTCCAGGACTCGGCGCTGTAAGTGCGTGGCGGCGGTGCTGAGCAGGTCGGCGCGGTCGGCGAAAGGCACGAGCATCTCGCCCCAGTGGCCCAGGATGATCTGCAGGTCGGGGTGGCGGTCGAAGGTGCCAGCCAGGATGAGACGGAGCGTCGCCAAGCCGGCTTCCGAGTGCCACCCCCAGCCTCCGGTGGATAGCAGCATGCTCGTCATCTGATCGAACCCGCTGTAGGCGGCGTCGATGAACTTCATGAGGGGCATAGCCGGGTGGATATACAGCGGCACCCCGAGGTGAGCAGCAGCCTCCAACACGGGGCGGAAGCTCTCGTGGTCGAGAAATGTTTCGCCCGTGCGCGGGAACAGCATCGCACCGACATGGCCGAGGCCCGTCACGGCGCGCTCCAGCTCGGTGGCGGCCGCCTTCGGGTCGGATGTGGGCAGTGTGGCGAAGGCCGCGAAACGGTCGGGGTGACGGTGCGCGGCGTCCGCGAGCACATCGTTGGCCTCCCTGGCGAGCGGGACGGCCACTTCCGCGGGCAAGGGCTGGGTACCGGGGGTGGTGATGGAGAGGACCTCCATGTCCACACCACTGGCGTCCATGCGCGCCAGACGCTCCTCGCCGACATTGAGCAGACGGAGATTGACCTCCCCCTGACTGCTCATCTTGTTGACGGTCTGATCGCCACCCCACTTGAGCAGGGCTCGACGTAATTCGGGGGTCCAGGCGTGCTCCTCGACGCCGATCACCCGCTGGGCCGGGGTGATGTCCTCACTCACGGGTGCTCCACTTCGTTCGAGCCGTAGCCTGCTGGGGACGTATCGGCAGGAAAGCCCGGCGGGGCTCATATCGGATACGCTAAAACCTGACGTTGACGTCAAAGGCAAGTAGATGTGACGCAAGACATGCGGACGTGGAGGCGGGAATGCGCATCGGGGAACTCGCCCGGAAGACCGGAGTCACCCCCCGGGCCCTGCGGTACTACGAGGAGCAGAACCTGCTCGTTTCCGAGCGCAGCGACAGCGGTCAGCGCCATTATGCGGAAACCGCGGTCGACCAGATCCGGCTGATCCTGGAGCTGTACGCCGCTGGCCTGTCCAGCAGAACCATCGCAGAGCTGACACCCTGCGTCATTGATGGCAAGGCCACGTCCGAGCTTCTCGACCGCCTGGCCCTGGAACGCGATCGCATCAACCAGCACATCGCGGACCTCACACGCACCCGGGACCGGCTTGACTCGGTGATCACCGGCGCCTCCGCCAGCATGCATACGGGCGCCCCCTGCCGACGACACACGGCCGTCTGAGGCCTACGCTGCTGGGCCGCCCGGCACGGGCAGATGCGCCGCACCAGCATGACCATTGCGATGAGCAGCGTGGACGACAGCCACCTCTTCCCAGCGGGACATCGCCGCGCATTCCGCGATACCCGCGGCAACCCATCGCCGAGGGGCCGGACGGTCAGAGCGTGAGCAGTCACTCGACGTGGAGGTGGCCTGCCTGACCCGGCAGATCCTCGTGCTCGCGGACCGCGCCTACCAGGGCGCGGGCGCCACCTTCCGCACCCCGCACTACCACCACAGCGAACAACCCGAGCACTACCAGCAGTTCAACCGCGACCTCGCCCGACTCCGTGCCCCCGGCGAGCGCGACTTCGCCCACCTCAAGACGCGGCGGCTCCTGCGGCGAGCCCGCTGTTCCACCCGCCGCATCGGCACGGCAGTCCGTGTACGGCCTGGACGATGGTGCCGATACGGTGGGTGGAGCTTCTGGTCCGCCTTGACATCCTCGCCGCCCTGAAGGACGGCGATTCCCGCCTACCGCGCCGTTGAAGGCTGCGGTGTCGAGTGGGTTCCTGCTTCGCCGCGCGGCGCCGGGGCGAGTCCCGGTCTTACCTGCGCTCCAC
>NZ_RSAJ01000348.1 GCF_003933965.1 Streptomyces sp. RP5T
GGGCTGGGGGGCTTGCGGCCTGTCGTGTCGTGGTCTGCGTGTTTGCCAGTGCCGTGGGGTTCGTGGCCTTCTGTGCTCTGGCCCTTGTGCTCGCCCGTGGGGTGGTCCTGGCCGCTTGTTGGGCCATGGCCTTCATGCTGGCCGGGGCTGGAGCCGGGGCCGGGGTCCGGGCTGGAGCCGGTGCCAGTGCCGTCATCGGTGTCGTGCGTGTCGTGGCTCTCGTGCTCGCCCCTGGGGTGGGCCCGGCCGCCTGTCGAGCCGTGGCCGTCACGCTTGCCGGAGCCGGAGCCGGAGCCGGAGCCGGAGCCGGAGCCGGGCGTGTCCGCGCCCTCGTGCTCGCCCGTGTCGTGGGGCTCGTGGGCCTCGTCGTCGTGGGCCCCGCGGGCGTGGTTGCCCTGTGGCCGGTCGGCGTCCGGGCCGTCGGTCTCGGGGCCGTCGCTGCCGGGGAGCTTGCCGCTGTCGTCGTCCACCCGCCCAGCTTGGCCCGGGCCGCTTTTCCCACAACCCCGCCGACACGGCGCGAACGGGCGAAGCCATATGCTGCTTTGCATGACGAGTGAGCCGGAGCAGCAGTTGGGAGTGGGGACGCAGGACGCGTTCCAGCGTCTGTGGACCCCCCACCGGATGGCCTACATCCAGGGTGAGAACAAGCCGACCGGCCCGGGCGCCGACGACGGCTGCCCCTTCTGCTCGATTCCGGCCAAGTCCGACGAGGACGGCCTGATCGTCCGGCGCGGCCGGCTGGTGTACGCGGTGCTCAACCTCTACCCCTACACCGGCGGCCACCTCATGGTCGTGCCCTACCGTCATGTGGCCGACTACACCGACCTCACCGAGCCGGAGACCGCCGAGCTGGCAGAGCTGACCAAGCAGGCCATGACGGCCCTGCGGACGGCCTCCGGGGCACACGGCTTCAACATCGGCATGAACCAGGGGACGGTCGCCGGCGCCGGTATCGCCGCCCACCTCCACCAGCACATCGTCCCGCGCTGGGGCGGCGACACGAACTTCATGCCCGTCGTCGGTCACACGAAGGTGCTGCCGCAGCTGCTGGGCGACACCCGCAAGATGCTGGCGGACGCCTGGTCGGCGGTCTGATCGCCGCAGGCATCGACCAGGACCGTCCGGCGCTTGAGGACGAGCCGGCCCGGGCCGAGGGGGTCCGGGGCGCAGCCACCCAGGCCGGCACCTAAGACCCCCCCGCATGTCGATGCGGCCCGACCGCCGGAGGCCTACGCGTCGCAGACGTCCGCCGTCCGCACCCGCAAGATGCTGGCGAAGGCCGGGTCGGGCGGTCTGATCGCCGCAGGCATCGACCAGGACCGTCCGGCGCCTGAGGACGAGCCGGCCCGGGCCGAGGGGGTCCGGGGCGCAGCCACCGAGGCCGGCACCCGGACCCACCCGCACATCGACGCGGCCCGACCGCCGGAGGCCTACGCGTCGTAGACATCCGCCGTCCGCACCCGCAAGATGCTGGCGTAGGCCTGGTCGGGCGGTCTGATCGCCGCAGGCATCGACCAGGACCGTCCGGCGCTTGAGGACGAGCCTGCCCGGGCCGAGGGGGTCCGGGGCGCAGCCACCGAGGCCGGCACCCGGACCCCCCCCGCATGTCGATGCGGCCCGACCGCCGGAGGCCTACGCGTCGTAGACGTCCGCCTTCCGCGGCGACACGTCCTGCACCTGCGTGCTCAGGAAGCCCGCCCGCGTGCCGAACTTCTCCGTGTCCACGCCGTTCTCCGACAGGACCCGGATCGCCGCGGAGTGGACGACCCGCAGCACCGGCGTCGCGGCGCGCAGTGCGTCGTCGGCCATGAACCGGTGCCGCCACGGCTTGTCCGCCCACGCGTGCCGCAGACCGAACGGCTCGGGCAGCGCGAGCGAGCCGCCGAGCCAGTTGAGCAGCGGCGGGTACCAGGTCAGGGGCGCCCGGGCGGTGAGGCGGACCACCTCGTCCGCGTCGACCAGCGGGAGCTTGATCTTCTTGGTCTCCCAGAACCTGAGCTGCTTGGCGACCTCCTTCTCCTTGGCCGCCGGCTTCGAGGTGAACAGCCCGTGCACCGGCCCGAGCGCGTGCCCGGTGACCTCGATGCGCAGCGTCTCGTGCAGCACGGTCACCGTGATCAGCATGGTGAGGACCAGCTGCCCCTCCCACAGCGTCCACTGGACGCCCAGGTAGTGCCGGTCGCCGCCGCCGAACTGCTGCTTGTTGCAGATGTCCTGTATCGCGTGCGTCTTGACCTGGTAGGCGTCCACGTCGGTGCCCCCGGGCCGGGACACCTCCTTCGCGCCCTCCGCGATCGGCGTGACGACCCAGTGCCGTATGGACGGCTTCGGGAAGCCGCCGGTGTTGATCGTGTTGCGCTCCAGCATGCGCAGCTGGTCGTGGATGGAGCGGACGACGTCCCAGCTGCGGAAGGGGTGGATCTCGCGGGTGGGGTCGGCGGACACCAGGTCCTCGGCCAGCTGCCAGCTGCCCCAGCGGGTGCCCATGCCGAGTATCCCCTTGGGGCCGGCGTAGAAGACCGAGTTGGACTGCTGCTCGGCGCTGAGCATGGCCAGGGACTGGCGCAGCTGCTCGGCCGCGGTCTCGCCCGGGTTGCTCGGCACCGCCTCCGGCACCTTGGCGCCGACGCTGCTGCCCGCCAGCAGACTGGCCCAGCGCTCCCGCAGATCCCTCGCGGTGCGCTCGCAGATCTGCTTGGCCCAGAACCAGCCGACCACCGGGAGGACCACACACGCGCGTGCGTACAAGCCCCAGAAGCCCGCGAAGGGCATCTTGATCAGGAAGAGCACGGCCAGCGCGCCCATCGCGACGAGCAGCGCGGTGGCGAGCGCGCCCGCCTGCTTGTTGTCCTCGCGCTTGGCGATGTTGGTGCGCAGCGTGAACACCAGCAGCCAGACGAGGAGCCCCGGCAGGAAGAGGACGCCGCACAACACCATCACGGCGCTCAGCCAGTTGTCCCGGTCCCGGCGGATGTTGTTCGCCGCGAGACAGTGCTCGACCACGACTTGCGGCTCGGCGCCGAAGGACTGGATGAGGGGCTTGCGGCCCGCACCGAGCATGCGGGTGATCACCGCCGTGGAGAACGCCTCGCCCAGGTTGGGGCGGAAGATCTTCGCCCACCTGCGGCCGCCCTTGACAGCGGACTCGTGCCACTCGTTGTTGGCCTTGAGGATCTCCTCCACCGGATTGTCCCGATAGGCCGCCGAGGCCAGCGCGAACGTCGCCGTCTGCGCCTCGTCACCCGTGCGCGGCACTTGCGGACCGAAGAAGTCCGCGTAGCCGCTGTCAACGGTCATTCCCGCCCCCGATCGCCGCCGGACTCACCCACTGCGGCCTTCCCGACTTCCTTGCTTCGCACACCTGTTGATCAGGTCATCAGCGTATCCGTACGCACTGACATTAATCGGCGGACGGCCGAAGCCGCCCGCCGATTCGGAGGAGTGGGTTCCACAAACGTCACCCGCGGGGCTCAGGAAGCCACTTGTGGGGCGCCCCGCCCCAACTATGAGGCGGCCCGCGCCTCTTCACGGATCCTCTCGGCGATCTGCGGCGGCATGGGCTCGTGCCGCGCGTAGGAGCGGCTGAAACGCGCGGTGCCGTGCGACAGGGACCTGAGGTCGACCGCGTACCGCCCGATCTCGATCTCCGGCACCTCGGCCTTGATGAGCGTGCGCCCGCCGTTGGTCTGCTCGGTGCCGAGCACCCGGCCGCGCCGCCCCGACAGGTCGCTCATCACGGCGCCCACGTAGTCGTCGCCGACCAGCACGGACACCTCGGCGACCGGCTCCAGCAGATGGATCTTCACGTCGGCCGCGGCCTCCCTGAGGGCCAGCGCCCCGGCCGTCTGGAACGCGGCGTCCGAGGAGTCCACGGAGTGCGCCTTGCCGTCCAGCAGCGTCACCCGGACGTCGATGAGCTGGTGGCCGGTGGCCACGCCCTTGGCGGCCTGCGCCCGCACTCCCTTCTCGACGGACGGGATGAACTGCCGCGGCACCGCGCCGCCGACGACCTTGTCCACGAACTCGATGCCCGAGCCACCGGGCAGCGGCTCCACCTCGATCTCGCAGATGGCGTACTGCCCGTGGCCGCCGGACTGCTTCACATGCCGTCCGCGCCCGGCCGACTTCCCGGCGAAGGTCTCCCGCAGGGGCACCCGGTGCGGTACCACGTCCACCTGCACGCCGTAACGGCTGCGCAGCCGTTCGAGGGCCACGTCGGCATGCGCCTCGCCCAGGCACCACAGGACGACCTGGTGGGTGTCCTGGTTCTGTTCGAGCCGCATGGTGGGGTCCTCGGCGACCAGCCGGGCCAGGCCCTGCGAGAGCTTGTCCTCGTCGGCCTTGCTGTGCGCCTGGATGGCGAGCGGCAGCAGCGGGTCGGGCATCTCCCACGGCTCCATGAGCAGCGGGTCGTCCTTGGCCGAGAGGGTGTCGCCGGTCTCCGCGCGGCTGAGCCTGGCCACGCACGCCAGGTCGCCCGCGATGCAGTGCGAGAGCTGGCGCTGCTGCTTGCCGAAGGGGGCGGACAGGGCGCCGATGCGCTCGTCGACGTCGTGGTCCTCGTGCCCGCGGTCGGCGAGCCCGTGCCCCGAGACGTGGACCGTCTCGTCCGGGCGCAGGGTGCCGGAGAAGACCCGTACCAGCGAGATCCGGCCGACGTACGGGTCGGACGCCGTCTTCACGACCTCCGCGACCAGCGGCCCCTCGGTGTCGCACGCCTTGATCTCGCGCGGTTTGCCGTCGATGGTCGTGACGCCCGGCGTGGGGTGCTCGAAGGGGGTCGGGAACCCGCCGGTGATCAGCTCCAGCAGTTCGACCGTGCCGAGTCCCTGCCTGGCGCCCTCGGCCGCGGGGGCGGCGGCCAGGACCGGATGGAACACCCCGCGCGCCACGGCCCGCTCCAGGTCCTCCACGAGCGTCTTGAAGTCGATCTCCTCGCCGCCCAGATAGCGGTCCATGAGGGTCTCGTCCTCGCTCTCCGAGATGATCCCCTCGATGAGCCGGTTGCGGGCCTCCTCGATCCCCGGCAGCAGGTCCTCGCCCGGCTCGGCCTCCTTGCGCTCCCCGGAGGAGTAGTCGAACAGCTTCTGCGACAGCAGTCCGGTCAGCCCGGTCACGGGCGCGTGCCCGTCGGGCCCCTGCGGGCCGCGCAGCGGGAGGTAGAGCGGCAGCACGGCGTCGGGGTCGTCGCCGCCGAAGGCCTCCGCGCAGATCCGCGTCATCTCCTCGAAGTCCGCCCGCGCGGCCTCCAGGTGCGTGACGACGATCGCGCGGGGCATCCCGACGGCCGCGCACTCCTCCCACACCATGCGCGTGGAGCCGTCGACCCCGTCCGAGGCCGAGACGACGAACAGGGCCGCGTCCGCCGCGCGCAGACCGGCCCTGAGTTCTCCGACGAAGTCGGCGTATCCGGGGGTGTCCAGGAGATTGATCTTGTACCCGTCCCATTCGACGGGCACCAGGGAGAGCTGCACCGAGCGTTGCTGCCGGTGCTCGATCTCGTCGTAGTCCGAGACGGTGCCGCCGTCCTCCACGCGGCCCGCCCGGTTCACTGCTCCCGCGGTGAGCGCGAGAGCTTCCACCAATGTGGTCTTGCCCGATCCGGAGTGGCCGACCAGCACCACATTCCGTACGGACGCGGGGTGGTCGGCCGCTGTTGCCCTGCCGGCGGCTCCGGGGTGTGCGTTCGCCTTGTCGCCCATGGCCTTGCCTCCCGTGCACGGTGAGGTCTCTGTGGGCGCGGACATGCGGACCCGCGTGCGGTGCGGCTCCGGTGACGCCCGCGGTCCTTCGAGCTTTCCACTCCCGTCACGGTGCGTCCATACGACGGACGCGATCGCCCGGTGACCTGGACGACGCGAGGCCGTGACACGGGCTCCGGGTGCCCGGCCGCCGCCCACGCGTGTGCGTGGCTACGATGGGCCAGCCGGTGGCCAGCAGGGGCCGAGCCGGCCACACCGACCGTCGGGAAGGCCATGCTGAACAAGTACGCGCGTGCATTCTTCACGCGTGTTCTCACTCCGTTCGCCTCGTTTCTGATCAGAAGGGGCGTCAGCCCCGACACGGTCACGCTCCTCGGCACCGCCGGAGTGGTCGCGGGCGCGCTGGTCTTCTACCCCATGGAGGAGTTCTTCTGGGGCACGGTCGTGATCACGCTGTTCGTGTTCTCCGACCTCGTCGACGGCAACATGGCCCGTCAGCTCGGCCGCTCCAGCCGCTGGGGCGCCTTCCTGGACTCCACGCTCGACCGTGTCGCCGACGGTGCGATCTTCGGCGGCTTCGCCCTCTGGTACGCGGGCGGGGGCGACGACATCGCCCTGTGCGCGGTCTCCATCTTCTGCCTGGCCAGCGGCCAGGTGGTGTCGTACACCAAGGCCCGGGGCGAGTCGATCGGGCTGCCCGTCGCCGTCAACGGCCTCGTGGAGCGTGCCGAGCGCCTGGTGATCTCGCTGGTCGCGGCCGGCCTCGCGGGACTGCACAAGTTCGGTGTGCCCGGCATCCAGTACCTGCTGCCGGTCGCCCTGTGGATCGTCGCCGTCGGCAGCCTGGTCACGCTGATCCAGCGGGTCGTCACGGTCCGCCGGGAGTCGGCGGAGGCCGAGGAGGCCGCCGCGCGCTCGGGTGCCGGTCCGGACACCCCCGGGACGGACGCCGCCGGGACGGACGTGGCCGGGGACCAGCCCCGGCAGCAGGGGAGCGGGGCGGCGAAGTGAGCGCCCAGGAGCGGCTGACGGACTCGCTGTACGGCCTGGGCTGGGGCATGGTCAAGAAGCTTCCCGAGCCGGTCGCGGTGCGCCTCGGCCGGAGCATCGCCGACCTGGCCTGGAAGCAGCGCGGCAAGGGCGTGCTCCGCCTGGAGAGCAACTACGCGCGCGTGGTGCCCGACGCGAGCCCCGAGCGTCTCACCGAGCTCTCGCGCGCGGGCATGCGCTCGTACCTGCGCTACTGGATGGAGTCCTTCCGGCTGCCCGCGTGGAGCAAGGACCGCATCAGGGGCGGGTTCGACCCCAAGGGCCTGCACCACCTCACCGACGGGCTCGCCGCCGGCAAGGGCGTCATCCTCGCGCTGCCGCACATGGCCAACTGGGACCTCGCCGGCGCCTGGGTCACCACCGCGCTGGAGACCCCGTTCACCACGGTCGCGGAACGGCTCAAGCCCGAGACGCTGTACGACCGTTTCGTCGCCTACCGCGAGGGCCTCGGCATGGAGGTGCTCCCGCACAGCGGCGGCACCGCCTTCGGCACGCTGGCCAGGCGGCTGCGCGACGGCGGCCTGGTCTGCCTGGTCGCCGAGCGCGACCTGTCGTCCTCCGGCGTCGAGGTGCGGTTCTTCGGCGAGGCGACCCGTATCCCCGCGGGCCCGGCCCTGCTGGCCCAGCAAACGGGCGCGCTGCTGCTGCCGGTGACACTCTGGTATGACGACTCGCCCGTGATGCAGGGGAAGGTGCACCCCCCGGTCGAGGTGCCCGAGACAGGTACGCGGGCCGAGAAGACGTCTGTCATGGCACAGGCGCTGGCCGATGCCTTCGCCGAGGGAATCGCCGACCATCCGGAGGACTGGCACATGCTGCAGCGTCTGTGGCTGAAGGACCTCGAACCCCGACCGTCGTCGGACGGGGCGCGCCCGTGAGAATCGGCATCGTCTGCCCGTACTCCTGGGACGTGCCGGGTGGAGTGCAGTTCCACATCCGCGATCTCGCCGAGTACTTCATCGGCCTCGGCCACGAGGTGTCCGTCCTCGCCCCGGCCGACGACGACACCCCGCTGCCGCCGTACGTCGTCTCGGCCGGCCGCGCGGTCCCGGTGCCGTACAACGGCTCGGTGGCGAGGCTGAGCTTCGGGTTCCTGTCGGCGGCACGCGTGCGCCGCTGGCTGCACGACGGCGCGTTCGACGTGGTCCACATCCACGAGCCGTCCTCGCCGTCGCTCGGCCTGCTGACCTGCTGGGCCGCGCAGGGCCCGATCGTCGCCACCTTCCACACCTCGAACCCGCGCTCCCGGGTCATGGTCGCCGCCTATTCGATCCTCCAGGCCGCGCTGGAGAAGATCAGCGCCCGGATCGCCGTCAGCGAGTACGCCCGCCGTACGCTCGTCGAGCACCTGGGCGGCGACGCGGTGGTGATCCCCAACGGCGTGGACGTCGACTTCTTCGCCAAGGCCGAGCCGAAGCCCGAGTGGCAGGGCGACACGATCGGCTTCATGGGCCGCATCGACGAGCCCCGCAAGGGCCTGCCGGTGCTGATGAAGGCCCTGCCGAGGATCCTTGCCGAGCGCCCGCAGACCCGGCTGCTGGTCGCCGGGCGCGGGGACGAGGAGGAGGCGGTGGAGTCGCTCCCCGAGGAACTGCGCGCGCGTGTGGAGTTCCTCGGCATGGTCAGCGACGAGGACAAGGCCCGCTTCCTGCGCAGCATCGACCTGTACGTCGCCCCCAACACCGGCGGCGAGAGCTTCGGGATCATCCTGGTCGAGGCCATGTCGGCGGGCGCGCCGGTGCTGGCCTCGGACCTGGACGCCTTCGCCCAGGTCCTGGACCACGGCGCGGCGGGCGAGCTCTTCGCCAACGAGGACGCGGACGCGCTGGCGGAGGCGGCGGTACGGCTGCTCGGCGACCCGGCGCGACTGAGGGAACTGCGCGAGCGCGGCAGCGCGCACGTCCGCCGCTTCGACTGGTCCACCGTCGGCGCGGACATCCTGTCGGTCTACGAGACGGTGACGTCGGGCGCGGCGGCGGTGGCGGCGGCGGACGACGAACGGGGGCCGGGGCTGAG
>NZ_RSAJ01000349.1 GCF_003933965.1 Streptomyces sp. RP5T
GTACTCCACGACCCGGCCCCCCGCCCCCGTTTTGAAGCGGAGCCGGCCCAGCAGCCGGTCCTCGCCGAGGGCAGGGGTCACGGACCGCAGGTCGTACGTCTCGGCACCGGCCGCCCGCGCGTCGGACAGCATCCGCCACAGCAGCGCACTGCTGGGCCGCACCTCCCGCCCCCGCCGACCGGACGCGGCGTAGGAGTGCCAGACCCGGGAGCCGACGTTGATCATCAGCGCGGCGGAGAGCACCTCCCCGTCGTACTCGGCGAGATAGAGCCGCAGCCGGTCGGAGTCCTCGGCGTTCAGCGCCTCCCACATGCGCCGGAAGTAGGCCGGAGGGCGGGCCCGGAAGCCGTCGCGGGCGGCGGTCGCCGTGTAGAGGCGGTAGAAGTCGGGCAGGTCGGCGGCCGTCCCCCAGGAGACCCGGACGCCCGCCGACTCGGCCGTGCGCAGGGACTGCTCGAAGTGCGGTGCGAGGGCCTCGCGCAGTTCGTCCACCGAGCGGCCCGCCAGCGGGATGTGACAGCCGTACCGTGGCTGCCCGGGCCCGAAGCCGCTGTCCTCGTCCTGCGCGCACCGCCGCCACCCGAGCCCGCGCAGCCGTTCCCCGGCGTCCAGCGCGAACCCGTCCACGCCGGCCGCGGGCAGCTCGCGCACATGGCGGACACCGGGGTCGGCGATGCCCGCCGTCACCGTGTCGGCGTCCCAGTGCCGGACGATCACGGGCGGCCCGATCCGCACCGAGAACGCCCCGCGCTTCTCCAGGTGGGCCACCAGGGGATCCAGCAGACGCTCGGGGCGCGGGGCGAGCCAGTCGATCGCGGGCCCGTCGGGGAGATAGGCGAGACAGCGCCGGGTGCCGGGCAGCGGCCGGTACAGGACCAGGGCCGTCGCGATCCGGGCCTCGCCCTCGAACCAGCCGACGCTCTCCGCCAGCCAGTCGGGCTTCACCTCGGCCCACTCGGGAATCTGCAGATGGCTCACGTCGGGGTGCAGCCGCAGGTGGGCGAGATGCTCCTCGCGCGTGATCTCGCGCACATACGGGCTGGTCATGGGCGGGGTGCTCCTGTTCGGGGGCGGCCACGGTACGCCGGGAGTCACGGCGGGGGTCAAGAGCCCGAGCCCTCACAGGTTCCTCGTAGGCGGCTCAGGGACCACGCCGAAACAGCCGCCCTATCGTCATGCACACGCACTGACCGGAGGTGGGGAAGAAATGAACAGCAGTCACCCGGACACCACGGAGAAGACCGGCGGATGGACCCGGACCGCCCGCGGCCCCTGGGCGGTCGTGTGCGCCGTCGCGGCCGTGGTCCTCGGCCCGGCCGCCGTCACCGCGTCCGCGCTCGACCAGGCCAACGCGGCCCCGATGCACCACGCGGTCAAGGCCGACCAGACGCAGGCGTACATTCCCGCGGACACCACCCGGCGCAGGAGCAGCAGCGCGGCCTGAGACCGGCGGGCGGTCTGACGGGCGCTCAGCCCCTGAACCGATCCCACAGCTTGGGGTACCGCTCCGCCAGCACCCGGTCGCTCTCCAGGTCGACCGGCGTACCGAGCGGCTCGGAGGGTGCGGGCGGGATGCCCAGATCGGGGGCGACGGTACCGGTGAGCTGCTCGTAGGCCTCGTCGGCCGCGTAGCCCAGCTCCTCGCCGTCGCCGTCGATCTCCTCGTCGAAGTCGGCCAGCAGATCGGCGAGCGAGTCGGGGTCGTGCACCCCGCCCTCGTACACCTCGCGGCCCTGGCCGATCAGCCAGCACCGGAAGAAGTCGAAGGCGTCGTCGCTCGCCCCGTCCAGCAGGATCCAGCCGGCGCCCCACAGGTCCCAGGTGTACGCCCGGTTGAAGCGGGCCTCGAAGTGACGGGCGAAGTCGAGGACCATCTCCGGGTCCAGCGCCAGCAGCCGGTCCACGAGCAGGTCGGCCTGTTCCTCGGGGTCGCCCTCGGCGGCCTCGCGGGTGGCGTCCACCAGCTCCCAGAACTCCGTCTCGTCCATCACGGGTCCAGCATCGGGCCTGGACGGGTGGGGCGCACGTGGAGTGCGGCGGATTGTTATGTCCCGTACAGGCGGCCCAGCCGTCTCGCGTCGTCGGCGAAACGTGCCCGCAGACGCTCCGGAGCCAGCACTTCCACCTCCGGGCCGAGCCCCGCCAGCTGTGAGCGGGCGACCTCCTCGGACTCCACGGGGAGCGTCACGGTCAGCCATCCGTCCTCGTCAGCCGCTCCGGCGGCCGTCAGCGCCTCCCGCGCGGACACGGGATCCACGACGTACGGAAGGCGGCGCACCCCGTCCCCGGACAGCCGTACGACGACCTCGGCGCGCAGGATCGAGCGGGCGAACCGCTCGGCCTGCTCCGCCCAGAACCCGGGCAGGTCGAACTCCTCGTCCCGCTCGAAGCGGGCCTCGCGGGCCGTCACCACCGTGAAGCGGTCGATCCGGTACACCCGGAAGGAACCTCCGTCCGGGACCCGTGCGCACAGGTACCAGACACCCGCCTTCAGCACGAGCCCGTACGGCTCCAGCTCCCGCTCCACCTCGCCCTCCCGGCCGCGGTAGCGGGCGGTGACCGGTCTGTCGTCCCACACCGCGTCGGCTACGGCGGGCAGCAGCTCGGGCGCCTTCGGCTCGGTGAACCAGTTCGGCGCGTCCAGGTGGAAGCGCTGGGCCGCCGTCCGGGAGGCGTCCCGCAGGGAGGGCAGCAGGGCCGCCGACACCTTCAGCCGGGCCGCCGAGGCGGCGTCCTCCAGCCCCATCTCGCGCAGCGCCCCCGGCACCCCGGACAGGAACAGCGCCTCGGCCTCACCGCGGGCCAGCCCCGTCAGCCGGGTCCGGTAGCCGCCGATCAGCCGGTACCCCCCGGCCCGCCCCCGGTCGGCGTACACGGGCACTCCGGCCTCCGACAGCGCCTGCGCGTCCCGGGTCACCGTCCGCTCCGACACCTCCAGCTCCCGCGCCAGCTCGGCGGCGGTCATGGAGGGCCGGGACTGGAGCAAAAGCACCATCTTGATGAGCCGGGCAGCACGCATACGGCCATGATGCCGGGGCCCACTGACAGCGAAGGGGCACGGCGGCAGCCGTACCCCTTCACCGGGAGCCGTGCGGCTCAGACCTTCACAGCCCGTACTTCTCGCGCGCTTCCTTCACCGCCGTCGCCCGGACCTCGCCCCGGCGGGCCAGCTGGGCCAGGGCCGCGACCACGACCGACTCGGCGTCCACGCCGAAGTGGCGGCGGGCGCCCTCGCGGGTGTCGGAGAGGCCGAAGCCGTCCGCGCCGAGCGAGGACCAGTCCTGCTCGACCCACTGCGCGATCTGGTCCGGCACCTGGCGCATGTAGTCGGAGACCGCGAGCACCGGGCCCTCGGCGCCGTGCAGTGCCTGGCGGACGTACGGCACCCGGTCCTCGCCGCGCAGCAGGCCGGCGTCGGCCTCCAGCGCGTCACGGCGCAGCTCCGTCCAGGACGTCGCGGACCACACGTCGGCGGCCACGCCCCACTCCTCGGCCAGCATCCGCTGCGCCTTCAGCACCCAGTGGATCGCCGTGCCGGAGCCCAGGAGCTGGATGCGGGGGGCGTTGGCGACCGGGGACAGGCCCGCGGACTCCGCCGTGTTGAAGCGGTACAGGCCCTTGACGATGCCCTCGTCGACGCCGAGGCCGGACGGCTTCGCGGGCTGCGGGAGCGGCTCGTTGTAGACCGTCAGGTAGTAGAAGACGTTCTGGTCCTCGCCGGGCGCCGCCTCGCCGTACATGCGGCGGATGCCGTCGCGCACGATCGTGGCGACCTCGTAGGCGAAGGCCGGGTCGTACGTCAGCGCCGCCGGGTTCGTCGCCGCGATCACCGGCGAGTGACCGTCCGCGTGCTGGAGGCCCTCGCCGGTGAGCGTCGTACGGCCCGCCGTGGCGCCGACGAGGAAGCCGCGGCCGAGCTGGTCGCCGAGCTGCCACATCTGGTCGGCCGTGCGCTGCCAGCCGAACATCGAGTAGAAGATGTAGAACGGGATCATCGCCTCGCCGTGCGTCGCGTACGACGTCGAAGCGGCGATGAAGTCGGCCATCGAACCGGCCTCGGTGATCCCCTCGTTGAGGATCTGGCCGTTCTGGGCCTCCTTGTAGTACATGAGCTGGTCGCGGTCGACCGGCTCGTACGTCTGGCCCTTGGGGGAGTAGATGCCCAGGGACGGGAAGAGGCTCTCCATGCCGAAGGTGCGCGCCTCGTCGGGGACGATCGGCACCCAGCGCCTGCCCGTCTCCTTGTCGCGGACCAGGTCCTTGATCAGGCGGACGAAGGCCATGGTGGTGGCCACGTTCTGGGAGCCGGAGCCCTTGTCGAAGGAGGCGAACGCCTTCTCGGCGGGGGCGGGCAGCGGCGCCACCGGGTGCACGCGGCGGGCCGGGGCCGGACCGCCGAGGGCCGCGCGGCGCTCCTGGAGGTAGCGGACCTCGGGGGAGTCGGCGCCGGGGTGGCCGTAGGGGACGACCCCGTCGACGAAGTCGCTGTCCTTGATGGGCAGTTCAAGAAGATCACGCATCGTCTTGAACTCGTCCACCGTGAGCTTCTTCATCTGGTGGTTGGCGTTCTTCGACGCGAAGCCCTCGCCGAGGGTGTGGCCCTTGACCGTCTGGGCCAGGATCACGGTCGGCGCGCCCTTGAACTCGACGGCGGCCTTGTAGGCGGCGTACACCTTGCGCGCCTCATGGCCACCGCGGGAGAGGTGGAAGCACTCCAGGATCTTGTCGTCGGACAGCAGCTTCGCCATCTCGACGAGCGCCGGGTCCTTGCCGAAGAAGTCCTGGCGGATGAAGGCGGCGTCGCGCGTCTGGTACGTCTGCACCTGCGCGTCCGGTACCTCGCGCAGCCGTCGTACGAGCGCGCCCGTGGTGTCGAGCTGGAACAGCTCGTCCCAGGCGTTGCCCCACAGCGACTTGACGACGTTCCAGCCGGCGCCGCGGAACTGGGCCTCCAGCTCCTGCACGATCTTGAAGTTCGCGCGGACCGGGCCGTCGAGGCGCTGGAGGTTGCAGTTGATGACGAAGGTGAGGTTGTCGAGGCCCTCACGGCTCGCGAGCGCGAGTGCCGCCGTGGACTCCGGCTCGTCCATCTCGCCGTCGCCCAGGAACGCCCACACGTGCGACTCGGAGACGTCCTTGATGCCGCGGGCCGTCAGGTAGCGGTTGAAACGCGCCTGGTAGATCGCGGAGAGCGGGCCGAGGCCCATGGAGACCGTCGGGAACTCCCACAGCCACGGCAGACGGCGCGGGTGCGGGTACGACGGGAGGCCGTTGCCGCCCGACTCGCGGCGGAAGTTGTCCAGGTGGGACTCGTCCAGCCGGCCGTCGAGGAAGGCGCGGGCGTAGATGCCGGGGGAGGCGTGGCCCTGGATGTAGAGCTGGTCGCCGGACCCGTCGGCCTCCTTGCCCTTGAAGAAGTGGTTGAAGCCGGTCTCGTAGAGCCAGGCCGCGGAGGCGAAGGTGGCGATGTGGCCGCCGACGCCGTATTTGGAGCCGCGGGTGACCATCGCGGCCGCGTTCCAGCGGTTCCACGCGGTGATCTTCCGCTCCATCTCCTCGTCACCGGGCACGGACGGCTCGGCGGCGGTGGGGATGGTGTTGACGTAGTCCGTTTCGAGGAGCTTCGGCAGCGCGATGCCGTTGCCCTCCGCCCTCTCCAGCGTGCGGCGCATCAGGTACGCGGCACGGTGCGGGCCGGCCGCCTTGGCGACCGCGTCCAGGGAGGCCTGCCATTCGGCGGTCTCCTCGGGGTCCCGGTCGGGGAGCTGGTCGAGCTCGCTCGGCTGGATGGCGTTGGGGTCGGTCATGTCGCCGCCTTCCTCAGTCGAAGGGGGGTTGCCCTTGGTCTTTGGCAGGACAGGGCAGTGGGGCCTCGGTAGAAGCCCGTCGGCGACTCTAACTCCCTGATCGATGATCGATCAAAGCATTCAGGGTAAAACTTCTCGATCACGAGAAAGTCGGCACGGGGTGCCTTCGGCGATGGCACCGAGTGACCGCTGGAGCCGGGGTTCTCGCAGGTCGGAGGCCGTTTGAGCGGGGGTGCGCTCGGCTGTTCGGCGATATCTCCCCGTGCGCGCTCGTGGGGCGGGCGGGACTTCGCGTCGGCGACAAGGACCTCGCCCTCGCGTTCCGGGCCGCACCTCGACGTGATCGTCGACCACCCGCGCCACGGGTGCCGTGCGGCAGGTCCAGGACCAGCGGCAGCCCCGGACGCACCTGCGGTCGCCCGCCGTCAGGCCCGCGGCGCGCACCCCAGGACGTGGGCCTTCACGATCTCCGGGATCCGCGGATCCCGGCGCTTGAACGCGGCCACGAGCTCCTCGTGCTCCTCCGCGTACGACTGCTGGACCGTCCCCAGCCAGCGGATCGACAGGGCGGTGAACACCTCGATGCCCAGGCCCTCCCAGGTGTGCAGCAGCACCGAGTTGCCGGCCGCCCGCACCAGCTCGCGGTGGAAGCCGACCGTGTGCCGCACCTGGCCGGTCCCGTCGGAGTTCCGGTCCGCCTCGTACAGCGCGGCGACATGCGGCTCCAGGGCCGAGCAGTCCTGGGCCAGCCGCTCCGCCGCCAGCTCCGCCGCGATCGCCTCCAGCCCGGCCCGGACGGGATAGCTCTCCTCCAGGTCCGCCGCCGTCAGATTCCGCACCCGTACGCCCTTGTTCGGCGCGGACTCGATCAGCCGCAGCGACTCCAGCTCGCGCAGCGCCTCCCGTACCGGCGTCTGGCTGACCTCCAGCTCGGTCGCGATCCGCCGCTCCACGATCCGCTCGCCCGGCTGCCAGCGCCCGCTGACGATCCCCTCCACGATGTGCTCGCGGATCTGTTCGCGCAGCGAGTGGACGACGGGCGCGGTCATGAGAGCTCCTTAAGGGCGTTTGACGTTTAGACAATAAGGCCGCGGGCCCGTCCGGGAGGGGCGCACGGGGGCGCTTTCATGCAGGTGAGACGAGGCTTACACGCTCCCAGTCGCACGGCTTCTGTCAAGACAGGGAACCCCGGGGCGTCCAGGTGTGTCGCGTTGGTCAGGGGTTCCCGTGCGGGGCGCCCCATCGCACCACAGGGGGACGGCATGCACATCGGGGGACGACGGGGACTGGCCGCCGTGGCCGTGATCGGCGCGCTATTCGGCGTGGCGGGCTGCGGACAGCAGGGCGTAGGGGCGACGGCGGATACGGCCCCGGGCAGCTCGCAGGCGATCACCGGCATGGCGGGCGCGGCCCCGGGCAGGGGCGCCGCCTGCGTCTTCATCAAGCCGGACGGAGCACAGAAACTCGGCCACGTCGGCTGGGGCTTCAAGGTCCCGGACACCGGCCGCTGGGTCTACGGCGCCGTGGAGAACCCCAGCGCCAGGCTGTACACCCCGCCGGGCGGCGACATCGGGGCCTGGCACGCGGAGGGATCGTACGACCGCATGCTGAGCGAGATGTCGAGGGACGCGCACTACCCGGGGACGTCCGAGCACCCGTACAGCCGTTACCGCTGCACCAAGTCCCCGACGTACGACGTGAACCGCGCCCGGGACATGATCCGTACGGTCGAGGCGCGCGGGTTCCTCGTCGGCGTGGACCCGAGGACCGGCACGCTCACCTCGCGGGACTGCCTGGACGCGACGTACGACGTCCTCAAGGCCTACCGCACCCGGCACCTCACGCCCGCGCCCGAGCTCTCCGTCCCCAACGTGTGGGTGGAGGAGCTGTGGGGCTGGTCGGACCGGCAGCTCACGCCCCGGTGAGAAAACGCCGGTGCCCCCGCCCGGAGACCGGACGGGGGCACTCAGCGAGCGACGTGCCTTACAGGCCGAGCTCGACCTCGAACTCGCCCGCCTCCAGGATCGCCTTGACCGCGGTCAGGTAACGGGCCGCGTCGGCGCCGTCGACCAGACGGTGGTCGTAGGAGAGGGTCAGGTAGGTCATGTCGCGGATGCCGATGACCGTGCCCTCCTCGGTCTCGATGACGGCCGGACGCTTGACCGTGGCACCGATGCCGAGGATCGCGACCTGGCCCGGCGGCACGATGATCGTGTCGAAGAGCGCACCGCGCGAACCGGTGTTGGAGATGGTGAAGGTCGCGCCGGACAGCTCGTCGGGCGTGATCTTGTTCGCGCGGACCTTGCCCGCGAGTTCCGCCGTGGCCTTGGCGATGCCGGCGATGTTGAGGTCGCCCGCGTGCTTGATGACCGGGGTCATCAGGCCCTTCTCGGAGTCCACCGCGATACCGATGTTCTCGGTGTCGAAGTAGGTGATCGTGCCTTCGCCCTCGTTGATCCTGGCGTTGATCGGCGCGTGGGCCTTCAGCGCCTGGGCGGCCGCCTTGACGAAGAACGGCATCGGGGAGAGCTTGACGCCCTCACGGGACGCGAAGGCGTCCTTGGCCCGGGCGCGCAGCTTCATCAGACGCGTGACGTCGACCTCGACGACCGAGGACAGCTGCGCCTGCTCGTGCAGCGCCTTGACCATGTTGTCGCCGATGACCTTGCGGATGCGCGGCATCTTGACGGTCTGGCCACGGAGGGGGGAGGCCTCCAGGGACGGCGCCTTCTTGGCGGCGGCCGGGGCGGCGGCAGCGGCCGGAGCCGGAGCGGCCGCGGCGGCCTTCGCGGCCTCGGCGGCGGCGATGACGTCCTGCTTGCGGATACGGCCACCGACGCCGGTGCCCTTGACGCCGGCCAGGTCCACGCCGTTCTCCGCGGCGAGCTTGCGCACCAGCGGGGTCACGTAGGCGCCGTCGTCACCGGAGGTCGCGGCCGGAGCCTGGGCCGGGGTGACCG
>NZ_RSAJ01000034.1 GCF_003933965.1 Streptomyces sp. RP5T
GGGCGGTCATGGCGGAAACGCGAGGTCGCCCCCTCCCGGAAGGATCTTCACGCGGTCGGCTGAGGGCGAGGCGTGCAGGTCGGGCATGAGTGCGGATCTTCGGGGTAGCAGAGTCGATGCTTACCCGGAGGAAGGGCCGTCACACCTGGGGAGGTCGCGACGGCCCTTCCTCCAACCCTTGCCCCGTGGCGGGTCTCCGGCGTCGTCAGCCGAGCTGCTCGGCCAGTCCGACGACGATGCCCTCGGGGCCGCGGACGTAGCAGAGCCGGTAGATGTTCTCGTACTGCACGATCTCTCCGACGAGTTCGGCGCCGTGGGCGCGCAGGCGGGCGACGGTGTCGTCGAGGTCGTCGACCGCGAACATGATGCGCCGGATGCCCAGCGTGTTCGTCGGCGCGTCCCGCGGCACCCCGCCGACCGCCTCCGGCGCGTGGAACTTCGCCAGCTCGATACGGCCGTGGCCGTCCGGCGTGCGCAGCATCGCGACCTCCTGCCGGACGTCGTCGAGCGCGATGATCCGCTCCACCCACCGCCCCTCCACCGGCGACCGGCCCTCCGGTTCCATGCCGAGTTCGACGAAGAACGCGACGACGGCGTCGAGGTCGTCGACGACGATGAGAACGTTGTCCATCCGCTGGATCGTCATGCCGGCTCTCCTAGGTTCGACGACGGTCAGATGACGGTTCGATGACGGTGTCACAGGTGGAAAAGGCTTCTCGCGTTGTCGTGGCAGACCGCCCGCAGCCACTCCGGTCCGAGGTCCAGGCGTTCCAGGGCCTGGAGCTGGTGCAGGTAGGGGTAGGGGATGCTGGGGAAGTCGGAGCCGAGCAGGACGCGGTCGCCGAGTGCGGCGAGCCGGGGCAGGGCGCGGCGCGGGAAGGGCATGAAGTCCTCGGTGAAGTCGGTGAACGCCATCGTCGTGTCCAGCCGCACCTCGTCGTAGCGCTCGGCCAGGCCGAAGAACTCCTCGTACTCGGGCATGCCCATGTGGGCGACGATCAGCCGCAGCGCCGGGTGCCGGGTCAGCACCCGTGCGACCGGCTCGTGCCCGGTGTGCTTGCCGGGCGCGGGCCCGGAGCCGCAGTGGATCACCACCGGGACGCCCGCCTCGGCCAGCAGCCCCCAGGCCGGCTGGAGCAGCTCGTCGGCGGGGTCGTACCCGCCCACCTGGACGTGTGCCTTGAAGACCCGCGCGCCCGCTTCGACGGCCTCGCGGACGTACGTCTCGACGTCCGGCTCGGGGAAGAGGGTCGCGGTGTGCAGGCAGTCGGGGGTGCGGCGGGCGAAGTCGGCCGCCCAGCCGTTGAGCCACCTGGCCATGCCGGGCTTGTGCGGGTAGAGCATCGCCGTGAAGGCCCGGACCCCGAACCCCCGCAGCAGGGCCGTTCTCTCCGCCTCCGCCTTCCGGTACGTGATCGGCCACCCCAGCCCGCCGATCAGCGGCCCGTTGGTGTCGAAGTACTCCCAGACCTTGTGCAGGACCCGCTCGGGCATGAAGTGGGTGTGGACGTCGATCAGGCCCGGCAGCCCCAGTCGGCCCCAGAACCGGCGGACCTCGTCGGCCTCGTCGTGCGTCGCCTCGTCGCGATCGTTCATGCCGCCCACGATCGTCCCCGGTGCGGGTCACGGCGACCCTTTCCGCGCGAGGTGCGGTGAGGGATCCGTCACGCCGGACGGTGTGCGCCACGGCCGCGGAAGAGGCCCGCGGGCTGACCGGGTCACGGCCGCGGGCCGGGTGCCGACGCCGGGTCAGGCCTTGAGCGCCGCCAGCACCACGGACCTGGCCTCCTCCTGGACCTGGCTCAGGTGGTCCGGGCCGAGGAAGGACTCCCCGTAGATCTTGTAGACGTCCTCGGTGCCCGAGGGGCGGGCCGCGAACCAGGCGTTGGCGGTGGCCACCTTGATGCCGCCGAGGGCGGCACCGTTGCCCGGGGCCTCGGTGAGGACCGCGGTGACCGGCTCTCCGGCGAGTGTGTCGGCGGTGACCTGGCTCGGGGACAGCTTGGCGAGCAGGGCCTTCTCCTCGCGGGAGGCCGGGGCGTCGACGCGCGCGTAGGCGGGGGCGCCGAAGCGGTCGGTGAGCTCGGTGTAGTGCTGCGAGGGGCTCTTGCCGGTGACCGCCGTGATCTCGGAGGCGAGCAGGGCCAGGATGATGCCGTCCTTGTCGGTGGTCCACACCGAGCCGTCGCGGCGCAGGAAGGACGCGCCGGCCGACTCCTCGCCGCCGAAGCCGATCGTGCCGTCGGAGAGGCCGTCCACGAACCACTTGAAGCCGACGGGCACCTCGACCAGGGTCCGGCCGAGGTCCGCCGCGACCCGGTCGATCATGCTGGACGACACGAGGGTCTTGCCGATCCCGGCGCCGGCGGGCCACTGCTCGCGGTGCGCGTACAGGTAGGAGATGGCCACGGCCAGGTAGTGGTTGGGGTTCATCAGGCCGGCGTCCGGCGTGACGATGCCGTGCCGGTCGGAGTCGGCGTCGTTGCCGGTGGCGATGTCGAACCGGTCGCGCTGCTCGATGAGCGAGGCCATGGCGTACGGCGACGAGCAGTCCATGCGGATCTTGCCGTCCCAGTCCAGCGTCATGAAGCGCCAGGTGGGGTCGGCGAGCGGATTGACCACGGTGAGGTCGAGTCCGTGCTCCTCGGCGATCCGGCCCCAGTAGGCGACCGAGGCGCCGCCCAGCGGGTCGGCGCCGATGCGCACTCCGGCGGACCGGATCGCCTCCAGGTCCAGCACGTTCGGCAGGTCGGCCACGTAGGCGCCCAGGAAGTCGTGGCGCGAGGTGCCGGGGGCGGCCAGGGCCCGGGCGTAGGGGATGCGCCGTACGTCCTTCAGGCCGCCGGCGATGATCTCGTTGGCGCGGTCCTGGATCCAGGAGGTGGCCTCGGAACCGGCGGGGCCGCCGTTCGGCGGGTTGTACTTGAAGCCGCCGTCGGCGGGCGGGTTGTGCGAGGGGGTGACGACGACTCCGTCGGCGAGCGCCGAGTTCCGGTGCCGGTTGTGGGTGAGGATGGCGTGCGAGACGGCGGGGGTGGGGGTGTAGCCGTCGGCCTGGTCGATGAGGACGGTGACGTCGTTGGCCGCGAACACCTCCAGGGCGGTGACCCGCGCCGGTTCGGACAGGGCGTGGGTGTCGGCGCCGAGGAAAAGGGGGCCGTCGGTGCCCTGGGCGGCGCGGTACTCGCAGATGGCCTGGCTGGTGGCCGCGATGTGGTCCTCGTTGAAGGCCGCCGCGAGGGACGAACCGCGGTGTCCCGAGGTGCCGAAGGCCACCCGCTGTGCCGGTTCGGCCGGGTCGGGGTGCAGCGTGTAGTACGCCGTGACCAGACGGGCCACGTCGATGAGGTCATCGGGCCCGGCGACCTGCCCCGCTCGCGCGTTCTGCATTTACCCGCTCCTCCGCAAGGGTCGACCGTTGGGTACGGGGCTCATTCTCCCCTGTCGGGGCGGTCTGGACGCGCTCGGGGCGTGCTTCCGTCGCCAGAGGGCGAGCGGGTTCACGTAATCGATCGCCACGAGCCGTCGCGCGCTCCCGCGGCCGGTCCGGGCTGTCGGTCAGGGCGATGCGGGCGGTGATGTGCTTGCCGGGTGCCACGCGCCGGACGTCCAGGTCCTGGGCCACGGCCCGGACGATCTCCAGGCCGTGCCGGCCGACGCGGTCCGGGTCGGCGGGCTGCGCCGACGGCAGGGCGGGGTTGCCGTCCCCGACGACGATCTCCACCCCGGCTCGGGTGGCGCGCAGTTCCACGAGGACGGGGCCGGGCGCGTACTTGAGGGCATTGGTGACCAGCTCGCTGACGACGAGCTGGGCCGTCCCGACGGTGTGCGGGGAGACGTCCAGGCCGTGCCGGTCCCGCAGCAGGGTGAGGAAGTCGGCCGCGTGGCGACGGGCCCGGGCAATGCATCCCTCGTCCCCGGACAGAGTGAGGCCGACGCGCCACGGGTGGGCGCCGCGCTCGGTACAGTCACCGTCCTCGGACCGCGTACTCACCGGCATCACCCTTTTCCTCGGCTCCTGCGCGCGAGTGCCCACGGGGTCGTACGGGCATGCACAACCGCGAAGACGTTCGAACAGAGCCGGACCGGTGCGACCGACCGGTACGGTGCGGCACAATCGTCCACGGACGCTGCCCACGGCAGCCTGGGCTCAGGGTGAGGAATGGTGACCGACATATCGCCAACAGATCGGCCGGAACGGCTGTCCATCGCGCACTCCACCGTCGACGGCATCCGCGTGGTGACCCTGCGCGGAGACATCGACCATGACGTCAAGGACGAGCTGACGGCGGCACTGCTGCCCGAGGACGGCACCGACGACGGCCCGGCGCCCCGGGTCGTGGTGGATCTCAGCGGCGTGACCTTTCTGGACTCCACCGGCATCAACGTCTTCGTCCACGTCCACCACCGGGTCAGTGCGGCCCAGGGCTGGGTGCGGCTGGCCGCGGCCCGGGAGTCGGTGATCCGGGTGATCCAGCTCGTCGGCCTGGACACCGTCATCGCCTGCCGTCCCACGCTGGAGCAGGCCCTGAAGTCCTGACCTCCCGGGCTCGGGGGTCACCCCGGGCGGTGGTTCTTCGCCGACCGCGGTCGGCGAAGAACCACCGGGAGGCTGTCTGCCCAACCTCTCCCCGGCCGAGTCGCCCTCATCTCCCCGTTCACACCCGCCCCGGTCGTCGGCCGGCTGATCGTGGGTCAGTGCTCCCCGTCCGGCCGGCGGCGCTCGCCGTGCCAGTCCAGGACCAGGACCGTGGCGTCGTCCCTGAGGTTGCCGTGACAGGCTTCGAGAACCGCGCCGGTCAGGGCCCGGACGGCATCTCGCGGATGCAGATCGCCGGTGGCGTGGATGACCGAGGTCAGGTCGGCCGCCGCGGCGCCGCGTTCCAGCATCCCGTCGGTGAGCAGGATCAGGCGGTCACCGGGCCGCAGTTGCAGTTGCTGGAGCCGGAAGGAGCCGGGCGCCACCACACCGAACGGCAGGTTGACCGCGAGCCTGACCTCCTCGACGGTGCCCTCACGCAGCCGCAGCGGCCAGGGGTGGCCGGCGTTGACGAGTTCGCACAGGCCGGTGTCCAGGTCGACGCACAGCAGCTGCCCGGTGGCCAGGCCGCGGCTGTGGCTCAGCAGGGCCCGGTGGGCGTGGTCGGCCTGTCTGAGGGCGTCACAGCCGTTGCGGCGCGCCCGCCGCAACGCGCCCACCAGCAGCGTGGCCAGCAACGCGGAGTTCGTGTCGTGCCCCATCGCGTCGGTGATGGACACGTGCAGCGTGTCACGGTCCAGGGTGTAGTCGTAGGTGTCCCCGCCGATGTCGTCCGCGGGCACCAGTCCGGCGGCCAGGGTGAACTGGGCCGCCTCGCAGCAGGGCGCCGAGGGAAGCAGCTGGTGCTGGATCTCCGCGGCCAGGCTGGTCTCGGTGGTGCGCCGGCCCAGGTGGTAGAGGTCGGTGAAGCGCCCGTCCGTGACGATGATGTAGGCCAGCGCGTGTGCCGCGTCGCGGACCTGGCGCAGCACGGTGTCGTCCACGCTCTGCAGGGTCACCTCCAGGACGCCCAGGCAGTCGCCGCGGTTGGTGACCGGCGTGATGACACGCCGTCCGCCCTGGTCGTCGGGTTCCACGTGCTGGCGCTGGTCGCGCAGCACGCCGTCGTAGACGCTGCCCCGCAGCGCTATCGGCTCGGCAACCTCCGTGACGTCGGCGCCGGCCGCGGCGAGCCGTACCAGCCGCTGACCGATGAGGTCGACGAAGAGGAACGACACCCGCTCCGCACCGAACCGCTTCTGCAGATCGCGTGCCACCACGTCGACGGACTCACCGGGCGGGGCCGCTTCCGCGGCGGCCAGCAACTCGCCCAGTTCCAGATCTCCACCCTCCACAACAACCTCCCGTCGGTTGCCGCATCTTCTTCCCCGCATCTGCGCGACATCACCTGGTACGTCCGTATCGCCTGGTCAAGAGGGGGCCCGTGCCGGTCCGGGCGCCCACGGACGAACGGGATCCGTTGATCCACCTGCAGAACGGGTAGACGCGTCGCCATGGCTGAAGTGGTACTGGCGGGACTGTGGGGGCTGGTGGCGGGCTCGGCGCTGCTGCTCGGAGCCGCGCTGGGGTACGGGCTGCGGGTGCCGCAGAAGGTGATCGCGACCGTGATGGCCTTCGGCGCCGGAGTGCTGTTGTCGGCGGTCTCCTTCGAGCTGGTCGGGGAGGCGTACGACGAGGCAGGGCTCACCCCCGCGGTCGTCGGCACCCTCATCGGCGCCCTGGCCTACACGGCGGGCAACGTGTGGCTGGCCCGCCGGGGCGCCCGGCACCGCAAGCGCTCCGGGCACGCGGAGTCGGCGGCACAGCCCTCGGAGGCCCAGCAGGGCGGCTCCGGGACGGCACTCGCGCTCGGCGCACTGCTCGACGGGGTGCCGGAGTCCGCGGTGATCGGCGTCAGCCTGCTAGACGGCGGCGCGGTCAGCCTGGTCACCGTGGCAGCCGTGTTCATCAGCAACGTGCCCGAGGGGCTGTCCAGTTCGGCGGGGATGAAGAAGGCCGGCCGCTCCAAGGCGTACGTGTTCGGCGTGTGGGCCGCGATCGCCGCCGCGAGCACGATCTCGGCCGTCCTCGGCTACACGGTGGTCGGCGCCTTCTCCCCCGCGCTGATCGCCGTGGTGACCGCCGTCGCGGCCGGTGCGATCCTCGCCATGATCGCCGACACGATGATCCCCGAGGCGTTCGAGGACGCCCACCTGGCCATCGGCCTGATCACCGTGAGCGGCTTCCTGGTCTCCTTCGCGCTCTCCCACGTCTGACCGGACGGACCGGCCGCGACGGGGTTCACTTGAGGGAGACGATCAGCTGAGAGGCGGTGGGATCGTGAGCCGGATCCTGGTGACCGGTTCCGCGGACGGTCTGGGGCGTGCCGCGGCGGACGCGCTCCTGTCCGCGGGGCACGACGTCGTGGTGCACGCCCGGAGCCCACAACGCGCTTCGGCCCTCGACGCGTTGGCCGCCCGCGGGGCCCGGGTCGTGGTGGGCGACTTCGCGGAACGGGACGCCGTACGGCGGATCGCGGCCGAGCTGCGCGACGCGGAGCCGCTGGACGCGGTGATCCACAACGCCGGTGTGTGGAGCGGGCCCGCCGTCATGCCGGTCAACGTCATCGCGCCGTACCTGCTCACCGCCCTGCTGCCCGGGCCGCGCCGACTCGTGTACCTGAGCAGCGGCTCGCACTTCAGTGGCCGCCCCTCCCTTGCCGGCGTCGACTGGCGGGGCGGGAGCGCGGGGTCGTACGCGGACAGCAAACTGTTCGTCACCACGCTCGCGGCGGCGGTGGCACGGCTGCGCCCCGGTGTGCTGAGCAATGCCGTGGATCCGGGCTGGGTGCCGACCAGGATGGGCGGACCCAACGCGCCGGACGACCTGGAGCTCGGCCACCGGACCCAGGAGTGGCTGGCGGCGAGCGAGGAGGCGCAGGCACTGACCACGGGCGGGTACTGGTACCACCGGCAGACCAGGGAGCCGCATCCGGCCGTGCACGACGTGGAGTTCCAGGACCGCCTGCTGGACACGCTGGCGGAGGAGACGGGGACGGTTCTCGAGGGCCGCTGACACTTACGGACGCCGTCGGTCCTTCATCTCGCCGCCGGGGGTCCTAGTGCTTTCTTCCGAGGCGCGGTGCGCCGGGAGACCGATCCCCGCGCGCCGGGGGGTCCGTACGGTGAGGCGCATGGACAACGCGGCGCACAGGATCTCCGGCGACCACGCGGTGGACGTCGTGCGGGGCTACGCGGACCGTGACGCCGCCGCGGTCGAGAAGGCGCTGGCAGGTCTGGACACGGACGGCTGGATCGAGGTGCACGCCGTCCTGAGCGGCCTGCTGCGCTCCACCATCAGCATCATGGAGCTGACCGGCAGGCGGTGGGACCCGAACGAGCTGGTCCGGGGTTCCGACGAGGTGGCGGCGGCGGCCCCGCCCCACTACGAACTCGCCATGGCCCGGTGCACGCGCGCGTGGGCCCGCGGGGACCATGCGGAGATGCGCGCGGTGTCGGGCCAGGACCTCCCGTGCGCCGTGCACATGACGGCCGTCGGCGTCACCGTGCTGGGTCTGGCCCTGTGGGGCAGAGCCGGACTCCTCGCGGTGCTGAGGGAGTTCGACGAGACGGTCGCCGCGCTCACGGACGAAGGCCCGTCCGGCACCTGACCCTGCGGCCGGGGCCCCTGATCGACAGGACGGACGGGCCTCGGACGCGGGCAGGGACCAATGTCCGGCGCGAGGGGCCGACCGGCCTCTGCCGAAGCCGGCCGTCCGGGAAGACATTGGTGCGCGATGGGAGAAGCGGCGCCCTCCCGCGAGGGCTGCCGTCGGCTTCTTCCTGGCAGAGGGACTCCCGACAGTCCCTCCCGGTCCTTGCGGCATCGTCCAGGGGGAGGGACACCGCAAGGGCCGGTCGGCCAGGGCACCCTCACCGGTCCGGCCCCGTCCGCGGCCCGGACCGGGAGTGCCCGTACGCAGTGGGCGCACGGGCACGCGACCGGTGCCCTCCCGCAGGCGTCCCGGCCCGCAGCCACGGTGGCACCGACTCCGCCGTGGCTTCCCCGGCGGACACCCGCACACCGTGGTCGAGTCGAGGGGAGCCACCACCGCGTGCCGCCCGCCGTATCAAGGGCGAAGAGACGTCTTCGCCCTCTTCCATCCTCCCGCCCCGCACCACGGCGGGACAGGGTGTGGTGGCCCATCGCGCGCAGGGCCGACCGGCCCTTCCCTCGTGGGTGCCGGGCGACGACACCGGCCGGTTACGAGGGCGACGCGGGCCGTCATGCCGGAAGCGACGGCCCGCGTCGAACCCGCCACCGGCCTCGCCCACCGCGTCGTGCGGGCCCGTACGCCCCCTTGCCGGCAGGCAGACCTGCCGGAACGACGGCCGGGCCGGCGCCGTCCATCCGACGCTCGCGAACGTCGCCGCCGACCTCGACACGCGGGCGGTGTCCACGGGCGCGCCACGCACGGTGTGTCCGGTCGGCGGCCGCGTCGCCACCCGCTACGGGCAGGCGGCGACCGCGGCCACCGTCGACCTCGACCGGATACGGCGCGAGCTCGTCCTCAGCCGCATGCCGGAGGCGGACGCCGGGTCGTACGTCGTCGTGCGCGCCGGCTTCGCGATCGCCCAGGTCGACGTCGTGCGAAGGCGAGGGCCGGGGCGGACGAGGACCGGCCGGGTGAACCGCTTCCGTGGCGGCACGCCGTGCCGGCGCGGACGATGTCAGGGCCCCGCGCGGAAGACCCGGTCGGCTCGGTGCGAGGGCCGGTCGGCCCCTGCCGCCGGAGGGCCCCCGCGCCGGACCATGACGATGGACAGGCACGATCCGCCCCGGACAAGGAGGACCGTCATGACCGCCACCGCAGCCCCGGCCGTGCTCGACCGGGACGGCCTGAACACTCTGGTCGCGGCTCTGGTGGCACAGGGAAGGACCGTCGTCGGGCCGACCGTCCGCGACGGCGCGATCGTGCTCGCGGAGATGACCTCCGCGGACACGCTCCCGTACGGCTGGGGTGTCGAGCTCGAAGCCGGACGGTACCGGCTCGTCCCCCGTGCGGACGGTGCCGCCTTCGCGCACAGCGCGGGCCCGCAGTCCTGGAAGTCGTACCTGCACCCGCAGCGTGAGCTGCTGTGGAGCGCCGACCGGACGCCGGAGGGCGAGGTCTCCTTCACCCCGCACGAGCCGGACGTCCCGGCGTACGCCTTTCTCGGCGTCCGCCCCTGCGACCTCAGGGCCATCGCGATCCAGGACCGCGTCCTGACCGGCGGACGGTACGAGGACACCGGCTACGGGAGCCGGCGCCGGCGCGCGCTGCTGATCGTCGCCGAGTGCACCGAGCCCGGCGCGACCTGCTTCTGCGTCTCCACCGGCGGCGGTCCCGCGGCCGACCCGGGTTACGACCTCGCGCTCACCGAGGTGGTGGACGAGGACGGGCACCGGTTCCTGGTGCGCGCGGGAAGCGAGGAGGGCGCCCGGCTGCTGGAGCAGGTGCCGCACCGCACCGCCGACGTGGCCACCGAGGCCACCGCCCGCGCCTCCGTGGACGCCGCCCGCGACCGTATGGGCCGGTCGCTGCCCCCGGTCGACCTGAGGGACCTCATGGGCGGGAGCCTGGACGCCGAGCGGTGGAACGACGTCGCCGAACGCTGTCTGACCTGCGGGAACTGCACCATGGTCTGTCCGACCTGCTTCTGCACCACCACGGAGGAGGTCACCGACCTGACCGGTGACCACGCCGAGCGCTGGCAGCACTGGGACTCCTGCTTCGACCTGGACTTCTCGAATCTGCACGGCGGACCGGTCCGCTCGTCCGCCCGCAGCCGTTACCGGCAGTGGCTCACCCACAAACTGTCCACCTGGCACGACCAGTTCGACACGACGGGATGCGTCGGCTGCGGGCGCTGCATCGTCTGGTGTCCGGTCGGCATCGACATCACGGAGGAAGTCGCGGCGCTGCACGCCGAGCGGGAGCGCGAGCCGGAGACGGAGACGGAGCGATGACGCCCTCGATCACCCTGCGCATGTCGCACGCGCTGCGGTCCGAGCACCGGGACCGGCTCCTGCGTACCGCCCGCGAGATCGACTGGCGTCAGGATGTCCGGATCTTCGACGAGGGCGAGCGGGCCGACCGCTTCTGGATCGTGCGCGACGGCACGGTCGCCCTGGACATGCATGTGCCCGGCCATCGACCGCCCGTGATCGAGACGCTGGGCGTCGGTGACCTGGTCGGCTGGTCGTGGCTGTTCGAACCGTACGTCTGGCAGCTGGGCGCCAGGACCCTGACGCCGGTGCGGGCCTACGAGTTCGACGCCGTCGCCGTGCGTCTGATGTGCCAGGACGACGCCGAGTTCGGCCGCTCCCTGGAGCACTGGGTCGGCCGGGTGCTGGCCCACCGGCTGAACGCGGCCCGCACCCGGCTGGTCGACCTCTACGGCACCTACGAGACGAAGGAAGCACGATGACCGCCGTACCGGTCCCCCATCGTGTGGTCGCCCGCAGGCCGGAGACCGCGGACACGGTCACGCTGCGTCTCGAACCGGTCGGCGAGGCGCTGCCGGACTTCGCGCCGGGGCAGTTCGCGATGGTGCACTGCTTCGGGCGCGGCGAGATTCCCGTCTCGGTGAGTTCCGTGCAGGCGACCGGTGGGCTCGCGCACACGATCCGGTCGGTGGGAGCGGTCTCCGAGGGCCTGTGCGCGGCACGGGTCGGCGATGTCGTCGGCCTGCGCGGCCCGTACGGCACCGCCTGGGAGCCGGCGCGGGCGCGCGGCCGGGACGTGCTCGTGGTGGCCGGCGGTATCGGTCTGGCCCCGCTGCGGCCGCTGATCCTGGCAGCGCTGGCCGAACCGGAGGCGTACCGCCGCGTCAACGTCCTGGTCGGGGCGCGGACTCCGGGCGATCTGATCGCCCGCAGGGAAGTGGAGAGCTGGGCCACGGCCTGCACGGGGGTGACGGTCGACCAGCCCGACGCCGACTGGCGCGGAGACGTGGGCGTGGTCACCCAGCTGCTGGGGCGGGCGCTCTTCGATCCGCAGGACACGACGGCCTACGTCTGCGGACCCGAGCCGATGATCCGGGCCACCGCCCGCGACCTGGCGCACCGCGGTGTGCCCGGCGAGCACATCAGGGTCTCGCTGGAGCGGAACATGCGCTGCGCGACCGGGCACTGCGGCCACTGCCAGCTCGGTCCGCTGCTGTTGTGCCGGGCGGGTCCGGTCGTGGACTGGAACCGGGCCGAAGGCGTGCTGTCGGTGAGGGAGTTGTGACATGACGACCACCAGGACGCCGCCGACGCTCGCGGTGTTCAAGCTGGCCTCCTGCGACGGCTGCCAGCTCACCCTGCTGGACTGCGAGGACGAACTCCTGGCGCTGACCGGCCAGGTGAGGATCGCGCACTTCCTGGAGGCGTCCAGTGCGGTCGAGCCGGGCCCCTACGACCTGTCCCTGGTCGAGGGTTCGGTCACCACGGCCGAGGACGCCGAGCGGATCCGCGCGATCCGGGCCGCCTCGCGCCACCTGGTGACCATCGGGGCATGTGCGACCGCCGGCGGCATCCAGGCGCTGCGGAACTTCGCGGACGTCGAGGAGTTCCGGCGCACCGTCTACGCCCACCCCGAGTACATCTCCACGCTGGCCACCTCCACTGCGGTCTCGGACCACGTGGACGTCGACTTCGAGCTGCGCGGCTGTCCGATCGACAAGAGGCAGCTGATCGAGGTGATCACCGCGTTCCTGGCCGGGCGCAGGCCGGACGTGCCGAACCACAGCGTGTGTTTCGAGTGCAAGCGGCGCGGCACGGTCTGCGTCACCGTCGCCCACGGCACGCCCTGCCTGGGGCCGGTCACGCACGCCGGGTGCGGGGCACTGTGCCCGGCCTACGGGCGCGGCTGCTTCGGCTGCTTCGGCCCGTCCGGGTCCGTCAACCTGCCCGCCCTGATCCCCGTGCTGCGTCGCGACGGCATGGACGACGAAGCCGTCATGCGCTTTCTGCACACCTTCAACGCCGCTGCTTTCGACAAGGAGTTGAACTCGTGACACACCGCGGATCCCGTGTCCTGCACGTCGGCTCCCTGTCCCGGGTCGAGGGCGAGGGCGCGCTGCGCCTGGAGGTGCACGACGGCACGGTCACCGGCGCGCAGTTGGAGATCTACGAGCCGCCGCGGTTCTTCGAGGCGTTCCTGCGCGGCCGTGCGTACACGGAGCCGCCGGACATCACCGCCCGGGTGTGCGGGATCTGCCCGGTGGCGTACCAGATGAGCGCGTGCGCGGCGATCGAGGACGCGTGCGGGGTGAGCGTCGACCCCGCGATCCGGGATCTGCGCCGGCTGCTGTACTGCGGCGAGTGGATCGAGAGCCAGGTCCTGCACATCTACCTGCTGCACGCACCGGACTTCCTGGGGCGGACCGGCGCCGTCGAGCTGGCCCGCACTCACCGGGCCGAGGTGGAGCGGGGGCTGAGGCTGAAGAAGGCCGGCAACGCGCTGATGGAGCTCCTCGGCGGACGGGCCGTGCACCCCGTCAACGTCCGGCTGGGCGGCTTCCACCGGGTGCCGACGCGCGAGGAACTGCGGCCCCTGCGCGAGCAGTTGAAGCAGGCGCTCGACGACGCCTGGGAGACCGTGCGCTGGGTTGCCGGTTTCGAGTTCCCGGACGCCCGGGTCGAGGCCGATCTGCTGGCGCTGGCCGCTCCGCACACGTACGCCATCGAGGGCGGCACGCCGACCGTGCTGCGCGGCGACGGGACCAGGGCTTCCTTCCCCGTGCGCGACTTCACCGAGCACGTGACCGAGACCCACGTGCCGCACTCCACGGCCCTGCATGCGCGGCTCGACGGCCGGACGCACCTGACCGGTTCGCTCGCCCGGTTCGCGGTCAGCGGTGCCCGGCTCACGCCGGTGGCGTTGCAGGCGGCCGGGGAGGCCGGGCTCGGCGATCCGCGCGAGGGGGCCGTGTGCCGCAATCCGTTCCGGTCGATCCTGGTACGGGCGGTGGAGAGCGTGTACGCCGTCACGGAGGCGCAGCGGATCATCGACGCGTACGAGCCGCCCCCGCGGCCGTACACGGACGTGCCGCCCGTCGCGGGCGTCGGGCACGGCGCCACCGAAGCGCCCCGCGGACTCCTCTACCACCGCTACGAGCTGGACTCGGACGGTCTCGTGACCAGTGCGCTCCTGGTGCCTCCGACGGCACAGAACCAGGGTGCGATCGAGGACGACCTGCGTCGCCTGACCCAGCGTGCGATCCGCGAACGCGACCCGGACGAAGCCGAGTTGACGGCCTTGTGCGAGCGGGCGATCCGCAATCACGACCCGTGCATCTCGTGCTCCACCCATTTCCTCGACCTGACCGTCGTCCGTACCTCAGGGCAAGCCTCGGGAGGCTGCGATGCCTGAATCTCCGTACACCGTGAGCGATGTGATGACGCACACCGTCGTCGCCGTGGGCAGTGAGGCGCCCTTCAAGGAGATCGTCGAACTGCTCGACCAGTGGAAGGTGAGCGCCCTGCCGGTCCTGGTGGGCGAGGGCCGCGTCGTGGGCGTGGTCTCCGAGGCCGATCTGATGGCCAAGGAGGAGTTCCGGGACTCCGAGGAGGGCGATCCGGAAGCACGGCGCAAGGCCGCCGGGGTGACCGCGAGCGAGCTGATGAGCGCCCCGGCCGTGACCGTGCACGCGGACGCCTCGCTCGCCGAGGCCGCCCGGATCATGGCCCGCCGGCACGTCAAGCGGCTGCCCGTCGTGGACGGGGTCGGCCTGCTGCAGGGGGTGGTCAGCCGCAGTGATCTGCTGAAGGTCTTCCTGCGTGACGACGAGGAGATCGCCGAGGAGATCCGGCACGGCGTCCTCGGGCAGCTCCCGGTCACCAGCCCCCTGACGGTGAGTGTGTCCGAGGGTGTGGTCACGCTGGGCGGGGCCCTGCCGGACCGGACGCTCGTGCCCGTGGTGGCCCGGGCGGTACGGGCGGTGGAGGGGGTCGTTGACATCCGGCTCGATCTCACGCATCGATGACCCACGCGGAGGGCCGATGAAGTACCTGGACGAGTACCGCGACCCCGTGCTGGCCCGGCGTCTGCTGGACGAGCTGCGCGAGGTCGCGACCCGTCCCTGGCGGATCATGGAGGTGTGCGGCGGGCAGACCCACACCCTGGTCCGCCAGGGCATCGACGAACTCCTGCCCGCCGGCATGCGCATGATCCACGGTCCCGGCTGCCCGGTCTGCGTCACCCCGCTGGAGACCCTGGACCGGGCCATGGCGATCGCCGCCCGTCCCGGCGTGATCCTCACCAGCTTCGGCGACATGCTGCGGGTGCCCGGCACGGACACCGACCTGCTGTCCCTGCGGGCCAGGGGCGCCGACGTACGCGTGGTGTACGCCCCGATGGACGCCGTCCGCCTGGCCGCCGACCACCCCGAGCGCGAGGTGGTCTTCCTGGCGGTCGGGTTCGAGACCACCGCGCCCGCCAACGCCATGGCGGTGCTGCACGCGGCGCGCCTGGGCCTCAGGAACTTCTCGCTGCTGGTCAGCCATGTCCTGGTGCCGCCCGCGATGACCGCGCTGCTCGACGACGCGGACTGCGAGGTGCAGGCGTTCCTGGCCGCCGGGCATGTGTGCGCGGTGATGGGCTGGACCGAGTACGAGCCGATCGCCGCCCGCCACCGGGTGCCGATCGTGGTCACCGGTTTCGAGCCGCTGGACCTGCTGGAGGGCATCCTGATGGCCGTACGGCAGCTGGAGGCGGGCCGGTACGAGGTCGAGAACCAGTACGTACGGGCCGTCCGGCGCACCGGCAACACCGCCGCGCAGGACGCGGTCCGCGAGGTCTTCAACGTCACCGACCGCTCCTGGCGCGGCATCGGGGCGCTGCCCGACAGCGGCCTCGAACTTGCTGAGGAGTACCGGGAGTTCGACGCGGCCCGCCGCTTCGACGTGGGCGGGCTGTGTCCCGTGGAGGACCCCCAGTGCATCGCGGGCGCCATCCTCACCGGGGCCAGGCTGCCCACCGACTGCGCCGCGTACGGCACCCGTTGCACCCCCCGCCATCCCCTCGGCGCGCCCATGGTGTCGTCCGAGGGCACGTGCGCCGCCTTCCACGCGGCCGGACGGACACCCACGAGGAGCACGCCATGAGCATGCAATGCCCCACCCCTCATGAGGAGGACGAGGTCGTCCTGCTGGGTCATGGCGCCGGTGGCCGCCTCACCGCCGAGCTGCTCGACCGGGTCGTCCTGCCCGCCTTCGGAGGCTCGGTGGGTCCGCTGGAGGACGCCGCGCTGCTGCCCGGGTACCGGGAACTGGTGGTCAGCACCGACAGTTTCGTGGTCAGTCCGCTCTTCTTCCCCGGCGGGGACATCGGTTCCCTCGCCGTGCACGGCACGGTCAACGACCTCGCCATGCGCGGCGCGTGGCCACTCGCGCTCTCCGTCTCCCTGATCGTCGAGGAAGGCATGCCGCTGGCCGAACTCCGTTCCGTTCTCGACTCGTTGGGCAAGGCGGCACAGGACGTGGGGGTGCCCGTCATCACCGGTGACACCAAGGTCGTGGGCCGCGGCGCCGCCGACCGGCTGTTCGTGAACACCACGGGCGTCGGACAGCGGCACGGCTCCCTGCATCCCTCGGCGGCACTGGCCCAACCCGGCGACGCGGTGCTGCTGTCCGGGCCGATCGGCCTGCACGGCACGACCGTGCTCAGTACCCGCGAGGGGCTCGGCTTCGAGGGCGACATCGCCTCGGACAGCCGGCCGCTGCACCGGCTGGTGCGGGCCCTGGCCCCGCTCGGCGAGTCCGTCCACGTGTTGCGCGACCCGACGCGGGGCGGGCTGGCGGCCGCGCTCAACGAGATCGCCCGGGACTCCTCGGTCGCCGTGGAGATCGAGGAGGGCGCCGTACCGGTGCCGGAGACGGTGGCCTCGGCCTGCGACCTGCTCGGTCTGGATCCGCTGGTCGTCGCCAACGAGGGCTGCATGGTCGCCTTCGTCGCCCCGTCCGTCGCCGAGGAGGCCCTGACGTGCCTGCGGTCCCTGCCCGAGGGGGCGCAGGCGGTGCGCATCGGCGAGGTGCTGGAGCGCAACCCGCGAGGGCGGGTGACGGTGCGGACCCTGGTGGGCGCTCGGCGCATCGTGGACATGCCGCTGGGCGAGCAGCTCCCCCGCATCTGCTGAGTGCACTGATCCACGGACTGATCCACGGGGGCCGGGCAGGCCGCCGGGCCGGGGGGCTCCGGGTCAGCCGGTCTTCCGGCCCCAGCGCGGGTCGATCAGAGCCCACTCCGTGTCCCACTGGTCCTGCCGCCGGCGGTCCAGGCGCGCGCACGCGAGGCCGCCGAGGAGCAGCACCGCCGCGCCCGTGCCCACGGCGGCCGCGGCCCCGAGCACCGCGCCCTGGAACTCCGCCTCGCCCGCCGTGGCGGGCTCGGGCACGAGACGGCCCTCGGCGTCCAGCCACACCCGGGTGGTGCTGCCCGCCCTGCTCGTGGAGTCGACGCGCGCGACGCCCGTGCGGGGCGTACCGTCGGCCGCCGTCCACCGCACGTGGGCCCATGCCCGGTCGGCGTCCGTGCCCTCGACCCCGACGGTGTCCTTCGCGTCCGTCGTGAGCACCGCCGGCACGGCGTGCCGCTCGGCGCGCAGTCCGTCGAGGTCGCCTTCCACCGCGTGGGCGGCCAGCACACCCATGACGATCGCGAACGTCACCGCGAGGATCCCGGTCACCGACCGCAGCCAGGCCTCGACGAGGTAGCTGCGGCGCCTGAGCGGGTTGCGGCGCAGCCGCCACCAGCGCACCCGCCCCTGCCGTCGGCTCGTGGCCTTGTTCATCGTCATCACCGGGCCCTGGCGTCGTCGCGGGCGAGCACCCGCAGGGGCGGGCGCCGCAGGGTGCGCCACGTCTGCGGCTGCGGAAGGTGCCCGAGGCGCAGGATCAGCTGCGGGTACCGGCCGGCGGTGAACTCCGTCCGCAGGCGGGCCCGCAGGGCGGGCAGTTCGAGCGGCTGGGTGTGGAAGGCGGCCATCACGTCGTGCGCCGCCGCGTACAGCAGCACACGCTGCAGCGCCTGCCCGGACCGCAGCCAGTCCGGGCGGCCGTCGCGCGGAGTGGACAGAACGACGACGGTGCCGGTCCCCCTGCCCCGGTTGCGGGCGGAGACGGGCCAGCACCGGGCCAGGGACAGGTAGTCGCGGCCGGCCAGCAGGGTGGCGTCCGGGTGGTGCCGGCACGCCTCGACGGGAACCCCGTACGGGCCCACGCACCGCTCCAGCTCGGTGACGTGCCCGAAGTCCGCGCGGTGCGCGTCCTCCGCGGTGCGCACCAGCGTCGCGACCAGCTCCAGCTGTTCCGGATCGTCGACGACCTGGAGGATCGCGCCCTCGGCCCGGGCCTGTTCGTGCAGGTCGGCGAGGAGGTCGGCCGGGACCGGCCCGGCGGCGAAGCGTCCCCGGTGAGTGTGCCGGTGGGGGATCGCCCGGGCCAGCAGCGTCTCCTCGGGGGTGCTCGGCGCATGGGCCGCGAAGCCGACGTGGGCCAGGCGGTGGGAGTCCCCGGGAGCCGGCAGGAGGTCGACCACGGGCCGGAAGCCCAGCTGCCGCACGGCCATGCGTACGTTGAACAGGGCCGCACCGCAGGCGATGACGGCCTCCCTGCCGCACGGGTCGGTCAGCGGCATCCGCCGTCCGCTGTCCAGGTGCACCTCGAAGCCGTGGTCGTGGCCCTCCTCGGTGAAGTACCACGGCTGGCTGTTGTGCGGCGAGGGCGCGAGGGACGCGGCGCGGGCCAGGTGGAGTGCGGCACGGCCGGGCTTGTCGTGGAGGACCGACATCATGCATCCCACCTTTCGCGAAGCGTTCACCTTCAGCGTCCGCCCCCACCGGCCCGGCGCACAGGGGCCGTCCGTCCCGCCCGACCGGCCTCAGCGGCCCTGCTTCGGGCCCCCTTCCGAGGCCCACGTCCGGGACGGGGGACGGCCGGCTGCGGGCACCTCGCCCGGCATCCGGCATCGACCGAGAGAGGGCTCGGCCCGACAGACCTCGCAGGAGCGGCCGTTCGGCCCTCGAACCGAACCCTTTCGGCACTTCGGGCGGCGGGCCGACAAGCGGTTCGCTGGAAGTGTCGGAGGAGGTTGCCATGCACAGCCGGACACACCCCGTGGCCCACACCCGCCGTCACCGCAACGCCCTGCTCACCTCGGCGCTGGCGCTCCCGGCCCTCGCACTCGCCGCGTGCGGCACGAACACCGCGCCCGGCACACCGGCCGACACCGGCCACCCGTCCGGCTCGTCCGCCGGCCCAGGGTCGGGCGGCACCTCGGGTGCACCCGTCACCCCCGTCCCTTCGGCAACGAGGCCTTCGACCCCGGCTCCCTCGACCGCGCCTTCGACACCCGGGGCGACCGGATCCGGCGGCACGGCGGCCAGGACGATCAGCACGTCCGTCTACTTCCTGCACGGCGAGAAGGTCTCGCCCGCTCCTCGCACCGTGACCGCGCCCGCCACCGCCGCCGCGGCCGTCCGGGCTCTGCTCGCCGGCCCCACCGGATACGAGGGCCGTCACGACCGCACCACAGCTGTCCCCTCCGGGACGCGGCTGCGCTCACTGGTGATCCGGAACCATGTCGCCACCGTCGATCTCTCCGGGCGGTACGACGACGGAGGCGGCAGCCTGTCCATGCGCGCGCGGCTCGCCCAGGTCGTGTTCACCGCGACCCGCTTCCCCTCCGTGCACAAGGTCGCCTTCGAACTGGACGGCAAGCCCGTCACCTCCTTCGGAGGCGAGGGGATCGTGCTGAACGGCCCCGTCGGCCGGGCCGACTTCGAGGATCTGTCCCCGGCCGTCCTGGTCGAGTCGCCGCTGATCGGCGGCACGGTCCGCAGCCCCGTGCGGGTCTGGGGCAGCGCCGACACCTTCGAGGCCGAGTTCCGGCTGAAGGTCACCGACACCACGGGGCGCACGGCCGCCGACGTCCTGGTCAGGGCGACGTCGGGCACCGGCACCCGCGGCACCTTCGACGTGACGTTCCCCTACAAGGCCGCCCGTTCCGGAGCGGGCCTGCTCACGGCGTACTTCGTGTCGCCCGCGGACGGCCGCCGCGTGACCGTCGACACCGTGCCGCTGACCGTGAACCGCTGACACCGGCCGACGACACGAGAACCCCGGCGCAACCGGTGCGCCGGGGTCGTCCATGTCCTCAGCTGAGGTCTACGGGTCCTCCCCCTGCCCTACGCCTTGGCGGCGGGAGGGTGGTGCCCGCGGCCCAGCCGCCGGGCGAGCAGCACCAGCGCGACGACGGCGGGGATCACGAGCGGGACCAGGGGCAGACCCACCACCGAGGCGGTCAGGCCGATGCAGAAGAGCGCCAGGATCGCGGCGACGAGGTACAGGACCGTCTCGGCCGTGATCGCGGGGATCCGACGGATGTTCATGTCGTGCCTCCCTGCCGGGGGTTGTGGTGCGGGGCGGGTCGGTGACCCGCCCGACGCTCGTACGGCCCGTGTCTCCACGGTCCCGACCCGGCCGGCCGCCACGGAGGTCAGGTGTGGGAGATCACCGCGACGGGGGCGACGGCGTGGTGCAGGACCGCGTGGGTGACGGGGCCGATGTGGGCGCCGAGCGCGCCGCGGCGGACGCGACGCCCGACGACGACCAGGGACGCCTCACGCGAGGCGTCGACCACGTGGTTGGCTCCGCTTCCGGGCCTGGAGTCCTCGACGACCTCGACGTCCGGGTGCTTCTGTCGCCAGGGCCGCAGGGCCGCGGACAGGGCGGCGGACTGCTGCCGCACGATCTCGTCGTGGTACTCCGGGTCTACGGACAGGCCGTAGGTGTAGTAGGGCGGCAGGTTCCAGCCATGGACGACGCGCAGGGCAGTGGAGCGCCGGGCAGCCGCGTCGAACGCGAACTCGATCAGCGAGTCGTCCGGACCGGCGGGGTCGAGGCCGAGCACGACGGGCCGGTAGGGGGTGGCGGCCGACGGGATGCCGGCCGGGTCCGTCCGGTGCTCGTCCGCGGCCTGCTCACCGGCCCGGACCAGGACCACCGGGCGTCCGGCATGCGCCACGACGGCGAGGCCGACGGAGCCGATCATGAACCCGCCGACGCCGCTGAGCCCGCGCGTGCCGAGGGCGAGCAGCTCGGCGTCCTCCGCCGCCTTGACGAGGGCGTCGGCGGACCCGCCGCTCAACTGCTGCATGGTGATCTCGACGCCGGGATGGCGCAGGCGCAGGCCCTCGACGGCCTCGCGGGGAATGCGTTCGCTCCAGTGCTGCTGGGTCTCGGCACCGAGCAGCGGGGCCTGGGCCATGGGATCGGGCACGGGCTCCCACACGTGGACGACCTTCAACGGCAGGCCACGCAGTTTCGCTTCGCGCGCCGCCCACTCCACCGCAGCGCGGCTCTCGGACGAGCCGTCCAGCCCGGCGACAACAGTGCGCACCATGGTTCCGCCTCCTGATTTCGGATGTGCCTCCAGAGTCGTCCCCTCAGGGCAGGTCTCACAGGGGCCGCAGGTCCCCGACCGGGGCCGACCGACCCCACCGCGTCGGGCTTCAGTGCCGCACCGGCGTGCGCACGACGGGCCGCTCGGGGAGAGGCGTCGCCTTCGGTGCACCGGGATCCGTCGGCCGCCGTGCGGCGCGGCGCCGTTGCCGACGCAGATACAGCGCGTCGAGCGCCGCGCTGAGCGCGAAGGTGACGATCACGGCTGCCACCAGGAGGGCGGCGAACTGCCGCCAGAACTCCGCGGTCAGGCTCGTACCCATGGTGTCCCACCCCTTTCCACCCTGGTTTCCACTGCGCCGGACTTGCTCTCTCACCACCATCGAACCGCGGTCCGAGGGGTGGCACAGGGTGCCACAGGGGTGCACCGGACCGCCGGACGGCCTGCTCCTGGGGCCAGGTGGCCCCTGGTCCGCGCAGGACCGCCCGCACACACTGGGGGTGGTGGTTCCGTACGCCGGCAGGAGGCACGACATGAACGCTCCCGCACCCACGAGCATGCCGCGGGCCCTGCCCGCCGAGCACCGGCAGAGGCTGATGGGGCTCGCCCGCGAAGTGGCGTTCCCCGAGGGCGCCCGGCTCTTCGAGGAGGGCAGCCGCGCCGACCGGTTCTGGATCATCCGCACCGGCACGGTCGACCTCGACATGCGGGTGCCCGGTCGCCGCCCCGCCGTCATCGAGTCCCTCGGGCACAACGAACTCGTCGGCTGGTCCTGGCTGTTCCCTCCGCACACCTGGCACCTGGGCGCCGAGGCGGCATCGCCCCTGCGGACGTTCGAGTTCGACGCCAGGGCGGTTCGGGAGCTCTGCCAGGAGGACCCCGAGTTCGGCCTGTCCATCACCCGCTGGGTGGGTGAGGTCGTCGCCCACCGGCTGCAGTCGGCCCGCACCCGGCTGCTGGACCTGTACGGCCCCTACGGCAGCGGGAGCCGCTGGTGAACGCGGCCGGCTGTCCGGAGTGAGGAAGCGATCAAGGAGGCGCTGTGCACGCATCCCCGCACATCGTGAGTGACGTGATGACCCGCTCCGTCGCCGCCGTCGGCCGTGGGGCCGCCTTCAAGGACATCGTCCGGACCCTGCAGGAGCGCAAGGTCAGCGCGCTGCCCGTCGTGGACGGCGGCAACAAGGTCGTGGGAGTCGTCTCCGAGGCGGATCTGCTGCCCAAGGAGGAGTTCCGCGACAGCGACCCCGACCGGTACACACAGCTGCGGCGGCTCTCCGACCTGGCCAAGGCCGGATCGGTCACCGCCGGTGAGCTGATGACGTCCCCCGCCCTCACCATCCAGGCGGACACCACGCTCGCGTCGGCCGCGCGCAAGATGGCCCGGTCACGGGTCAAGCGGCTGCCCGTCGTCGACGCGGCGGGGCACCTGGAGGGCATCGTCAGCCGGGCGGACCTGTTGAAGGTGTTCCTGCGGGACGACGAGGACGTGGCCGAGGAGGTGCGGCGCGAGGTCGTCGCGTACCTCTTCCCACCGCCGGCGTCGGCGGTGCTGGTCGAGGTCCGGGACGGTGTCGTGACGCTCAGCGGCCGGGTCCGTGACACCTCGCTCGTGCCCGTGGCGGCCCGCCTGGTACGGGCAATCGAGGGTGTGGTGGACGTGGGGTTCGCCCTGGACGGCCCGGACCGGACCGCGGTCTGAATCCCGCGGGGCCCACGTGACGGGCTTGCTCCCCTGATGCATCCTGCGAGTACCGCGGGCGTGTGCGGGACCGTTCGGCCCTGGTACGACCGCCCCCGGCGAGTGACGATCGTCCTGACGCGCGGGCCCGCGCGTCTGTGTGCCACATCTCCGGGGAACAAGGGGTCGACATGACTGAGGCACGCGCGTTCACGGCACAGGATCCGATCCGCGTCTTCCTGCTCGACGACCACGAGGTCGTCCGCCGGGGCATCGCCGACCTGCTGGAGGCCGAACCGGACATCTCGGTCGTCGGTGACGCCGAGAACGTGGAGCACGCGCTCGTGCGGGCGCCGGCGGTGCGGCCGGACGTGGCCGTCCTGGACGTACGGCTGCCGGACGGGGACGGCATCTCCGTCTGCCGTGAGCTGCGCAGCCGTATGCCGGAGCTGGCCGTGCTGATGCTGACCTCGTTCGACGACGAGGACGCGCTGCTCGACGCCATCATGGCCGGGGCCTCGGGCTATGTGCTCAAGCAGATCCGGGGTTCGGACCTGGTCTCGGCGGTGCGCACGGTCGCCTCGGGCCAGTCCATGCTCGACCCGGAGACGACGGCCCGGCTGATGCGGTCCCTGCGCACCGAGCCGGCCGAGCCGCCCGCGGAGGCGCCCGAGCTCGCGGGCCTGTCCCCGCGCGAGCGCGAGATCCTCGGGCTGATCGGGGACGGTCTGACCAACCGCGAGATCGGCAAGCGGCTCTACCTGTCGGAGAAGACCGTCAAGAACCACATCTCCCGGCTGCTGTCCAAGCTGGGTGTCCAGCGGCGCGTCCAGGCCGCGGTGCTCGCCACCCATCTGGAGCAGCCCGAGCCGGGGGACCGTCCCGCGCGATGACGCACGGCTGACACGGGCCCGGCGGGGTTTCCCGCCGGGCCCGTGTCAGCGGTCGCAGCGCCAGGGGATCTCATGCCCTCCCGGACGGCACGAGGGCCACGGAGCAGTGTGCGTGGCGCAGGACTGCCCGGCCGTCCCGGGCCGACAGCACGGCGGTCGTGGCGTTTCGACGCCGCACGCCCACCACGACGAGCTGTGCGCCCGCGCCGGCCTCGGCGAGGGCCCGGCGACGGCGGCGGACCGGCCGAGAGCGCACGGTGACGTCCGGGTACCTGGCACGCAGTCCCGCCAGGGAGCCGGCGTCCGGGCCGCGGTCGTGATGCCGCAGGACCACCAGATCCACGCCGCGCTCGGCGGCCTCGGCGAAGGCGAACTCGGCCGCCTCCGAAGCCGCCGCCGACCCGTCCACCAGGACGACGGGGCCGGTGCGGTTCTGCCTGCCGCGCACGACCAGCACCGGGCAGGACCCGTGGGCACCCAGGTGCCCGGCTACCGAGGCGTGCGGCAGGCGGCGCAGACCGCGCACCCGTCGGGTGCCGACCACGGCCAGCGACGCGGCACGTGCCTCGGACGCCAGCACCGACGCCGCCTCGCCCACCAGGACCTCACGGGTGATGACGAGTTCGGGCGCCACCTTGCGGGCCCGCCACTCGGCGTCGGTCAACGCCTCGTTCACCCGGCTCCGCTGCCCCGCGCCGTCCGGATCCCAGGGCGCCACACCGGGCGGCACCGGCCCCGAGGACCACGCCAGGGCGTGCGCCAACTCCAGTCCCACCCCTCGCCGTTCGGCCTCGCGGGCCGCGGACTCCACAGCCGCCAGACCCGACGGCGAGCCGTCCACCCCCACCACGACCGGACCGTTCATCGCAGCCCTCCCGTTCCAGAGGTCCCAGCCTCCGTCCGCGGCTGCCCTGCCGCACTGGGCCGTACGGGCCCCACGGCCGAACCGACCGGCCCTCCCGGCCGGACCGGGAGGGGAGGACCGCACGGGGTCACGCCTGCCGCGGTACTACCGCGACCGGGCAGTCGGAGTGGTGCAGCAGTGTGTGGGCCACCCGGCCGAGTTGCAGGCCGACGTGACCGGTACGGCGCCGTGCTCCGACGATCACCAGGTCCGCCGCGGCCGACCGGGTCAAAAGCACCTTTCGCGCGGGTCCCTCGACCGTGCTGCGGCGCACCCGCACCCCGGGGTGGTCCGCGACCGCCTCCTCCAGCAGGGAGTCGAGCAGCTCGGAGGCCCGCTCCTCGTGGCGGTGCGCCGGATCCGCGGCCAGCCCGGGATGGTCGGCGCTTTCATGCGCGGGGCAGCGCCAGGCACGTACGACGTCCAGGGTGCACCCGCGCGCCTCGGCCTCCCGGAAGGCGAACCGCACCGCCTCACCGCTGGTCTCCGGCTCGCCCGCACCGAGCACGATCCGTTCGTGCGTGGACCCGAGCCCGGCCTTGTCGCCCCGGACGACGATCACGGGCCCGTCGGCTCGGGCCGCCACCGCCAGTCCGACGGAGCCGAGGAGCAGGCCCGTCAGCTCACCATGGCCGCGTGAACCCGTCACCAGTGCGGACGCATCGCGGCCTGCCCGCAGCAGCGCGGCCGCCGCCTCCTCGGGGACCACTTCGGCGGTGACCTTCGCATCGGGGTTGCGCCGGCGGGCGCGCTCCACCGCGGAAGCGACGACGTGCTCCGCCATCACCCGCTCAGAGGGGCGTTCGAGGCTGTCGGACGGAACGGTCCCTTCGTAGCGTTCCCACTTCGAGGCGTACACCAGCCGCAACGGCAGACCGTGCCGTGCCGCCTCGTCCACGGCCCAGTCGACCGCCGCGAGGCTCCCGTCCGATCCGTCGACGCCCACGACCAGGGGCAGCTCCATCTTCCCCACCGCCTTTCGTCGGTCCGCAGGGAATGCGGCACGGAACTCCACGTTCACCGTGGCACCCCCGGCCGGGAAGCGGCAGGGGTGGTTCGGCGCCCGACGGGGCCGTTCGGCCCCTACCACTCGGCCCGGCCTCCTGCCCGCTCAGCCTCTGGGCCGCCCGCCCGCACGCCGGGACGCTGGGAGGGAGTGAAGGAGGGCAGCCATGGTTCCGCTCGTCCTGGTCGGTGCGGCCGTTCTCGGTGCGTGCCTGGTGTTCGGCTACAGCTCGTTCGTCGTCGGCTTTGCCCTGATGTGCGTGGGCGTGATCGGCCTGATCATGTTCCTGTCCACGCCCGGAATGGTCCGTCGGCCCGGTGAGCGGGAGACGGTCATCGAGGAGCGGCACTACATCGGGGACCAGGAGGAGCACCGGCGCTACCGGACGTGAGACGAGGAAGGCCGAGGTGACGTCATGGACGTACTGGTCGGATACGCGACCGCACAGGGCTCGACCCGCGGTGTCGCCGAACGCCTGGCCGCCGGGCTGGCCGAGCGGGGGCTGACGGCCGAGGCGCGGCCCCTGGAGAGCGTCGACGACGCGGACGCGTACAAGGCGTTCGTCCTCGGCAGCGCCGTGCACGGCCAGATGTGGCTGGAGCCCGCCCGGGACTTCGTGCGCGAGAACCTCGACGTGCTGGGCCCCCGCCCCGTGTGGATCTTCAGTGTGGGGATGCCGGCCGCCCTGCGCGGGCCGTGGCGGCGCCTGGCCCCGAAGGAGGTCCCCGTGATCGAGGACCGCTTGCCCGACGGTCTGCGCTTCCGCGAGCACCGGCTGTTCTCGGGCGTCGTCACCAGAGCCCAGCTGCCGCGCACCGGGCGCCTCATGTTCCGGCTTGTCGGCGGCCGCTTCGGGGACTACCGCGACTGGGCCGCGATCGACGCGTGGGCGTCCGAGATCGCCGGCGCACTGGCTCGCCGCTGAACGCGGCCGGTATCGACGGGCGGCAGGCCCGGCGCGTTCCGACGGCGCGTTCCGCCCGGAGGACGTCCCGGACCCGTCGGCGATCCCGCGGCGGCCCGCGGCGGGCCGTGGCGCACCCGCATCTCGCCCAGCGGGCCGCCGACAATCCGGCCGGCACCCCCTGACCCCACCGCACCACCCTGCGGCCCCGCCGCGTGGCGAGTCCACGTGGCCCGATCCGGGCAGGGAGCCGCCGAGGGCAGGCCGACCGGCCCCGGCTGCCACCCGGTCGGCCCCTGTCCCGCCACGCCGGCCAGGGCCACCTTCGGAGAGTGGCTAGGACAGGGAGGGACGAGGAGGGCGGACGGATGCGTGGCAGCGGCAGAACCACGAAGCGACTGTGGCGGTGGCGGTGGCGGAGCAATCCGCTGCGACGGCACGAGGACATCCTCGAAGCCTGGGTCGTCCTGGCGATGTGGGCGGTCCTCGTGGTGGGAGGCGCTGTCGCCGGCCTGGTGACGGCCCACGCGGCCGCCGAGGAGTTCGCCCACCAGCGCGCCGAGCGGCATTCCGTCCGGGCCGTCCTGCTCAGCGCCGCCCCACAGGCCGTGCCCGCGATCAGGGGAGCCGGGAACCGGGTCCTGGCCAAGGTCCGCTGGACGGCCCCGGACGGCACCGGCCGCAGCGGATACACCCGGGTGCACTCCGGACTGCAGCCCGGGGCCCGGCTGACGGTCTGGCAGGACGACCGGGGGAACCTCACCACCGAGCCGACCGGTCCCGTCAAGGGGGCCGCCGAGGCTGTCCTCTTCGGCCTGGCCGCGGTCGCCGGCGTCGCCGGCGTCACGTTCGGCGCCGGTGCGGCCGTGAGGGTGCGACTCGACCAGCGGCGCCTCGCCCAGTGGGGCAGGGAGTGGGAGCTGGTCGGCCCGCAGTGGGGTGGCCGCAAGGCTGGGTGACCCCGATCACCGGCAGGACGCCTCCCCCTCCGGGCAAGAGCACGGCACCGCGCCGGACGCCATGGACGCGGGCCGAACAGCCCCCGGAGGCACACCACTTGGCCCTCCCGGCCGCGTTCCGCCCGCGGTGCACTGGACGTGAGGAAAACGGGCGTCGTCCGGGAAACAGTCGCCCGGGGAAACAGGAGAGCGACATGACCAGGTCCCCCACCTTCCGCCACATCACGCCGGGCGCCACGGTGCCACCTCCCCGGCCGCACACGACGGCCGCGGCCTCCCTCGCCGCCGGCACGGCCACGCGTGCGGGCACCCCGCTGTCCGCCGTCGACCACGTCGCCGACTTCTACGGCGCGTACACCGACGCGCTGACCGACCGGGGCCGTGGGCAGCTCGTCGACGCCCTGCGCCGCCACTACCTCACGCCCGAGCTGCGCCGCAGCCTGGCCCGCTGGGAAGCGACGCACCACCGGGACGGGGTGCTGCGCGCCGCGGGCGTTCCGGCCGCCTGGCAGGTCGACCACCACGACAGCGGTACCGGGCACTGCTGGAGCCGGGTCACCCTCACCTGGGAGGACGCCGGGGACCAGCCGCACCAGACCCACCTCGTGGTCCAGTCCGACCTCGGGACGCGACGCATTTCCGGTATCCGGGCGGATCGGTAGCCGGGGTGCCCTGAAACAGCGCACGACGGGCCGACCTGAGCGCCGGTGCCGCGTCCGTGCGTACCCGGCAGTCAGTAGCGAAGGAGACGTCCCGAGGGCGTCCGCAGATCGGGGGGCTCCGGCTGCCGCGCCGGGCGAGGGCGCCTGGTCACCTGCGTCCGCTCCATGATCGCCACCTCCTGGGCCGCCGTACGGGCCGCCATTCCTGTGCGATCCGCTGCGTTCACGCCATCCTGCCCGGCAGTCCGCGACCCGACGACGGGGCGACAGACCCTCATGCGGGGCACCTCGGCCCAAGCCACCGAGCCGAACGTCCCCAGTCGCCCGGGGCGGCGCGGCGGTCGTACCGCTCAGAGCGGCGCTGACGGGTGGGTCGAACGGCCCTGCCGTCGGGCTCCCGGGGCGGCGCAGACTGGATCCTGTGCGGACCCGGTGGACCGCACCGTCCAGGAGGCGGATGGCAGCCATGAACGGACAGTCCCGAGGGGCCTCGCAGGAGACACGCGTGCTGGTCGTGGAGGACGACCGGGGCATCGCGGAGTCCCTGGAACGCGGTCTGCGGCAGGCGGGATACGCGGTCGAGGGCGCCCGCACCGGCCGTGCCGCGCTGGCGGCCGCCTCCTGTGACGTCGTCCTCCTCGATCTGGGGCTGCCCGACATCGACGGGGTCGAGGTGTGCCGGCGGCTTCGCGCCCGGTCGGACGCCGCGATCATCGCCGTGACGGCCCGGGGCGAGGAGGCGGACCGGGTGGTCGCGCTGGACGAGGGCGCCGACGACTACCTGGTCAAGCCGTTCGGGCTGGCCGAGCTCCTGGCCCGGATGCGCGCTGTGCTGCGCCGCCGGCGTCCGGCCGGACCGGAGATCCTGCGCCACGGGCCGCTGGCGGTCGATCTGCGCACCCGGCAGGTCGCCATGGACGGCAGCCCGGTCGCGCTGACACCGAAGGAGTTCTGCATCCTGGAGTGCCTGGCAGCCGATCCCGGGCGGGTGGTGAGCCGCCAGGAGATCCTGGAACGGGCCTGGGACGCCCACTGGTACGGCCCCACGAAGGTGCTGGACGTGCACGTCGCGGCGCTGCGCCGGAAGCTCGGCGCGCCGGGACTGATCGAGACGGTGTACGGGCACGGGTTCCGGCTCGGGGCGGTCGAGGGGCTCCGGGAGCCGCCGTGACCCGCCGGATCACCCTGACGCTCCTCGCGCTGACCACGGTTCTGCTGGTGCTGGCGGTCGTACCGCTCGGGGTGCTGATGACGGCTCGGGAACGCGTGGCCTTCCGCGACGACCAGCAGGCGACCACCCGGGCGATCGCCGCGGCGGCCGAGGAACACCTCTCCGATCACCGGCCGGCCACCGCCATGCGTCAGGAGCTGCACGCCGCGGCCGAGGCGGGGGACTGCGCCGCCGTCTACGACACGTCCGCGCGGCTGGTGGCGAGCACACGGTGCACCGCCGCCCAGGGCGAGGAGGCGCGCGAACTGGTGGGCCGGGTGCTGGCCGGGCACGAGCCGGTACCGCCGGAGAGCGAGGGCCGTCTGCTCGCCGCGGAACCCGCCGGTGATGTGCGGCAGCCCGCCGGTGCCGTCGTGCTCGCTCGTTCCGCCGCGCCCCTGAACGCCCGCATCGCCGGGATCTGGGGCTGGTCCGCCGGGATCGGCCTGCTGGGGCTCGCCGCGTCCGTGCTGCTGTCCGTACGCCTGGCCCGCTGGGTCAGCCGCCCCCTGTCGACCCTGGACGTGGCGGCCCAGCGGCTGGGCGAAGGGGTCCTCGGAGAGCGGGCGGCCGTCGACGGCGGGCCACCGGAGGTGCGCCGCCTCGCCGCCACGTTCAACACCATGGCGGCCCGTACGGAGGCCCTGGTGCACGGCCACCGGGCCGTCATCGCCGATGTGTCGCACCAGTTGCGCACCCCCCTGGCCGCCCTGCGGCTGCGGCTCGACGTCCTGGCCGCCGGGGCCGAGGGCGACACCGCGGAGGAACTCGCCGCCGCTCAGGGGGAGATCGCCCGGCTGTCCCGGCTGGTCGACGGGTTGCTCGCGGTGGCACGCGCCGAACAGGCGACCCCTCGTCCGGTCGCCGTCCGGATCGACGAGGTGGTGGCGGAGCGCGTGGAGGCGTGGTCGCCCGTGGCCGAGGAGCGCAACGTGCGGCTGACCACGCCGTCGGGCCCCGCCCTGACCGCTTCGCTGGGCGGCGGGCACCTGGAGCAGATCCTCGACAACCTGATCGCCAACGCCCTTGACGCCGTTCCCGACGGCGGGAGCGTGACGGTCGGCGTGCGGGCGGCGGGCTCCTTCGCCAGGGTCCGGGTGCGGGACGACGGTCCCGGCATGGACGCCGACGCCAAGGCGGTCGCGTTCCACCGGTTCGGCAATCCGCAGGCCAGGGGCACCGGCCTGGGGCTGGCCATCGTCCACCGGCTCGTCACCGTCAACGGCGGCACCGTGGACCTGGAGGACACCCCGGGGGGCGGGCTGACGGTCGTCCTGGATCTGCCGCTGTGGTCGCGAGGTTGACGCGGGCACCACGGGCCGTACGCGACGGGGGCCTGCCGGGTGCGGGCCGAGATCTTTACCGGTTCTGAAGAAGAGGTGAGCAGGTTCCCGGGTGCCGGCGGCACAGCCTGGAGATGAACGCAGCCGATTCGGGGCCGTCGATCCTTCAGGAGCCGCTGCCATGACCTTTACGCCTCACGACTTCGACCAGGGCGCCTCGTCCGGTGATGCGGTGCGCGCACGCGATCGCGGTGTGACGCGGGTCCGCAGCCTCACCCGGTGGATCGCTGCCGCCGCCCTCGCCGGCACCGCCGCCCTCGGAGCCGTCTACACCCATCTGCTGCCGGGCAGTTCGACACCCTCCACCCCGGCGGGGCCGGTCGTGCACAACCCGGCGTCCTCCTCCCCCACCTCCGCCGACGCGACCACCGGAGACGACTCCGGCCACCACGCAGGCGACGACGAAGGCGACGACGAAGGCGACGGCGGCGAGGACGAAGGGGCGGCGCGCACGACGCAGCCTGCCCTCCAGGC
>NZ_RSAJ01000350.1 GCF_003933965.1 Streptomyces sp. RP5T
TGACGTGCGGCCTCGGGGTCGGGTTCAGCCTCGTCCGCGTGGTGTGAGACCTGAGGGTGTCGGCGGGCTGGGAGGTGGTGCGGGCGGGGCGGCGCGGGTCCAGCCGCGGGCGTGCATGGTCTCGGTCTCCCAGTCTTCGAACAGCTGGGGGAGGGCCGCGGGATCACGGTCGGCGTCGTGGTGCCAGCCGATGAAGGCGCGGGCTGCTGGGCGGTGCGCGTCGCAGGCCGGGCAGAGCTCCATCCACACCCCGGTCATGAGGGGCCCGTGCCAGTGCAGAAGGAGGTCGCCTCCGCACCGTGAACAGGGCCGGGCCGGCTGTTCCTCGTCGGAAGCGACGGGGCGCAGGCTGGCGAGTTCTTCGTCGCTGATGTTGTCGAGACTGCCGTCGAGGTTGGCGATGCGACAGAAGTCGCCGTCGGGGCGTACGAGGTATCGCCAGGTAAAGGACATGCGGTCCCCTTCCCGTGGAACAAGGCGCGAGACTCACCGTCTGTCCGATTCGTGACCTGCGTCAAGAGGTGAGACGCCTGTGCCCACGAGATCCGACGCCGTGCTCCAACGCCCGGCACGGCGCAAGCGCTTCGCCGAGGTGTGAGAGCCCGCCGTTTCCCGTCATACGCCGGCCGGGCAGAACTACGCTGGCCTGGTGACCCTCTTGGCGCCCCAGATTGCCCAGTTGCCCGCCGATCCCTCGTTGATCAGCCTTGCTTACCACCACGAACACCCTGTCCAGGCGTACGAGTTCGAGAACACGCTGGAGGTGTGGACGGTGTCCGCCCGGATCGACGCGGACGTCCTGGCGGAGGAACTGGCCGCGTACAGCGATATGGACCAGAACGCGCTGGACGCGGTCCAGGACGTCACGGTGGGCCGCATGTCGTTCGTGCGGGTGCGGATGTTCGGCCCGGACCATCCATGGGAGGCGATGGACTCCTACACCGGGGATGTCTCCCGCATCGGCGAGGTGGTCCTGGACGTCGCCAACGGCGAGTGGGAGCCGGCCTTCGAGGCTGCACTTGCCCACCCTGTCGGTGACCTGCTCGTCATGGACCGGGTCATTCTGGAGCCGTCGTGGCGCGGACTGGGCCTGGGCCCGGTACTGGCAGGCGCCGCCATCCGCCGCCTCTCGCAGGACTGTGTCGCGGTGGCGTGCGAGCCCGGATCGGCCGACGGCCGCGAGATGACTGACGACCAGCACCGTGAAGCCGCCGCCAAACTCGGCCGCGTATGGGAGCGGATCGGCTTCGAACCCTTCAAGGACGGCGTACATATCCTGGACTGCCACCTGCAGCAGCCCCATGACCTCCTTGCCGAACGCCAGGACGAGTTCAGTGCACTGTGCCGCGCCTGGCGGGAGCACCAACAGCCGTAGGCTCACGATTCGGGGACGTCGAGCCGTGCGCTCCCTGGGTGCGCACGGGCGAAGGGGGAGTGGTGCTGTGGAGCGCGAACAGGAGTTGCTGGTCGAGTTCGGCCAGTGGCGGAAGGACGACACCGGCTCAGAGGTCGATCGTGCCGCGGAACTCGTCGAGATCCTGTTGGCATTGCTGAGCCGGTCCGTTTCGCGTGAGTCCCTGCACGTGCACCGTGTTGCCAGCGAACCTGCCGTGGAGTTCGAGTTTGAGGGGCGGGACTATCTACTCGTCCTTGTAGGCCATGAGGACACAACTGCCCACTTGGGCAAAGAGCTCTTCGCGTTTCGAAGCATTGCCCGCAACGGGCAGTGGGCAGTGCTGTACTGGCCTGAGGGACCGGTAGACGAGGGGTTCGTTCGTCTGGCCGAGATGAGTGGGGCAGCAGTTCTCGACCGGTCCCATCTGGACGCTGCCGTCGCCGGGCTATGTCCGCTGCCTGAGTTGGTCCGTGGAACCCTGCGCCGCCGACTGCCGTACGTGTCGCTCGCCGACCTGCTGCGGGCCGGTGAGAGTGCGCCGGAAGAGCGGGAGATGACTTCGCCAGCCCGTATGACGTCTTCTTTCGATGTGGAGACGCGGACGTGGGCGGGGGCAAGCGTTGATGTGCTGCTCGTGGGAGGGGCACAGCAGGACCGGCCCACCGGTTTGGCCTGCCTCCCCCGAGACCGTGCGCTCATCACCTGCCCCGACGGTCTGCTGGAGGTCGACACGGCCCGTGGTCATGCCCACTGGCAGTTGGTGCTGCCCGGCTGCCATGGCGCGGCGCTGGTCCGCCCAGACGGCGAGGTCCTGGTCATGTGCGGCTCAGCCCTGGTGCGCTGGCACGAGGGAGAGTTGCGGGCTGTCGCGGGAGGCTTCGAGCAAGGCTCTGTGCTCCTACTTGGGCCCGACGAGGAGCCGTGGGTGCTGTCCGGCTCCGGCGCCACATTGGGCTCAGGAGAGGGGAGTCTGGCGCTGACGCGTGCTGGTGAGAGGGTCGGGGACCAGATGCGTTACCCGATCGCTTTCGATGCCGTGGTGCGCTCGGCGGTCTGGCTGGACCGGCGGCGGTTCTTCCTCGCTGCTCAAGGAAACAGCGCGGTGGTGGATCTGGCACGCACCACGGACGCCGGGCAGCGTGCGGACTGGATCGAAACCCCCGTGCACGATCCGGCGCATGTCCTGCGGGCGGGCACAGACGCTGTGCTCAGCGCGGCGCCCGACTGGTCTGACGGCGGGGTCGGTCTGCACCGTACCGATGTCATCAGCCGTAAGAGCGATCGCGTTGCGAACCTCGGGCTCGCTGAAGTCTTGGGGTTCGCCCAGGACCCCGCTGGCGGGCCCGCCTACCTCCTCGCCTCACTGCCCTCCAACGATCCGACCCACGTCAGCCCGGTCCTTGTGCAGATCACCGGGCACCGCCCACCCACTTCCGGGCCCGTTCCGGTCCGGGTACCCCGGAGCTATGACGTGGTGAGTGAGTCGGCCCGGGGCGAGCGCAGCGACTACGCGCTGCCGACTCGCCCTCTAGTACCTCCCTCAGAACACGCGGAGGTCTTCGAGGCCAGACACAAGCCGTCGGGAACGGTCGTGGTCTACAAACGGCATACGGGCTGGCGTCAACGGGGCGAACGCCGCATGCACCGTGAGGTGGAGATCGCCCAGAGGCTGGGCGGCAACCGCCATGTCATGCCCGTGCTCGACTACCACCCCGACTACGCCTGGTTCGTCATGCCGAAGGCCGATGCCACCGTCGAGGACAAACGAACCGAACTTCAAGACCCGGAAAAATTGCGTGCCCTGGTGGACGCCATCGCCACCGGCCTGGCCGACGCGCACCAGCACGGCTGGATTCACCGGGACATCAAGCCTGCCAACATCCTGCTCCTGGACGGGATCTGGGTCGTGGCGGACTGGGGGATCGTGCGCCGCCCCAGCGGGCAGACCAGCGCCGCCGGCGTCCTGACCAGAACCGGTATCGGTACCGAGGGGTTCGCCGCGCCCGAGCAGTCCATCGACGGGCACGCCGTGACCGCCGCCAGCGACATTTACAGCCTCGGGCAGCTCATCGGCTGGATCCTCACCGGGATCTGGCCGCAGGCCAATGTGCCCCTTCTACCTCCGCCGGGATCGTGGTTCGGGGTCGTACGCCAGGCCACACAGCTCGACCCCGCTCGCCGGCCCCAGGACATGGCGGCCTTCCTCGACCTGGTCGACCGTGAGACGGGTACCGGAAACGAAATGCCGATCGTGCGCGCCCAGCGCCTTCTGGAGGCGGCCGACAAACAGAAAGACCCCGGTGCGGCCGCTCAACTGCTCGCTCTCGCCGCCGATCAGCCCGGCTCCGAAGAGCTGTATCTGGACGTGATCACCAGGCTGAAGGTGACGACCGCCAGGAAGGCATTGCTCGACAACCCCGCACAGGCGGCCGTCGTGGTCCAGGCGCTGACTGCACATGCCGCGGCCGACGACTGGCCCAGCTGGGAGGAGGCCGACCGGGCCGTGTGGTGGCTGCTCGGTATCGCCCGCCTCGCAGCTCGCGAGAAGCAGTGGGCACTGCTCGACACGGCTGTCCAGGGCATGTGTGACTGGGACGGCCGCTTCGACCGATGGAAACCGCAGGACGACATCAAGGACTGGATGCGCGAGCTCACAGGACAGGCCGCGATCATTGTTGCCTCCGCGCTGCGCGCCCAACCAGACGGAGCACGGCACCTTCATGAGCTTGCGGACGACCGTCGAGTCGATCAGGCCATCCGAAGCGCCGTCTACAGGCCCTGAGCGGACTGTTCAAGGGCATCGATCAATCACGACAGATGTGACGCGGATCACAGAAGCATTTTGGGGTGCGCGTTGTCGGATCGGGCCCGTGCCGGGACTGAGAGGAGAAGCATTTTCCCGATAAGGAGACGTGCATGGCCGACGAGGATCTGACCCCCAGTTACACCATGGTCGAGGATGACGGCTCAGTTCATACCGACCTGGCGGAGCGGATCAGCCAGTTCAACTGGGACCCGGGTACCGGCGGGATGGTCATGGCTCTGTTCCCCGTCGACTGGACCGGGAACGAAGGCGACCTCGTGACCCTCCGGGCGGACGGCAGCATCGCGCTCGACAGGGACGACATGTTCGAGCTTCCGGAGCCGTTTGACCGTGCCGTTCCTCCCACGATGATCACCACCACCACGGGCATGGCAGCACTCAAGCCTGACCATCCAGCCAACCAGACCATCGAGTCCTCGTTCCGGGCTCTGAACATCCCGGTCCCCGAGGTGATCCAGGCGCTGAGCGCCCGCGAGGCCGCACTTGGCGGCGACGGATCCGCGATTCACTCCTTCACGTCGGACGTGTTGGGGATGTGGAGCGGCTGGAACGAGCCGGTATCCACCGCACTGCTCGGCAACTGGGCGGACCCTCTCTACATCCAAGGTCGCCTGGCCCCTGATGACTTGAACAGACTGAGGTCAGAAGCCCGCGTCATCCATCGGCAGCTCCGGCCGGTCTGGCGCCGCAAGGTCAATCGGTCGCGGTTGCTGCTGCTCGACACCCCGCTCGGCGACGGGCTGACCCTGTACGACCTGGTCGCCGGAGAGGCCGCTGACGCCGGAGTCGATACCTGCTTCGAGGACCCGCGCCTGATCGAGATCCTGAACGCCCTCTCGCCGGCCGAGCTAAAGGTGACCCTCGCCCTCGCCAGTCCCGGGGTGACCAACTGGCCAGAAGCAGCCATGGCCGCTGGTGCCGCTGAGCCCAAGCTCCAGGGCGAGCGGGTCCGCCGAAAGGTGAAACGGCTCGCAGCACGCATCACCAACCACTCGCCGGAGGCCGGGGCGATCACGGGGAGCGGCCGATGAGCGCCCGCAATCACGTCGCATCTCGCCCGGCCCGGCGTCGCCAGGTGGTGGTGCGGATCGCCCTGCCGAGCATGCCGTCCTGCACCGCGCTAATCGGCACCGGCAGCGTCGGCGCGGCCCTGGCCCACGGCACCGTCTCAGCTGCATCCCCGCTTGTGTGGCCGCTCGTAGTCCTCGCCCTCGGCGCAATGGCGTACGACGTCGGACTCCGTGCCCTACGGGGCCGCGCCGACTGACCGCATCCTCGCCGCCTCATCTACCTCAGGCGGATGCCAGGCTCGGCCGCGTCCGCGGCCGGGCTGGCATGCGTCGACGATGGCCACGCCGCACATCGACGACGCTACGCCGATGTTGGGACGCGGCAGTCAGGCTGGCCGCAGACCGCTCCCCGGCCGTGACGGCTCGGCAACGTGCGGCGTGGTACTTGCGTCGGTCATCGCCTCCGAACAGCCCCCGAGAGCCGCTGCGTTCGCGCCTTACACAGTCTGCCGGCGACGGCTGCCAGCAGCACGATGCGAGCCGAGGGAGAGGACACGGTGGCGGATGCAGAGGTACAGCGGCGGGAGAAGCTCGCGTGGCAGCGCCGTGCGTGGGAGACCGAGACGGCCCTGAACGCGGTGATGTCGGACCCCGAGGTTCAGCGCCTCAAGGAGGAGATCGAGGAACTGGAGGCCTCCCTGGCGCGGGAGCTCAGCCCCATGCTCCGGCGCTTCCAGGAGCGGTACGACCGCGCGGTCCAAGACGCCGACCTCGACGTTCTACCTATCCGCCGAATACTCCCTGGCAAAAGGCCATGTCGCGGGCCAGACTCCGGTAGGTCACGCCCATCCAGCTGTTGGGGCGGTGAGTGAGGGAGCTGGCGGCTATGTCCAGTAGGTGGCGCTGCACAGCGTCGGCTCCGCCCGCGGCCAGCAGCGATCTCAGGTAGCCGCGAATCTCGCCGATATGGCCGTTGGCCTTCAGGGCGTAGGCCTTTCGAAGGCCGAAGAGCTGGAAATGGTTGCGGCACCGAGCGGCCAGGGTGCGGTCCCACGTCGACGGGGGAGCGACGAAGAACTCCAGCCGTACCAATCCCGCCTTGTGGATCACCCTGGCGTCGAGCCACGGTTCGCTGTCAATGTCGTCGATGTACGGGTGGAGGGGTAGTTCGTCAGGTGTGCCGGCTCTTGTGTCGCCCTTGGCCCAATTGCAGTCGGAGCACGCCGGTATGAGGTTGAGGGGGTCCACGCACAGGGCGGGGTAGCTGTTCTTGGGCATGAAGTGGTCGAGCTGGCTGACCGTCCCGTGCCCGCACAGCGGGCATCGCTCGTTCTCTGGGGCGCTCATCAGCTCGTCGTAGATGGCGCGTCCGGGACCGCTGACCATGCCGTTCTGGTAGATCCAGGTGACGGCTTTCTCGCCGCTGACGATACCGGGGATCTGGAAGTCTTCGGGTTCCAGGGCGTGCAGCGTCTGTTCGAGGGCCGCCGCCCGGAGTTGGTCTCCGGATGCTTCGACGGCGTCCGCGGCTGCAGCCAGGCGGGTGCGCCGTTTCTGCTCGCCCATCTCCCTGATGCGGGAGATGCAGGTTTCGTAGGCGGTGCGAGCGTCGTACCGGGGCGGGCGCAGGGGCCACATCAGCTGTCCTCACCCGCGGACTTGTCCGCCAGTAGGATCTGGACGATTCCTTTGGCCTCACTGCCGAGCTGGCCGCCGAAATGCTGCAGTACCTGCTCGTAGGTGTCCAGTTGGTCGACGGCCGCCTGGAGGGTCGCGAGGAAGCCGGATTGCCGAACCTCCAGGCCGAAGACCTCGCGGGTGAGGACCCCCACGTTCTCGCCGAACGTTTCGATGCTGGGGCGCTCGGCCCGGAGGCGCCCGTGACGGATGAGCTTCCAGACGGATAACCGCGGGACTTCCTGCAGGACGACCGGAGAGTGGGTGGCGATGATGGCGACGCCGTTGCGGTCAGCCAAGAGCTGGGAGAGGGTCCTGATGAAGGCGGAGAGGAGCGGCGGGTGCAGGTGACTCTCGGGCTCGTCGAGGAGCACCAGGGTCTGCTCAGCGACGAGCTCGACAAGCCGGGTGAGGATGAGTAGCACGCTGGCGTGGCCGGAGCTCAGCTCGACGAACACCCTTTGCGGGCCCTCGTGCGTGAAGGTGTCGGGGCCGGTGCCAGCCATGTCGTCAACGAGGCGCGGAACGCTGCTTGCCGCGAAGGCAGGGTCTGTCATGAGGCCGCTGATGGCGCGGGCCCAGCGCTCTGTCCTGCCGGAGGAGTGGATGGCGGCAAGGCTGCCGGAGAACTCGGCGGCCAGGTCCGTGTGTGATTTGCGTTCGTCGTGAGCGCCGGCTCGGATGTGCAGACCCACATACTCGAAGGAGACGAGCCCGTCCGGTCGTTGGTCTACGAAATGCGCGAACGGGTCGAAGGCGCTGAAACTGATGGAGACGACGTTGGCCAGCATGAGCGCCCCTGACGGCGCGGTGCCCCTGGGCCAGAAACGGCTGCCGTCATCCGCCTGGTCGACCCGGACAGCGGCCCGCGCGATCTCTCTGAGGAGGGTCGTCTTGCCCACGCCGTTGCGCCCGATCAGGACGTGGATGTTGCTGGGGGGTACGGAAAGCGGGTCAACGACGAAGTCCAGGCTCGTTCTGCTGTGTCCGTCCGCGCTTCGGGGGCCGACGTACTGGTAGTCATAGCCCCTCCCGAGACGGGCGCCTCCCCTGGCAATGCGTCTGAATTGCTGCTCCACGGTGACCGAGGTGACGGTGCGCAGCAGAGACGTCTGAGTCACCGCATGCTCCATTGCCACAGTGAAGGCGTCGGGGTCATAAGCGACGTCACCTAGAGCGGTCAGGATAAAGATCCGGATCTCGTTGCCCAGCGCGGCGATGTTGACGTAGTACTCATCGTCCTGACCGAGGGAAAACCACAGACGGCGGCCGTTCGCGTTCAGCGAGGAGTACCGCCCGGCACGAAGGGCGCGCCCGCCGGGCTGCTGCTCAGTGCTGCCGATCTTGACCGTGCCAAGAAGCAAGGCCCGCCCGTGGTCCTCTTCACGGAGGTACAGTCGGTAGCTGGTGCGGTAGCCCTGATCGTGGGTGTTGACGGGCACGAGCACGAACCCGGCTGGCCCAGGAGCGGGCGGCTCTTTAGAGACCGGGACGACGTCGATGAACACGGGGCCTCCATTGACTTGCCGCATGCCCACCTCAAGAACACTATCCCGAGCTCGGCGGTCAAGTTGGGGGCACGCACAAGCCGATGCCCGCGGTCGGGTCAGCCCTGGCACGCTCCACACGACCTCCGCGAGCTGCGGGCCGGCCGCTCCGCCCTGGAGGTAGAGGCACGATGACGACCGGGCACGAACCTGCCGAGAACGGCCCGGGCGCGGTCGCAACGGGCCGCCGTGCGCCCCTGACACGGGCGACGCTGACGGAGCGTGGCTTCGTCGGCTTCGTGCCGTTCGCCGAGCTCCCGCACAGCAGCGTCCCCTCCGAGGAGGGTATCTAC
>NZ_RSAJ01000351.1 GCF_003933965.1 Streptomyces sp. RP5T
CGTCTCCGCCGCGACCGACGTCGAGACCGGGGCGGCCGAGGCCGGGGCGACCGAGGCCGAGGCGGCCGGGACCGACGACGGCCCTCCCACCCGCTCGGCCACCTTCTCCCGCACGGCCGTCTCCGCTTCCGCCTCCGACTCCGTCTCTGCTTCCGTCTCCGCTTCCGTCTCCGCTTCCGCCCGCGCCTCCACGCGCGACTCCGCCGCGGCCGCGACCGTCACCAACCGGCCCGTCCACCGTCGGGACAGCCGCGCCGCGGCCAGCAGCAGCGTCACGGCGAACAGTTTGAGGACGAGCAGATGGCCGTACGTCGTCCCGGTGACGGTGTCCCAGGAGCCGAGGCCGCGCCAGGACTGGTAGACGCCGGTGGCGACCAGGACGGTCACGGAGGCGAAGGCCAGCCGGGAGAAACGGGCCACGACGGCGGCCGGGAGCTGCGAGGGAGCCCGGTACAGCGTGCTGAGCAGGGCCGCGAGACCGCCCAGCCAGACCGCCATCGCCAGCACGTGCAGCACCGCGGACGTCATCGCCACCGGCACCTGGATCCCGGCGGACGCGTGCTCGGCGGCGGCCCAGGTCAGCGCGAGACCCACGGCGAGCGCGCCGCCCGCCGCCTGCCACGCGCGCGGCAGCCTCGACTCGCCGAGCCGCAGCAGTCGTACGACGAAGAAGTACGCGACCAGCAGCAGGGCCAGGCGGACCAGGAGCGCCTCGCCGGGACGGGTGCCCAGGGTGCGTTCGAAGGCCTTCAGGGAGAACGCGGCGGACGGGCCCGCACCGTTCTCGTACGGCGCCCGCAGCACCAGCAGGAACAGGGTCGAGCCGAGCAGGGTGCCCCAGCCCGCCCACAGCAGGCGGCCGAGCCGGGCCGGCTCCGGGGGGCGGCAGGCGGCGAGGAAGACGGCGGTGCCGATGAGCAGGGCGGCGGCGAGGTAGGCCAGGTAGCGGCCCATGTTGAAGAGGCTCTCGGTGGCCGGGTCCTCGGTCGGGCCGGTGTCCGCGACCACGATGGCCGGGGAGGGTTTGCCCACGGAGAAGGTGAAGGCGCCGGAGACCGGGTGGCTGTCGGCCGAGACCACCCGCCAGGCCACCGTGTAGGTGCCCTGGGCGAGTTCGGCGGGCAGCGAGACGCGGGCCGTGTCCGAGCCGCCCGGCCCGTGTCCGGCGTCGGTGACCTTCAAGCGCTTGCCGTCGGGGTCGAGTACCCGGAAGGAGTCGTCGAGCAGACCGACGGACTCGGTGAAGGTCAGGGTGATGTCACGGGGGGCGGACTTGAGGACGGTTCCGTCCCCGGGGTCGGTTGCCCGCAGGGCCGCGTGGGCGGACGCCGCTCCCGCACCGCCGAAGAGGAGCAGGACCAGCACGGTGCCCAGCAGCACCAGCCCTTGAAGTCCTCGCCTTCGCCGGCCGCCTGTGCTGCTGCGCGCACGCTCACACCTCACGTCACTACTCCGTACCTGGGCTCGCGGTCTTCCCGACATGTACGGACGCGAACCCCGCCGTGCTCACCACGTCGGCCGGGCGGAGACCCCGCCGTCCACCACCAGGTCGTGCCCGGTGACCCAGGACGCGAGCGGGGAGGCGAGGAACACGCACGCGTCCACGCACTCACGAGTCGTGCCGTCGTGGTCCTCATAGGAGTAGCGGTCGAGGTAGTCCGTGACCGGGCGGTAGCCGAGCCGTGCGTACAGCGCGGTCGCGCGCGGATTGTCCTTCCCTGCCCCGATGCCCACGGTCGTCAGACCCCGTTCCCGGACCAGTTCCTCGGCGGCCCGGATCAGCTCGCTGCCGATGCCCCGCGAGCGCAGTGCCTCCGGCCACACCGCGAGCCCGCCGATCTCGGGGCAGTCCAAGGTGACCTCGGGCGCCGCGCAGCCGACCCAGCGCAGCTCCGCGTGCCCCACGGGCCGCCCGTCCAGCCAGGCGACGAGGTAGGTGCACTCCCCCGCCTCCTGCCGCGCGAACCGCCGGGCGTGAAAGGACGTGGCCCCGGGCGAGCCCATGGACCGGTCGAGCAGCGCGACATCGCCGCTGCGGCAGACGGTGATCTCCATACGCCGACCGTACGGTCCGCAAACGCGCGCGGCCCCCGATTTTCCCCGGGGGCCGCGCGGAACCGGACTCAGCTCCAGCTGGCGTGCAGCGGCTTGCCCTCCGCGTATCCGGCCGCGCTCTGGATGCCCACGACCGCCTTCTCGGCGAACTCCTCCAGCGAGCCCGCGCCGGCGTAGGTGCAGGAGGAGCGGACGCCCGCGATGATCGAGTCGATCAAGTCCTCGACACCCGGGCGGGCCGGGTCGAGGAACATCCGCGAGGTCGAGATGCCCTCCTCGAACAGCGCCTTGCGGGCCCGGTCGTACGCCGACTCCTCGGACGTGCGGTTGCGCACCGCCCGCGCGGACGCCATGCCGAAGGACTCCTTGTAGAGCCGTCCGCTCGCGTCCTGCTGGAGGTCGCCCGGCGACTCGTAGGTGCCCGCGAACCAGGAGCCGATCATCACGTTGGACGCGCCGGCGGCCAGCGCCATGGCGACGTCGCGCGGGTGCCGGACACCACCGTCCGCCCACACGTGCTTGCCGTACTTCCTCGCCTCGGCCGCGCACTCCAGCACCGCCGAGAACTGCGGCCGGCCGACTCCGGTCATCATGCGGGTCGTGCACATCGCGCCGGGACCCACCCCGACCTTGATGATGTCCGCGCCGGCCTCGATCAGGTCCCGCACGCCCTCGGCGGCCACGATGTTGCCCGCCACGATCGGGACCTGCGGGTCGAGCGCCCGGACCGTCCTGATCGCGGTGATCATCGACTCCTGGTGGCCGTGCGCGGTGTCGATGACGAGCGTGTCGACGCCCGCGTCCAGCAGCTGCTTGGCCTTCTCCGCGAAGTCGCCGTTGATGCCCACGGCGGCGGCGATGCGCAGCCTGCCCTGCGCGTCGACGGCGGGCGTGTACAGGGTGGCGCGCAGCGCGCCCCTGCGGGTGAGGATCCCGGCGAGCCGGCCGTCCCGGTCCACCGCGGGGGCGTAGCGCCGGTTGGCGGCGTCAAGACGGTTGAAGGCCTCACGCGGGTCGATGTCCGCGTCGAGCAGCAGCAGGTCGCGCGACATGACCTCGGCGAGCTGCGTGAAACGGTCCACCCCGGACAGGTCCTGGTCGGTGACGACACCGACGGGCCGGCCGCCCTCGTCGACGACCACACCGGCGTTGTGCGCGCGCTTGGGCAGCAGGGCGAGCGCGTCGGCGACGGTCTGGTGCGGGGCCAGCACGATCGGGGTGTCCAGGACGTGGTGGCGGCTCTTGACCCAGGAGACGACCTCGGTGACGACCTCGATCGGGATGTCCTGCGGGATGACCACGAGGCCACCGCGGCGGGCCACGGTCTCGGCCATGCGGCGCCCGGCGATCGCGGTCATGTTGGCGACGACCAGCGGGATCGTGGTGCCCGTGCCGTCCGGGGAGCTGAGGTCCACCCCCTGCCGCGAGCCGACGGCGCTGCGGCTCGGGACCATGAAGACGTCGTCGTACGTCAGGTCGTAGGGGGGCTGGATGTCGTTGAGGAAACGCACGTGCTGCACATCCCAGTCGATCAGAGGTGGCCCCCGGACAGGTCAGCCAGGGGGAAAGAGCACGTACTTCATTCTCCCACGCCGGGGCCGACGCCACCCACGGGCGGAACGTCCAGACCGGCCGAGGGGGCCCTAGGACGAAGCTCCAAGGGCGAGTGCCACGGTGACCGCGGACGCCTCGGCGAACACCTCACGGGCGGTGGCCCACTCCTCCGGCCGCGCCTCGGCGTACCGGTCCCAGTGCCGTACGACCACGACGGTCTCCTCGCCGGAAGCGGCGCCGTCCCCGGACCACAAGCCGGGGTCGGAGAGGACGTCGGCCAGCGCGTCCCAGTTGCGGCCGAACCAGTCCGGCAGCCGCAGGTCCCGGTGGCAGCGGTCCATCAGGCCGGCCTTGTCCATGACCCCGTCGAGGTCCAGCGTGACCACGCGTGCCGTCATCTCAGTACCGTCCTGAACGAGTCGTAGTGATCATCGGTGTAGTAGACCTCGCCGTCCTGCCCGGTGACGATCCGCCGGGCTCCGCGGTCGCGCGAGCCCGGGGTGGGGACGGTGTACTCGTGGTAGTAGCCGCGCCGGTGGGCGGGCAGCAGCCGCTCGAAGTTCCCGAAGACGGCGCCGTCCCTGGAGTACGGGAACGGCCCGCCCCGGTCGATGAGTTCGAGGGTCCGCCGGGCCTCGGCCGGGAGCTTCGACTCCTGGACGGTGGCCATGCCACCGCCCGGCGACGGATCGGTGTCGGTGGCCGAACACCCCGTCAGGAACAGCGCGCACAGGAGCATTCGGGAGACGAACCGCAGCAGCATGCGTCCGATGCTGCCACGGCCGTCCCCGTACGGCTCCCCGTCAGTTCCCGTCCGGGTCCGCCCTGTTCAGGGCCGGCTTCGGCGGGGTCCCGGCCGTCATCAGGTAGTCCGCGGCGGAGGTGTCCGTCACCAGGCTGGTGACGAGTCCGGACCGCAGCACCGCGTCGATCGCGGCCCCCTTCCGCTGACCGCCCGCGATCGCGACGACCTCGGGGATACGGCGGAGCTGCTCGGTCTTGACGGTGATGCACCGCTCGCCCAGGTCCCGCCCGACCCTGCGGCCCTCGGCGTCGAAGAGGTGGGCGGACATCTCGGCGGCGACACCGAGCGAGGCGTAGTGCGCCCGCTCCTCGTCGCTGAGCATGTCGTGCACCGTCGAGATGCCCGGCTCCCAGGAGCCGATGGAGACACAGGCGACCGTGACCTTGTCGAAGTACTCGAAGGCCCGGGCGATCCCGGTCTGGTTGCGCAGCGCGGCCGCGGTGGCCGCGTCCGGCAGCAGCATCGGCGCGTAGATGGGGTGGGCGTCCCCGCCGGACACCTGGGCGGCCCGCCGCACCGCCTCCACCGAACCGCGCTCGGCGGTCCCGGCGTCGTACACGCCCGTCAGCTGCACCACCGTGCACGGCGGGAGCCGGTCGAGGGCGGCCGCCATGTGGATGGTGGAGCGGCCCCAGGCCAGGCCCAGGATGTCGCCCTCGTCGACCAGTTCGCCGAGCAGGTCGGCGGCCACTTCTCCGAGGTTCTCGGGGTCGGGCGAATCCTGGGCCTCGGCCGGGGACTCGACGACCACGGCGTGCCTGAGGCCGTAGCGGGCGCGCAGCGCGTCGGAGCGCTCGGCGTCCAGCTCGGCCGGCACGCGGATCTCGATGCGTACGAGATCCCGTTCCAGGGCGGTCTCCAGGACCCGGGCCACCTTGAAGCGGCTGACGCCGAACTCCTCCGCGATCTGGATCTTGGACTTGCCCTCCAGGTAGAAGCGGCGGGCCATGGCCGCCGCCTGCACCAGCTCAGCGGGTCCCATCCGCATGGCTGACCGGCCCGCCGACATACCCGACACGGCGTTCTCCTCACTGCTGTTCACACTCTGGATTCGCCGTTCATCCTTGCAGATCCGGCGCACTTGATCGGCCCTGACCGGAGCCGTTCACGTTCCTGACGCTCAGTGGTCGCACGCCCACGTGGCCTTGGCGGTCGCCCCCTCGGCTTGATTGCGCAATGCACGTACCGCTTCCGCCGGGTCGGACGCCCCGTAGACCGCGGATCCCGCGACGAAGACGTCGGCGCCCGCGTCCGCGCAGCGCTCGATGGTGGACGCCGAGACCCCGCCGTCGACCTGGAGCCACAGCTCAAGGCCGTGCTTGCTGATCAACTCGCGGGTCCGGCGAATCTTGGGGAGCATGATGTCGAGGAAGGCCTGGCCCCCGAAACCGGGCTCGACGGTCATGATCAGCAGCATGTCGAGTTCGGGGAGCAGGTCCTCGTACGGCTCGATGGGCGTCGCGGGCTTCAGCGCCATGGAGGCGCGGGCACCCTTGGCCCGGATCTCCCGGGCGAGCCGGACCGGGGCGGCAGCCGCCTCCACGTGGAAGGTGACGGAGGAGGCCCCCGCCTCTACGTACTGGGGCGCCCAGCGATCGGGGGCCTCGATCATCAGGTGGCAGTCCAGCGGGGTGTCCGTCGCACGGGCCAGAGACTCTACGACCGGCACACCGAGCGTGAGGTTCGGCACGAAATGGTTGTCCATGACGTCGACGTGGAGCCAGTCGGCTCCCTCGACCGCCTTCGCCTCGTCCGCGAGGCGGGCGAAGTCGGCGGACAGGATGCTGGGGTTGATCTGCGCGGCCATGACCCAAGCCTCCCATGCCGGGGCGCGAAGGAGCGCGCCGGTCCGGACCCAAGCCGTTCATCGCATGTTGTGAACGGGATGTGCGTGCCATGCTGGGCGGCCGATCGACTCGACTGGTGGCGCCGGGGGTGGCCATGACCGGGAATCGGGGCATCGCGCACTTCGTCTGCGGACGGCGTGCCAAGTGGGTGGTACTGGGGCTGTGGCTGGTGGTGCTGTTCCTGACGGCACCGCTCGCCTCCAGGCTCACCGACGCCCAGGACAACGACGCGGCGTCCTGGCTGCCCGGCTCGGCGGAGTCGACCCAGGTCCTCCAGCTCTCCGAGGACTTCAGGCCGGAGCAGATCCCCGCGGTCGTCGTCTACGCGCGCGAGAGCGGCCTCACGCCGCAGGAGCGGGCCACGATCGCCAAGGACGTCGCCGAGATCAAGCGGCTCACGGCCCACGGCATCCGTGGTGCGGAGACCCGGGGGCCGGTCTTCGACCGGCAGACCGACCCGCGCGCGGCCCAGGTCCTCGTCCCGATCACCATGGACGAGAAGGGCTGGCAGGAGATCGCGCCCGCGGTCGACTCCCTGCGTGACATCGTCGGCAAGGGCGGCGACGGGCTCGCCGTGCACATCACCGGTCCGGGCGGCACCTCGGCGGACTTCTCGAAGACCTTCGAGGGCATCGACTCGACGCTGCTGCTGTCGGCGATGGGCGTCGTGATCGTCATGCTGCTCATCACCTACCGCAGCCCCACGCTGCTGCTGGTCCCGCTGCTCTCGGTGGTCACCGCCCTGTTCACCGCGCAGGCCTTCATCTATCTGCTCGCCCGGCACGCGGGCCTGACCGTCAACGGCCAGAGCGCGGGCATCCTGACGGTCCTCGTGTTCGGCGCGGGGACCGACTACGCCCTTTTGCTGGTGGCCCGCTACCGGGAGGAACTGCACCGCCACGAGGACCGCCACGAGGCGATGGCCCTCGCCCTGCACCGGGCGGGCCCGGCCGTGCTCGCCTCCGGCGCGACCGTCGTCCTCAGCATGCTGGTGCTGCTGGCCGCCGAGATGAACTCGACCCGCGGCCTCGGCCCGGTCGCCGCGATCGGTGTCACGGTCGCCCTGCTGGCGATGATGACCCTGTTCCCGGCCCTGCTGGTGATCTTCGGCCGCTGGATCTTCTGGCCGGCGATCCCGCACTTCGGCGACCCGGACCGCATCGAGACCGGCGTGTGGGCCCGCACCGGCCGCCGGATCGCCCAGCGGCCCCGCATGACCTGGATCATCACGGCCCTCGTCCTCGCGGTCTGCTCCCTCGGGCTGATCCAGCTGCGCGCCGAGGGCATCGGCAACGCGGACGCGTTCACCGGGAAACCGGACTCGATCGTCGGCCAGGAGGTGTCCGCGAAGTACTTCCCGGCGGGCAGCGGCGACCCCCTGGTCATCGTCAGCAACCAGGCGCAGGCACGCCAGGTGGGCGAGGCAGTCGCCGGCACACGGGGAGTCGTACCCCAGTCCCTCGGCCTGCCACCGGGCACGAAACCCGTGTTCGAGGGCAAGGTCCTCTTCGAGGCGACGATGACCGCCCCCTCCGACAGCGAGGCCGCGAAACAGACCGTGGAGCGGGTCAGGGACGCCGTCCACGCGGTCCCGGACGCCGACGCCAAGGTCGGCGGCGGTACGGCCGCCCTGCTGGACATGGACAGGGCGACCACGCACGACAACATCCTGATCATCCCGCTGGTGCTGGGCGTGGTGATGCTGATCCTGTGCGCCCTGCTGCGCGCCCTGATCGCCCCGCTGCTGCTGATCGGGACGGTGATCCTGTCCTTCACCGCGGCCCTCGGCCTCAGCGCCCTCGCCTTCCGCCACCTGTTCGACTACGCGGGCGAGACCACGGACTTCCCGCTGTTCGTGTTCGTCTTCCTGGTCGCCCTCGGCATCGACTACAACATCTTCCTGACCACCCGCATCCGCGAGGAGGCGGCCCGCCGGGGCACCCGCCCGGGCGTGGTCACGGGCCTGGCCGCGACCGGCGCGGTCATCACCTCCGCCGGCCTGGTCCTGGCCGGCACCTTCGCCGCCCTGGGCACCCTCCCGATGGTCGGCTTCGCGGAGATCGGCTTCGCGGTGGCGCTGGGCGTCCTCCTGGACACGTTCATCGTCCGGTCGGTCCTGGTGACGTCCCTGTTCCTGGACGTGGGACCAAAGGTGTGGTGGCCGCACAGCCTGGCCAAGGAGCAGGTGGCCGACTCAGGGGCGCGGGGAACCGCGCGACCGGCCACGACGGCGCAGCAGACACACGACTAGGGCGTGTTGCGAAAGTCCCGTCGTTCGCCCGCAGGGCGGGCCTCGCGGCGTCAGGTGCGTGCTCTCGGCGTGCCGGGCGGAAGCCCTCGTACTGGATGTACTTGGGCTTTCGCCCGGTGCGGCGAAGGGGGTCCCCCCGTCCGAGCCCTGCGCAGCAGGTTCGAGGATGGGGGCGCGTGCATGGCGTCGCGAGGCAGGCGGGACTTTCGCAACACGCCCTAGCCCC
>NZ_RSAJ01000352.1 GCF_003933965.1 Streptomyces sp. RP5T
GCGCGGGGCGGCCGGACGGGCAGCCTGCGCCGGGGAGGGGGCTGCCGGCCTGGCCGGGGCAGCCTTGCGTGCGGGGGCGGACTTGCCGCCGTTGCCCTGCTGGAGGGCGTCCGTCAGTTTGCGGACGACAGGCGCTTCGATCGTCGAAGACGCCGAACGGACGAATTCACCGAGTTCTTGGAGCTTGGCCATGACGACCTTGCTCTCCACGCCGAACTCCTTGGCGAGTTCGTATACCCGGACCTTAGCCACTTCGCTCCTTTTAGGTCCGGGTTGCGTCCGGACCGTCGCTACTTCATGGGCGTACTCATCGCGTGCTCATCGAGTGCTCATCGCAATCTCGACCTACTTCCAACTCGCGGGGTACCTGGGCCGCACGGGGGTTCCGCGCGACGCTTCTTACGGTGTTGCCTGCTCAGCAACTGTCTGTCTGCTCGACGTACTGGCGCAACGCCTTTGTGTCGAGTGCTCCCGGGGCGCGCAACGCCCGCGTGAACACCCGGCGGCGTACCGCCTGGTCGAGACAGACCAGGGCGGGGTGGATGTACGCACCCCGGCCGGGCAGCGTACCGCGAGGATCAGGGACGCATGCGTCCTTGATCGCCACGATGCGCAGCAGATCGGTCTTGGCCGCTCGCTGCCTGCATCCCACACAGGTGCGTTCAGGGCATGCGCGGGCGTGCGTCCGGCCAGACACTCTTAAGTCTACCTCCCCGTACCGACCTCACCCCTTGGGGGCAGCGATCGAACGGTTGTTGTCGTGATCTAAGCCACCTGCGGCTTGGATCTATTCCCCGGCGCCGTTCCGCGGCGCTACTCGGCCGCCTGCTCGGTGTCCGGACGGATGTCGATCCGCCATCCGGTGAGCCGGGCCGCGAGCCGGGCGTTCTGCCCTTCCTTGCCGATGGCGAGGGAGAGCTGGTAGTCGGGGACGGTCACCCGCGCGGAGCGGGCGGCCATGTCCACGACCTCGACCTTGGAGACGCGGGCCGGCGAGAGGGCGTTCGCCACCATCTCCGCCGGGTCGTCCGACCAGTCGACGATGTCGATCTTCTCACCATTGAGCTCGCCCATGACATTGCGCACACGGCCGCCCATGGGACCGATACAGGCACCCTTGGCGTTCAGGCCCGAACGGGTGGACCGTACGGCGATCTTGGTGCGGTGGCCGGCCTCGCGGGCGATCGCGGCGATCTCGACGGAGCCGTCGGCGATCTCCGGCACCTCCAGGGCGAAGAGCTTCTTCACCAGATTGGGGTGCGTGCGCGACAGGGTGACGGACGGACCGCGCACACCCCGCGCCACCCGTACGACGTACGACCTCAGCCGCATACCGTGCGGATAGGTCTCGCCGGGCACCTGCTCCTGCACCGGCAGGATGGCCTCCAGCTTGCCGATGTCCACGAGCACGTTCTTCGGGTCGCGGCCCTGCTGGACCACGCCCATGACGATGTCGCCCTCGCGCCCCGCGTACTCGCCGAGCGTCGCGTCGTCCTCGGCGTCGCGCAGCCGCTGCAGGATGACCTGCTTGGCGGTGGTGGCGGCGATACGGCCGAAGTCGGACGGGGTGTCGTCGAACTCCCGGGGCTCCTGGCCCTCTTCGAGCTCCTCGGGGTCCTCCTTCGCCCACACGACCACGTGTCCGGAGTCCCGGTCGAGCTTCACGCGCGCGTGGCGGTGGCTTCCCTCGGTGCGGTGGTAGGCGATGAGGAGGGCCGACTCGATCGCCTCGACCAACAGGTCGAAGGAGATCTCCTTCTCCCGTACCAAGCCCCGCAGGGCACTCATGTCGATGTCCACGGCTACGCCTCCTCTTCCTTCTTGTCCTTGCGGCTGAACTCGACCTGCACGCGCGCCTTGTCGAAGTCGGAGAAGGCGAGTCTGCGGGCGGTGGCCCTGCGGCCCTTCACCCCGGGCACCTCGACGTCGAGACCCTCGTCGTCGACCTCCAGGATCCTGGCGACCAGCTCGCCGCCCTCGGTGAGCTGGAACTTCACCAGCCGGTCCACGGCGCGCTCGTAGTGCCGGTGTTCCTTGAGGAGGCGTTCCGCGCCGGGGGTGCCGACCTCCAGGGTGTACTCCCCCGCACCCATCGCGTCGGTCTCGTCGAGCTTCGCCGAGAGCACGCGGCTCACATCGGCGATCTGGTCCAGGTCGGCTCCGGTGTCCGAGTCGACGACCACGCGCAGCACCCGCTTTCGCCCTACGGAGTCCACCGCGATCTCTTCGAGATCCAGGCCCTGGTCGGTGACGAGCGGTTCCAGGAGCTCTCGCAGCCTCTCGCTCTGGGTGGTGCTCATCCGGGTGACTCCTCGGCCGCGTGTGCTGTTGTGGGTAGGTCGCGTGTCTGGTGAAAGGGTATCCGGTCGCGGGGGGTGTTGCCGTCCAGGTGACCGCGGATGCGCGGGTACCGTGATCGCCGGCGGGCCCGACCTCCCGCCCGTGTGTTCGTACGAGCTTCCTGAGGACGTCTGCCGTGCCGTACCCGCCTCTGTCGCGCGTCCCCGCGGGGCCGCGGAGAAGATCCCTGCTCGCCTCGGTCGCCGGGGGCGCCCTCCTCGTGGGGTGCTCCGACGGGACCGGTAGTGGCGAGGAGGGCACCGCGGGCAGTCCGTCCGTCGTCGAGCGGATCCGGGTGCGCGCGGCCCGGGACAGCCGGGCGATCGCCGAGCGGTACGACGCCGTCCTGGCCGCGCATCCGGCGCTCGCGGAGCGGCTGGGGCCCTTGCGCGCGGAGGCCGTACGGCACGCGGAGGCGTTCGGCGAGGCGGTCACGGCGGGCTCCACCCCCAGTGCGTCCCGCAGTGCGACGTCCACGCCCGCCCCCTCGCCGTCGGCCGTCGTGCCCTCCGCCGAGAAGGACGCCCTCGCCCAGCTCGCCGCCGCCGAGCGCGAGCTCGCCGACCGGCGGGCCAAGGCTCTGCTGGAGGTGCCGGGCGAGCTGGCACGGCTGCTGGCCTCGGTGGCGGCGGCCGGCGCCGCGCACGCCTACCTGCTGACGGAGAGTGCCCGATGAGCGAGAAGCAGGAGCTGGAGGCCCTCCAGAAGGCGCTGGCCGCCGAACACGCCGCCGTCTACGGCTACGGCGTCGTCGGCGGCCGCGTCGACGAGGGCCGGCGCGCGGAGGCCAGGGCCGCCTACGACGCCCACCGGGCCCGCCGGGACGCCCTCGTGCGCGCGGTGCGCGGCCTGAAGGGGACGCCGGTGCCCGCGGCGGCGGCGTACGCGCTGCCCTTCCCGGTGCCGGACCCGGCCGCGGCCGTACGGCTCGCCGCCGGCCTGGAGGACCGGGTGGCCGGGGTGTACTCCGACGTGGTCCGGGCAACCGGGGGCGAGTGGCGGAGCAGGGCCGCCGAGGCGCTGCGGGAGGCCGCGGTGCGGGCCGTGCGCTGGCGAGGCGAGAGCGTAGCCTTCCCTGGGCTCGCCGAGCGGGCCACCACGGATCCGTCCGCCACCCCGACCTCGGTCTCCTCGACGGCTCCCACGGCGTAACGCGGCACTGGAAGGGAACGACTCGCGCATGGCTTTCGAACCACCGCAGCGGCTGGTGCGGGCGCTCGGCGAGAGCGTGCCGGACTCCGACGACTGGGTGGACCAACTGCCCGGCACCGCCGGACAGGCCGTCGCACAGCGCGAGTTGACCGTGGAGCGGGTCCAGGTGCCCGGCGGCCGCAGCAGCCTCGTCGTACTCGTGCGGCGCCCCGACGGGACACCGGCCGTGCTCAAGCTGGCCCCGCCCCGGGCCCGTCCGGAGAGCGAGCGGGCGGCTCTCGCCCACTGGGACGGGCGGGGGGCCGTACAACTTCTGGAACCCTTCGTCGCGGAGGGCGTGCTGCTGCTCGAACGGCTGCACCCCGACGTCTCCGTGCGGTCGCTGCCGGAGGCGAAGGCGCTGCTGGAGGCGGCCGGGACCCTGCGGCGGCTGTGGGTGGAGCCTCCCCGCGACGACGACGCCCATGTCTTCGAGACGGTGGCCGAACGCACCGGACGGCAGGCCGCGGCCATGCGGGGCGCTTCCGCGGAGGCGGCGGGGCTGGTCGGCGCGGCTCTCGACGCGCGCGAGGCGTTGCTGGCCGCGCCGCCGGAGGAGCGGCTGCTGCACGGCACGTTCCGGCAGAGCAAGGTGCTCGCGGGCACCCGGTCCCCGTGGCTGGCCGTGGGTCCCGACCCCGTGGTCGGCGAGTGCGCGTTCGATCTCGCCCGGCTGGTGCGGGACCGGGTGGAGGACCTGATCGCCTCGCCCTCGGGGGCGGCGACGACCCGCCGGCGGATCAAGCGGCTCGCGGAGTCGCTGGAGGTCGACCAGGAACGGCTGCGCGGGTGGACGCTGTTCCGGGCCGTGGAGTCGGGAGTGCGGGCCCTGCGGGTCGGGCGGCCCCGGGACGCCGAACTGCTGCTGGAGTTCGCCGGGTGGCTGTGAGGCGGCGCCCGCGCACGCCGCCCCACCCTGCGCCGGTCTGCCCCTAGGCGGACAGGCGGGCGATCGCCTCGTCCACCGTCAGCTCCTCGCGCTCACCGGTGCGGCGGTCCTTGAGCTCCAGGACCCCCTCGGCGGAACGCCGGCCCGCGACCAGGATCTTCGGTACGCCGATGAGCTCGGAGTCCGTGAACTTCACACCCGGCGAGACACCGGCGCGGTCGTCGACCAGGACCCGCAGACCGGCGGCGCGCAGTTTCTCCGAGACGTCGAGGGCCAGTTCGATCTGGAGGGCCTTGCCGGCGGCGACGACGTGCACGTCGGCCGGGGCGACCTCGGCCGGCCAGCACAGGCCCTTGTCGTCGGCGCTCTGCTCGGCGAGCGCGGCGACCGCGCGGGAGACGCCGATGCCGTAGGAACCCATGGTGACGCGGACCGGCTTGCCGTTCTGGCCGAGGACGTCGAGCTTGAGGGCGTCGGCGTACTTGCGGCCGAGCTGGAAGATGTGGCCGATCTCGATGGCGCGGTCCAGCTTGAGGCCGGTGCCGCACTTCGGGCACGGGTCGCCCTCCTGGACGACCACGACGTCGACGTACTCGTCGACCTCGAAGTCACGGCCCGCGACGACGTTCTTCGCGTGCGTGTGCTCCTTGTTGGCGCCGGTGATCCAGGCGGTGCCGGGGGCCACGCGCGGGTCGGCGACGTACTTCAGCTTCTCCTGGCGGCCCTGCGGACCGACGTAGCCGCGCACGAGGTCGGGGCGGCCGGTGAAGTCCTCCGCCGTCACCAGCTCCACGACGGCGGGCGCGAAGTGCGCCTCGACCTTGTCCAGGTCGACCTCGCGGTCGCCGGGAACGCCCACGGCCACGATCTCGCCGTCGACCTTCACGAGGAGGTTCTTCAGGGTCGCGGAGGCCTCGACGCCCAGGTGCGCGGCGAGGGTCTCGATGGTCGGGGTGTCCGGGGTCGGGATCTCCTCGAGCGCCGGGACGGAGGCACCGTCCACCGGCTTCAACTCATACGTGATCGCCTCGGTGTTGGCCGCGAAGTCGCAGTTCGGGCAATCCGCGAAGGTGTCCTCGCCGGCCTCGGCCGGGGCCAGGAACTCCTCCGACTTGGAGCCGCCCATCGCACCCGCGGTCGCGGCGCAGATGCGGTAGTCGAGGCCGAGGCGCTCGAAGACCTTCTGGTAGGCCTGGCGGTGCAGGGCGTAGGACCGGGCCAGGCCCTCGTCCTCGGTGTCGAAGGAGTACGAGTCCTTCATCAGGAACTCGCGGCCGCGCAGGATGCCGGCCCGCGGGCGGGCCTCGTCACGGTACTTGTGCTGGATCTGGTAGAGGATGACCGGCAGGTCCTTGTAGGAGGACGCCTGGTGCTTCACCAGCAGGGTGAAGATCTCCTCGTGGGTCGGTCCGAGCAGGTAGTCGCCGCCCTTGCGGTCCTGGAGCCGGAACAGCTCCGCGCCGTACTCCTCCCAGCGGCCGGTGGCCTCGTAGGGCTCGCGCGGCAGCAGGGCGGGCAGCAGCACCTCCTGGGCGCCGATCGCGTCCATCTCCTCGCGGACGATCCGCTCGACGTTGGCCAGCACCTTCTTGCCCAGCGGCAGCCAGGACCAGATACCGGCGGCGGTCCGGCGCACGTACCCGGCCCGCACGAGCAGCTTGTGGCTGAGGACCTCGGCGTCCGCCGGGTCGTCGCGCAGCGTCTTCGCCATCAACTGGGACATGCGCTGGACCGGTGCGTTGGCCATGATTCTCGTACTCCTGCCGGGGAAACGGTGATGGGTGTCGGGCACCCCCCAGGAGGTTAGCCGGGCACGCTGTGCCGGTGGAAATCGGTCAGCGGCGGCGCAGCGGCAGCGGGGCACCCATCACGGCGTACGGCTTCGGGGCGCTCGGGAAGAGGACCTGGCGGGCGAGGTCCTGGTAGCCGAGGGAGTGGTACAGGCCGCGGGCCGGGCTGTCGGTGTCGATCGCGGAGAGGATCGAACGGGGCTCGGTGGCGCTGTCGGTGATCGTGGTGATCAGGGTGCGTCCGATGCCGCGGTTCTGGTGGTGCGGGTGGACGTGCAGCTCGGTGATGACGAAGGAGTCGTCGAGCCAGACCTCGTTGTGCCGGGCGCGGAGGTAGGGCTCCACGACGGTGGACCACCAGTGGGTACGGTCGTTGGGCATGCCGTACACGAAACCCACGAGGTCGCCCCCGACCGTCGCGCCGAGAGCTCTGGCACCCGGGTAGGTCATGTGGCGCAGCACGATCTGGCGGCGCACCGCCACCTCGTCGGCACCGAGGCCGAAGGCGACGGCCTGGACCGCGAGGGCCTCGTCCACGTGGGCGGACAGGTCCAGGGGGCCGATGACGAGGTCCATGCGGGGAGCGTACAGGCAGCCGACGTCAGAAGAGGACGCTCATGAACGCGCCCACCTCCTGGAAGCCCACCCTCGTGTACGTCCTTCTCGCCGCCGTGTTGAAGTCGTTGACGTACAGGCTGACCACCGGGGCGACGTCCGCGAGGGCGTAGCGCAGCACCGCGGCCATCCCGGGCGCGGCCACTCCCCTGCCCCGGTACTCGGGGGCCACCCACACGCCCTGGATCTGGCAGGCCCGGTCCGTCGCGGCGCCGATCTCCGCCTTGAAGACGACCTTGCCGTGTTCGTCGAGGCGGGCGAAGGAGCGTCCGGCGCCGACCAGTTCGGCGACGCGGGCCTGGTAGAGGAGGCCGCCGTCGCCGGCCAGCGGGGAGACGCCCACCTCCTCGGTGAACATCGCCACGCACGCCGGCATGATCGTCTCCATCTCGTCCTTGCGGATGCGGCGGACGTACGGATCCGGGGCGACGTCGGTGGGCATGCGGTCGGTGACCATGAGGGGCTGGTGGGCGCGGACGTCCCGGGCCGGGCCCCAGCTGGGTTCCAGCAGCCGCCACAGCTGTGCGGTGGGTTCGGCGGGGCCGACGATGGAGGAGCAGCGGCGCCCGGCCCTGCGCGCCCGGTCGGCGAAGGCGCGGACGGCTCGGGGGGTCGCGCAGATCGGGACGAGGTTGGCACCGGCGTAGCAGAGGGACGTCAGCATGCCGTCCTCGTACCAGCCCCACATCTCGCCGCCGAGCCGCCACGGGTCGAGGCCGGCGACCTGGACCCTCGACGTCACGAAGGCGTTCGCGACCGGCTCGCGGTCCAGAATGGCGAGCGCGGCGTCCAGGTCGCTCGGTTCGAGGACCCGGGAGGTCGTCTGGGTCAACACGGGCGGGGCCTCACACTGGGGTCTGCTGATCTCCGCACTGTACCTGCGGAAGCTGAGCCGTGCCGAGCCGCGTTCCGGTGCCGGTTGCCTGTGAGGCGCCCGGTGTCGTGGTGGCCGTCCCTGGGGGCTGCGCCCCCGGACCCCCATCGGCCTGAACGGCCTCGTCCTCAAACGCCGGACAGGCTGAAATTCCCTGAACCGGCGTTCGAGGCCCCCCTCTCAGCCCGCCACCGACACCGACGGCTCGCCCGACTCCACGCCCGCGTCCTGCATCTGCTCGGCCAGCTTCATGGCCTCCTCGATGAGGGTCTCCACGATCTTGGACTCGGGGACGGTCTTGATGACCTCGCCCTTGACGAAGATCTGGCCCTTGCCGTTGCCGGAGGCGACACCGAGGTCGGCCTCACGGGCCTCGCCGGGGCCGTTGACCACGCAGCCCATGACGGCGACGCGGAGCGGGACGTCCATGCCGGTCAGGCCCGCCGTGACCTCCTCGGCCAGCTTGTAGACGTCGACCTGGGCGCGGCCGCAGGACGGGCAGGACACGATCTCCAGGCCCCGCTGCTTGAGGTTCAGCGACTCCAGGATCTGGTTGCCGACCTTGACCTCCTCGACCGGCGGGGCCGAGAGGGAGACGCGGATGGTGTCGCCGATGCCCTGGGAGAGGAGGGCGCCGAAGGCGACGGCCGACTTGATGGTGCCCTGGAACGCCGGGCCCGCCTCCGTCACACCGAGGTGGAGGGGGTAGTCGCACTGGGCGGCGAGCTGCTTGTACGCCTCGATCATGACGACCGGGTCGTTGTGCTTGACGGAGATCTTGATGTCCCGGAAGTCGTGCTCCTCGAAGAGGGACGCCTCCCACAGGGCGCTCTCCACCAGAGCCTCCGGGGTCGCCTTGCCGTACTTCTGCAGCAGGCGGCGGTCAAGCGAGCCCGCGTTGACCCCGATACGGATCGGCGTGCCGTGATCGCGCGCCGCCTTCGCGATCTCCTTGACCTTGTCGTCGAACTGCTTGATGTTGCCGGGGTTGACGCGGACGGCCGCGCAGCCCGCCTCGATCGCCGCGAACACGTACT
>NZ_RSAJ01000353.1 GCF_003933965.1 Streptomyces sp. RP5T
GCCTGGAGGCGGACGGGGTCCGGGTGCTCCACGCGGACGCGGGCAGGGTCGTACTCGAAGTGGACGGCGTGCAGCGCAAGTTCGAGGTGGCGAGGTACGGCGACCGGCTGTACGCGGGCAACACGGCCCTGCGGCCCCTGCCCCGCTTCCCGGACCCGCAGGCCCAACTGGCCCCCGGCTCCCTGCTGGCCCCCATGCCGGGAACGGTCGTACGGGTTGCCGACGGCCTGGGCGAGGGGGCCGCCGTGGAGGCGGGCCAACCTCTCCTGTGGCTGGAGGCGATGAAGATGGAACACAGGATCACGGCGCCTGTGACAGGCACGCTCACGGCACTCCAGGCAGTACCCGGCCAACAGGTGACGGTCGGCTCTCTACTGGCAGTAGTGGAACCCACCTAGGGGCGCGGGGAACTGCGCGACCAGCCACAACGAAGGAGCCACATGCCCACGATCGAAACCGATGAGCACAAGTCTCTTCGTAACGCCGTAGCCGCCCTCGGCAAACGCCACGGCCGCGACTACGACCGAGAGGCACTCTGGGCCGAGGCGGCCAAACTCGGCTACCTCGGCGTCAACCTGCCGGAGGCGTACGGCGGCGGAGGCGGCGGCATCGCCGAACTCTCCATCGTCCTGGAAGAACTGGGCGCGGCCGGCGCCCCCCTCCTCATGATGATCGTCTCCCCGGCCATCTGCGGCACCGTGATCGCCCGCTTCGGCACGGAGGCCCAGAAGCAGGAGTGGCTCCCCGCACTCGCCGACGGCACCCGCACGATGGCCTTCGGCATCACGGAACCCGACGCCGGCTCCAACAGCCACCGCATCACCACCACGGCCCGCCGCGACCCGGACACCGGGGACTGGCTGCTCACCGGCCGCAAGGTCTTCGTCTCCGGCGTGGACATCGCCGACGCCACCCTCATCGTGGGCCGCACCGCGGACTCCCGCACCGGCCGCCTCAAGCCCTGCCTGTTCATCGTCCCCCGGGACGCACCGGGCTTCGGCAGGCGCTGGATCGAGATGGAACTGAGCGCCCAGGAGAAGCAGTTCGAGCTCACCCTCGACGACGTGCGCCTGCCCGCCGATGCCCTCGTGGGCGACGAGGACGCCGGCCTCCTGCAACTCTTCGCCGGCCTCAACCCCGAACGCATCATGACGGCCGCCTTCGCGATCGGCATGGGCCGCTACGCCCTCGCCAAGGCGATCACGTACGCCAAGGACCGCACGGTCTGGAACACCCCCATCGGCGCCCACCAGGCCATCGCCCACCCCCTCGCCCAGGCCCACATCGACCTCGAACTGACCCGCCTGATGATGCAGAAGGCCGCCCGTCTCTACGACGAGGGCGACGACGTGGGCGCGGGAGAGGCCGCCAACATGGCGAAGTACGCGGCGGGGGAGGCCTGTGTGAAGGCGGTCGACCAGGCGGTCCACACCCTCGGCGGCAACGGCCTCACCCGCGAGTTCGGGATCGCCTCACTGATAACGGCCGCGCGCGTGGCCCGTATCGCACCGGTCAGCAGGGAGATGATTCTCAACTACGTCTCCCACCAGACCCTGGGCCTGCCCAAGTCGTACTAGGCCCCCCATGGAATCAGGCCGTCTTGGAGGAACCGTGTTCCGCAGCGAGTACGCAGACGTCCAGCCCATCGAACTCCCCATCCACGACGCGGTCCTCGCCCGGGCCGCCGAGTCCGGTGACGCGCCCGCCCTGATCGACGGCACCGACGGCACCACGCTCACGTACGGACAGCTCGACCGGTTCCACCGCCGGGTCGCCGCCGGCCTCGCGGAGGCGGGCGTCGCCAAGGGGGACGTGCTCGCGCTGCACAGCCCCAACACGATCGCCTTCCCGACCGCGTTCTACGCCGCCACGCGCGCGGGTGCCTCCGTCACGACCGTGCACCCGCTCTCCACGGCCGAGGAGTTCGCCAAGCAGCTCTCCGACTCCGCCGCCCGCTGGATCGTCACCGTCTCGCCGCTCCTGGAGACCGCCCGCCGGGCCGCCGAACTCGCCGGCGGCGTCCAGGAGATCTTCGTCTGCGACAGCGCCCCCGGCCACCGCTCCCTCATCGACATGCTGGCCTCGACGGCCCCCGAACCGGAGCCCGCCATCGACCCGGTGACGGACCTGGCGGCCCTGCCGTACTCCTCGGGCACCACCGGCACCCCCAAGGGCGTGATGCTCACCCACCGGCAGATCGCCACCAACCTCGCCCAGCTCCAGCCCCTGATGTCGGCGGGCCCCGAGGACCGCATCCTCGCGGTCCTGCCCTTCTTCCACATCTACGGCCTCACGGCCCTGATGAACGCGCCCCTGCGCGTCGGCGCGAGCGTCGTCGTCCTGCCCCGCTTCGACCTGGACACCTTCCTCGCGGCCATCCAGAACCACCGCATCACCGGCCTGTACGTGGCCCCGCCGATCGTCCTCGCCCTCGCCAAGCACCCGCTGATCGAGCAGTACGATCTCTCGTCCCTGCGCTACATCGTCAGCGCTGCCGCCCCGCTGGACGCCGGACTCGCCGCCGCCTGCTCGGCCCGGCTGGGCCTGCCGCCCGTCGGCCAGGCGTACGGCATGACGGAACTCTCGCCCGGCACCCACGTGGTCCCCCTGTCCGCCATGCGCGAGGCACCCCCGGGAACCGTCGGCAAGCTCATCGCCGGCACCGAGATGCGGATCGTCTCCCTCGCCGACCCCGACAAGGACCTCGGCACCGGCGAGCCCGGCGAGATCCTCATCCGCGGCCCGCAGGTCATGAAGGGCTACCTCGGCCGCCCCGACGACACCGCCGCCATGATCGACCCCGACGGCTGGCTGCACACCGGGGACGTCGGCCATGTCGACGCCGACGGCTGGCTGTTCGTCGTCGACCGGGTCAAGGAACTCATCAAGTACAAGGGCTTCCAGGTGGCCCCCGCCGAACTGGAGGCCCTTCTGCTCACCCACCCCCACATCGCCGACGCGGCCGTCATCGGCGTCTACGACGACCGGCACAACGAGGTCCCGCACGCCTTCGTCGTCCGCCGGCCCACCGCGAGCGACCTCTCCGCGAGCGAGGTCATGATGTACGTCGCCGAACGCGTCGCCCCCTACAAACGCGTCCGCCAGGTCACCTTCATCGACGCGGTGCCCCGGGCCGCCTCCGGCAAGATCCTGCGACGACAGCTCAGGGAGCGCCCATGACACCGATCGCCCGCACGCGCACGCGTGCCGTGGAGACCCTCACCCTCGACTCCCCGCACAACCGCAACGCCCTGTCCGCCGCCCTGGTGGGCGAGCTGGCCGCCGCGCTCACGGACTGCGCCAAGGACGACGCCGTCCGCGCGGTCGTCCTCACCCACACCGGCAACACCTTCTCCGCGGGCGCCGACCTCAAGGACCCCCCGCACCCGGACGCCCTGGTCGCACTCCTGAGGCAGATCGTCGAGCTCGGCAAGCCGGTCGTCGCCCGCGTCACCGGGCACGTCCGCGCGGGCGGCCTCGGCCTCCTCGCCGCCTGCGACATCGCGGCCGCGGCCACCGAGTCGACGTTCGCCTTCACCGAGGTACGGATCGGGGTCGCGCCCGCGGTCATCTCGCTGACCCTGCTGCCCCGCACCGACCCCCGCGCCCTGGCCCGCCACTACCTCACCGGCGAACGCTTCGACGCCGCCGAGGCGGCCCGCATCGGCCTGGTCACGGCGGCGGGCGACGACGTGGACGCCGTACTCGCACCGATCCTGGACGGTCTGCGCCGGGCCGCCCCCGAGGCCCTGGCCGAGACGAAACGGCTGCTCACGGCTAAGGTGCTGGAGACCTTCGACCGGGACGCGGCCGACCTGACCGCGCTCTCGGCCCGGCTGTTCGCCTCATCGCACGCGCGCGAGGGCATGACAGCCTTCCTGGAACGACGGGATCCCTCATGGGTGGTGTGACCACGATCGGCGACCGGGCCGACCGCGTGCCGAAGCAGGACCGCAGCCGGGCCACCCGGCAGCGCCTCCTCGAAGCCGCCGTGGCCTGCCTCGCCGAACACGGCTGGGCCGGCTCCACGGTCACCGTCGTCGCCGAACGCGCCGGCGTCTCCCGAGGCGCCGCCCAGCACCACTTCCCGACCCGCGAGGCCCTCTTCACGGCGGCCGTCGAGTACGTGGCGGAGGAACGCTCCACGGCCCTGCGCGCCCTGTTCCCGCAGGGCGCCGCGGACGACAGACGCGCGGTGATCTCCGCCCTGGTGGACCTCTACACCGGCCCCCTCTTCCGCGCCGCCCTCCACCTGTGGGTCGCCGCCTCCAACGAGGAGCAACTGCGCCCCCACGTGACCGAGCTGGAAGCGAGGGTGGGCCGGGAGACCCACCGGATCGCCGTCGACCTCCTGGGCGCCGACGAGTCGAAGCCGGGCGCCCGGGAAACCGTCCAGGGTCTCCTGGACATGGCGAGGGGCCTGGGCCTGGCGAACCTGCTGACGGACGACAAGGCCAGGCGGGACAGAGTGGTCACCCAGTGGACAGCACTACTGAACGAGGCGCTGCAGTAGGTCTTTCAGGGGCGCGGGGCTGTGCCAATGTGCGGCTACCGCCGCGCGGGGGCGACAAGCCACACATCACCCGCAGTCGCCCACGCACCTCAGGCACCCCCTTCAGTGGGCGATGTCTCCGTACCCCTCGATGTCCCGAGGACTCCGCGAGCCGGGCCCGACATACCGCGCCGACGGCCGCACCAGCCGCCCCGTCCGCTTCTGCTCAAGGATGTGCGCCGACCACCCGGCGGTCCGCGCACACGTGAACATCGACGTGAACATGTGCGCCGGCACCTCCGCGAAGTCGAGCACGATCGCCGCCCAGAACTCCACGTTCGTGGCGAGCACCCGGTCCGGCCGCCGCGCGTGCAGCTCCGCCAGCGCCGCCTTCTCCAGCGCCTCCGCGATCTCGAACCGGGGCGCCCCCAGCTCCCGCGCGGTCCGCCGCAGCACCCGCGCCCGCGGGTCCTCGGCCCGGTACACCCGGTGCCCGAACCCCATCAGCCGCTCACCGCGGTCCAGCGCCTGCCTGACGTACGCCTCCGCGTCCCCGGTCCGCTCGATCTCCTCGATCATCCCGAGCACCCGGGACGGCGCCCCGCCGTGCAGCGGCCCCGACATCGCACCCACCGCACCGGACAGCGCGGCGGCGACATCCGCCCCCGTGGAGGCGATCACGCGCGCGGTGAACGTCGACGCGTTCATGCCGTGCTCCGCGGCCGACGTCCAGTACGCGTCCACGGCGGCCACGTGCTTGGGATCCGGCTCACCCCGCCACCGGATCATGAACCGCTCCACGACCGACTGCGCCTTGTCGATCTCCCGCTGCGGCACCATCGGCCGCCCCTGCCCGCGCGCGGACTGCGCGACGTAGGACAGCGCCATCACCGCGGCCCGGGCCAGATCGGCACGCGCCTGCTCCGCGTCGATGTCGAGCAGCGGCTTGAGCCCCCACACCGGCGCGAGCATGGCCAGCGCCGACTGGACGTCCACGCGGATGTCCCCGGAGTGCACCGGGATCGGGAACGGCTCGGCGGGCGGCAGACCGGGGTTGAAGGCGCCGTCGACCAGCAGCCCCCAGACGTTGCCGAACGAGACATGGCCGACCAGATCCTCGATGTCGACGCCCCGGTACCGCAGCGCGCCGCCCTCCTTGTCCGGTTCGGCGATCTCCGTCTCGAACGCGACGACGCCTTCGAGACCGGGTACGAAACCGTGGCCGGGGTCGAGATCGGACATGAGGCGGCTCCTCGTGACGTGTACGACGGATGACGCCACGATATCCCCGAGTGCCACCTTTGGGGAGAGCTTGCGGCACTCAGTGCCACCTTCCCTGCGGAGGCGATCCGTACGGCAAGATGACGACGTGACCGACGCCGCACACGCCGTCTTCCCGGACCCCGCCTCCATGCGCCGGCAGTACCGCGCGGAGGGTCTCGCCGAGGCCGACCTGGCCGCCACGCCCGTCGAACAGTTCGCGCGCTGGTTCAAGCAGGCGGCCACCGAGGCGCACCTGTTCGAGCCGAACGCCATGGTGGTCTCCACCGCGGACGCCGAGGGCCGCCCCAGCTCCCGCACGGTCCTGCTCAAGCAGTTCGACGAACAGGGCTTCGTCTTCTACACGAACTACGACTCCCGCAAGGGCCGGGACCTCGCCGCCAACCCGTACGTCTGCCTGCTCTTCCCCTGGCACCCCATGGCCCGCCAGGTCATCGTCACCGGCCTCGCCCGCCGCACCGGCCGCGACGAGACCGCCGCCTACTTCCGCACCCGCCCGCACGGCTCCCAGCTCGGCGCCTGGGCCAGCGCGCAGTCCTCGGTGATCGAGAGCCGCGAGCAGGTCGACACCGCCTACGCGGAACTCGCCGCCCGCTACCCCGAGGGCGAACAGGTGCCGGTGCCGCCGCACTGGGGCGGCTTCCGGGTGGCGCCGGAGAGCGTCGAGTTCTGGCAGGGCCGCGAGAACCGCCTGCACGACCGGCTGCGCTACGTGGCCCAGGCGGACGGGAACTGGCGGGTGGAGCGGCTGAGCCCCTGAGCCTGGCCGCGAAACGCAGGCGACCCGCGAGCTCTGGGTCCCTCCGCCCTGGGGCGGGGGAGCCGGCCGGACGTTACCGGCGAGCTCGCGGGTCGGGTGACTGCGTTGGATTGGCCGGTTGCGCACATCTCATGCGCGCTGGTCCGGCACCGCACTCGGTGGGTGACGGGCCGCTAGCCCGCAGCCACCTCTTCCGTCCGGTATGAATACATCTGCCGAACCACCTCCTTTCCGAAGTACCTGCACCTTAAGAAGGCCGCCCCCTCCGCTTCAACCCTTTTTCCGGGGATGGCATCCGAGGTTCCCCAAGTCCGTGGACGCGCCCGGAACGATCACCTAGCGTGCGGCCATGACTCATCTGAGGATCGAGCCCGTCGTGGGGGACGGTATGGCCGAGGAGTGGCGGCACGTGCACAACGTGATCGTGCCGCCCGCCGCCATGGAGCTTGAGGACGTACGGGAGCGCGGCCGGCGGTACCGGTTGGAGAACGCCTACCTGGGAGACGTGCTGGTGGGCTGCTCGACCGTCCGGCCGCCGCAGGGGGAGGACGCCGTGGCGACCGTCATCGCGCGCGTGCTGCCCGAATACCGCGGACGGGGTTTCGGGACGGCCCTCTACGAGAAGGGTCTTGATCATGCGCGCGTGCTCGGCGCCCGGGTGATCGAGACATGCGTGCTGGCCGTCAATGGGGACGGGACGCGGTTCGCGCTGGCGCGCGGGTTCGTCGAGGTCGACCGGTATGTGCTGGACGGCGGCAGCGACGAGTGGATCGACCTGCGGCTGGGGCCGGACCGGGAAGCCGTTTGAGGGGATTCGGGGCGTTTCCGGCGTGCAACGATTCCCTCAATCTTGCGGGAACCCGGTGTGTGCTGCGTCACGTTCGAGTTCAATGATTGTCAGTGAGTGAAGCAGCCGGCAGGGGGTCCAGGTGAGTGCTTCCCGGCGTAGTGGGACCACCGACGAACTGGGTCCCGACGAGCCCGGGCCGGACGGCCCGGAGGGCTCGGGCGGCTCGGACCTGCTCGCCGCACTGCTGGACGGCATGGACGCGGCACTGTGTGCCTTCGACGCGGACGGGATCGTCACCCACTGGAACCGTGAGGCCGAGCGCATCCTCGGATGGACCGCGGCCGAGGCCGTGGGGCGGCACGGGTTCGCCGGGTGGGCCGTGCGGCGGGCGGACGCCGAGGAGGTCGAGGCGCGGCTGATGTCCGCCATGCAGGCGCCCGGGCGGCAGGTGCACGAGTTCGCGCTGCTGACCAAGGACGGCGGCCGGGTCCTCGTACGCACCCAGTCCGCGGCCGTGCGCGGGCCCGACGGCAAGCCTGCCGGGGTGTACTGCGCCTTCAGCGAGGTGCACACCCAGATCGACCTGGAGCGCTCGATCGCGCTGAGCGAGGCCCTGTTCGAGGACGCCTCGTGGGGTGTCGTGCTGGTCGACGCCGATCTGCGGCCCGCCGTGGTCAACGCGCACGCGGCCCGGTCGCTGGGCATCGGGCGGACGTCGGTGCTGGGGCGGCCCCTCGGGGAGCTGCTCGCCCAGGGCGTGGAGGAGCTGGAGAGCGCGCTGACCCATGTGCTGGCCGAGGGCGCGCCGCCGGCGCCCGCCGAGATCTGGGTGGGGGTGCGGACACCGGACGGCGAGAAGCGGCGCTGCTGGCGCTGCGGGTTCGTGCGGCTGGCCTCGCCGCTCGCGGAGGAGCCGGTGCCGCTGGGCGTCGGCTGGCTGTTCCAGGACGTCACCGAGGCCAAGCAGAGCGAGCAGGAGGCCTCGCTGCTGCGCTTCCGGACCAACCAGCTCCACCGGGCCGCCCGCGCGGCCGCGGAGTGCGAGGACCCGGCCGAGGCCGCCGTGGTCCATCTGGACTTCGCCCTTGCCGGCTTCGCCGACCACGCGCTGATCGACCGGGTGGCCGGCGGCGCGGTGGCCGACGGGGAGGAGAGCGGCCGGGTCCGTCTGGTACGGGTCGCCGCGACGCCCTCCGGGGCGCCGGGGCCGAGCCTTCAGGCGTCGGGCGCGGCCGGGCTGCCCGTGCGGTACCCGGAGGGGCATCCGGCGTTGCAGTGCGTGGAGCGGGCGGGGTCGGTGCGGGCGAGTGTGGGTGCGGCGACGGGGGACCGGGCCCGTGAGTGGGCCGAGGACCGCCAGTGGCCCTCGGACGTGGTGCACGCGTTGTGCGCGGTGCTGCGC
>NZ_RSAJ01000354.1 GCF_003933965.1 Streptomyces sp. RP5T
ACTATCGGTGCACGGCCGGCCAAGTTGGATGAGGTCCCGCCCGTCCGCCACGGAGGGGAACAGGCAGACGGGGCCGCACAAGGGGCTGCGCTAGCGGCGTGCGCGCACGATCATTGTGCCGATGTGCCCGGCCTTCGGCGCGTCGAGCGTCTCGGCTTGGGTGGAGGAGAATCCGGCGCGCGTCAGCAGCCGCTGCCATACGGCCGGCTTGTAGCTGTAGCGGTAGGTGAACATCGCCTTGCCCGCGAAGCCGCCCTTGTACATGCCTTGCGGGCCGTAGGCGCCGGGGATGGCCGGCGGCTGGGAGAAGGCGAACACTCCGCCCGGGTTTAGGCGGTCGTGCACCAGCGGGAACAGGCGGGAGGGGTCGGTGAACCAGGCTGCCCCGAAGATGGAGTACACGGCGTCGTAGCGGTCGCGGCATCCGGCCAGCCACTCCAGGACCTCGCCGTGGTGGAAGACGGCCCCGGTGTCGCCCCACCGTTCGCTCGTCTTCTTCACCATGACCGGGGAGAGGTCGACTCCGTGGGCCTCAACGCCCTGCCCGGCAAGGAACGCGACGGCGCGGCCGGTGCCACAGCCGATCTCCAGCACGCGGCGTGGACTGCCCAGCAGTTCGGGGCCGGGGCCGTGACCGGCGTACTGGGTCCAGCAGAACGTCGGCTCGGCGTCCGGCTTGAAGGCGGACTCGGCGAACGTGTCCCACAGTTCGGTCTCGGCTGCGATGTCGTGCGGTACGGGCACAGTGATTCCTCTGGGTGTGGTGGCGCATCGCCCCCGCCCTCACGGGAGGACGGGGGCGACTGTAGCGGGTCAGTGGCTGTCGGGGACCTTGTTGTCGCACGGCGAGCAGTCCGCGCCGTCGATCGCCCACAGCTCCTCATCGATCGCGAACCCGATCGACGTCAGGAACTCTGCGGTCCGCAGGCACAAACCGTCGCCGCGGCGCTCGATGAACGGTGCGTGGTGCTTGTAGCCGCCGCCGTTGTAGAGCCGGCAGATCCCCCACCAGACGGGGGTGTCGAGGATGAGCTGATGCACGCCGATGTCCACGAGCTTGCCGACACCCAGATGTACCTCAGGATGCTCGATGCAGCCGATCGTGTACATGACGGCGTTGCCGAGAACCCGCTCGGCCATGTCCCGGACCATGGTGTGGTCGCGGAGCAGCAGGGCGACCTCGCGATCCCACAAGCTCATGCCGGAATCGAAGACGTTCACGGTCAGCTCGGTGATGTGCGGGGCCACCGCGTTGAGCAGTTCCTTCGGGTCCCGCGTCCGCGTGGTGGGGGGCTGTTCCAGAGTGACGGTCATGACCTTCCCTCTCGTCGGGGTTGTCGGTGCCGTTCGGGTGGTGCACCCCGCGCCGGGTCTGCTCTGCTCCCGGCGCGGGAGTCGAGGGCCCGTCACGGGCCGCCGTATGGACGCGGTCGGCGCCCCGTGACGGGCGTTGGTACCGACGAGGCCGGAGGCGAGGGGAAGCACCCGGCCCCGCCGGTGTCTTGGGAGGCTCCGGCTCGTCACCACTGGGGAGTGAAAGCGGGAGATCCGAAGCCTCCGTCCAGAAGACGCCGGTCCCGGTGCGTCCGGGAATCATCGGGCCGGGCAGGGAGCAGCCGGGCACCGAAAGTCGGTTCATGCGGTGACCGCCAACTCGGTGAGGACTTCGTCCACGTCGAGTACTTGGAATGACGCCAGGCGCCGTGCGAGCTGCGAGGCGAGCGTTCGTGGAACCCGCGGATCGTTGAACTTCACGGGTTCGTCGGGCTCCTCAACGGCGACAACGGATCCGCCCGGCCCGGGGCCGTACACCGTGCCGATGACCCCGTACAGGGGCGCGCTCCGGGCGACGCAGACCATCGGGCTGCCTTCCAGGTGCGGGCACAGCTTCAGCGCCGTACGGACATGCCGAGCGCACACAGGCGGCTGCCACGTCGAGATGACCGGCGATGTCAGGTCGTGGTCCTTCGGTCCGGCAAGGAAGATCAGCCCGAGCGGTGTCCGCGCCGGGCGGGTGCAGATCTCGCAGCAGTTCGCGAGCATCGTCGCCATCTGCCGGTACGGGTGCACGAACTTCCACAGCGGCTCGCCGGTGGGTATGCCGCCGTCACCCATGCTGAAGGCGGAGCGGGCCCACAGCATCTCGGCCACCGACCGGTCCCGGGCATCCTCGTCGCCGTAGAACAACCGCAGTTGACCAGTGCCCCGTTGGGGCAGGAGATAGAGGTTCGCGGGCGCAGCCTCTTCACCCTTGCGTGCGGTGATGAACGGGATCACCGCTCGTTCGTTGGCGCGGCTCACCACGGGGCCGGGCAACTGGATCACGCGTACTCCCTCAGGCATCGGACGGCGCCGAGCCGTTCGAGTAACTCGTTCACCGACCACGCCATCCGCCGCAGGTGCCCGACAGCCCGCCAGTAGTCGCCCGGCAGTTCGTCACTGCGTATGTCGCGAGCCCGTTCGATCAACTCAGCGGCCTGTTCGTCCTCGTCCGTCTTGTTGGCGACCGCGACAGCGACGAGCCGCATCAGATGGCCGCGCAGCCGCTCAGCTAATTCCTCGACGTCGTCCTCAGCCGGCACCACGTCGTCTATGACCGCGCCGACGTCATCGAGGAGGGCATCGCCGTCCAAGGCGCTCCAGCGCCGCATGGCCGCTAACACGCCGCTCACGACGTCCTCGTCGAGCGGGGCCATCCACCGGGGCACGGGACGTGTCCATCGCGAGATCGCGACCGCCGCGTTCACCGCTGTACTCCCGTCGCCACGGGCAGCTCGCACCAGGTGCAGGCGCCGGCGTCGTACGTACCCCACGTGCCGCGGCGTTCCTTGACCAAGGCGTCGAGCAGCCACAGTCCGCGCCCGGACTCGTCCGACGGCTCGGGCCGCTTCGGCTCAGCCACGCCGGGCATACCGTCGCGGACCTCAATACGCAGATCGTTGGCCAGCACGACGAGCGAGAGGGAGATCTCCCCACTGCCACTGTGCACAAGCGCGTTCGTCAGCAGCTCCGAGACCATCACCAGCACGTCGTCGGTCATCGCTTCGAGGCCGCACTGTTCGAGCCGGGCGGCAACGAGACGGCGCATGTCCCGTACCCGCTGGGCGTCCTCGTCGCGAGGCAGGCGCTCGCCATCACAGGGCACGACCGCGAACGATGCGGTCATGGCGTCGCGGCGGTGGAGGCCCGGGCGGCGCAGGTCTACGGCAATCGTCGTCATCACGTCCTCTTATGGGAACGCGGAGCCGACAACGAAAGGTGTGCAGGACTCGGCCTGCGGGTGCTACGGAAGAGGTGGAGCAGGGGGGCATCCGATGCGGCGCGTCGACGGGTGCGCCGCCGCTCCGCGAAGCGGTTGTTCGTCATGGTCGGCTCCATGTCGAAAGTCCAGTTACGACATGGTGGCCGCACGACGAGGCCCCAACTATCAAGGATTGTTGATAGTTGGGGCCAAGGGCTGACCTACGTTATGCGCTAGGCGTGCGCCGCCGCGCCCAGCCAAGAGCCGTACGACAGGAACGACTCGGGCAGCCGCCGGTAAGCGGCTTCAAGACCGGCGTACGTCTCCCGCACGGTCGGGTGGTACTTCGCCTGCTGCGGCGCCGTCTTCCGGGCGATCAGCAGGCTCTTGAACGACTCGTCGATCTTCCCCGTCCACATCTGCGCGCGAGCGACTTCGGCGTAGTGGTGGCTCGTCCGCGACTTGGGCCAGTCGTCGGGGATACGAAGGTCCGACGTCACCTCAACTGCCTTGCTGTACTCATCGAGTTCGGCGAGCACCGACACACGATGCACCTTCACGTTGGTCGGGCCGAAGGCGAGCCAGTGCACCTGCACCGATTCGCCGGTCGTGCCGGCGATCCGCTCAGCCTCGCCGAGGTGAGTGAGCGCCTCGTCCTTGTTGTGCGCCCGCCCGGCCATAACGGCCGCCCCCAGGTGGATCTGCCCCGTGACGACCTCGCGCTCGCGACTCTCGTCGGCCTGCTGGAGCGCCGACAATCCGAGGGACACGAGGCGCTCCCCTGTGCGGTACTTGCCCTCACGCAGGTACGTCAGCGCCCGCAGGTAGTGGAACATGCCGCCAAGGACAGCGTCCGAGCCGCGCTGCGCGGCCCAGTCCATCCGGGCGAGTGACAGCTGAGCCAGATCCGCAAAGCCGAGCTTGGCCGCGACGTCGTAGGCAGTGCGGTAGAACGAGGCAAGCGTCAACCATCCTTCGGTGCTGCCACTCAAGTGCGCCGCCGTCGTGGCCTCTTCGATCAGGCCAGCGACACGGCTCGCCGCCTGCTTGATCTCCCCAGCGCGCACTGCCGCGCACAGGGCTTCGGCGTCGCCGTGCAGAGCGGCGAGACTGCGGGGCTGGATGTCCGGGTCGGCGCCGAGATCGTAAACGTCGAGCGCCTCGCGAACTGGGCTTATCAGCACGTCGAGTTCGTCGGCGCGCAGCTGGGTCGCGTAGGGCTGGCCGACGACAGTCGCCACCTCGACACGAACCGCTCGGGCGAACGCGGCGATCACGTGGGGCGTGGCCGGAATGACACCTTGCTCCGTCTTCGTGTACGTGCTGTACGGAATCCCGGAGAGGTCCGAGACAGCCCTTTGCGTGAGATGGCGTTCACGGCGAAGGCGACGCATTCGCACGCCGGTGTGGTCTTCGGGCAGAGCGTGCATACTGGCTCCTGTTCTGCTTCGACACCAGAACAGTACCCGCGGTCAGCTTCGTGGGTCACGAACGAGCCCCGCCCCCTTGGGGAGCGGGGCTCTTCGCTCTCCTCCCGCAGGATCCTCCAGCTCTTCAAACGGGAGTGTAAATCTAACGGCCCTGTCTCACATTCGGTGGTGACGGAGCGTGCTGTTATCCGAGGAGGATGCGGTGCCGGAGCAGGGTGAAGCCTGCTCGTCCGTGCATCTGGCGCGCGATCTGTTTGGTCTTGGTGTTGCCCCCTCAGTGGGGCCGTTGCTGTACGAAAGCGTGAGCCCGGCGATCACGGCGTCGATGTCCCGGTCCAGGCCCCGGAAGAAGGCGTGTAGGTGGGGCAGGTCGGCTGTTCGGACTTGGGCGATGCAGTGCGTGAGCGCATCGGTGTTGTCGGTGTGTGGCGTAAGGAGCGGGGCGAAGTCTCTGATACCTGAGGCCAGTTGGGTCATCTCGGGGCAGGCGGCGGTGAGCTTGGCCAGGAGGTCGTGCTGCTCGGGCTTGAGGAGGGCAAGGGGTTTGTCGTCGCCTGCGTCGAGGGCGAGCTGCCGGGTGGCCCGGGCGGCGGGCCGAAGCGCGCCGGCCCGCAAGGCGATGCTGCGGACCCTGGCGCGCTGAAGCGCGAGGGAGTCGTACACCGCATAGGCGGTCCGGGCCAGGAGGAGGGTGTGCTGGGGGGCTTCGGGCAGGGTTCGGCTGCGGCGGGTGACGCTGCCGTCGGCGTAGCGGATCGTGCAGGTCACGCCGGTGGCGATCTGGCGGGAGGCGCGGAGGCGGGCGCCGAGGTCGTCGGCTAGGGAGAGGAGGGTGCGCCGGCGGGCGGTCGGGTCGAGTTCGTCCCGGGCAAAGCGGTGTTCCGTACTGAGGCTCGCTGGGGCTCCGGTGCCGGACGCGGTGGGGTCGACGACCTGGGTGTCGTGACCGTGGGCGTGTTCGTCAAGAGCGCGGCTGGCGCGGGCACCAAGGAGGCGCTGCAGGGTGGACTGCGGAGGGGCCGTCAACCTGGACAGGGCGGGGCTCTTCCCCCCTCGTCTTCACCGGCGGCAACAGCCCGGCAATCAGCAGCGTGTTTCCTCGCGGTGAGGCGGTGCACTTCAGCGAACACGCTCGCGCGATCGGCGTTCCGGCCCACGCGATCCTGCTGGAACCGAAGGCCGCCAACACCGGGCAGAACATCGCCTACGCGCGCGACGTCATCACCGCAGCCGGTGTCCGGCCACGCTCCGTGCTGCTGGTCACCATGCCGTACGTGGAGCGACGGGCCTGTGTCACGTGCCGCAAGCAGTGGCCCGAGGTCGAAGTGGTGTGCGCCTCTGACCCGTTGTCGTTCGACGCCTACCTCAAAGCCATGGGCGAGAGGAGACAGTGATCGGCATGATGTTCGGCGGCCTGCAGCGGGTGATCGAGTACCCGGACCTCGGCTTCGCCATCTCGCAGTGCGTCCTGGAGGACGTGCACGCAGCGTACGAATCCCTCATCCGCGACGGCTTCACCGACTACCTCATCGCCTCCTGACCTGCCGGCCCCAGTGGGCCCGCCTGCCAGAGGTCTCCCCCTGGCAGGCGGTGCCGCTCATGCTGCCGCTTCTCGTGTGAGCGTCCAGGGTGTGCGGGCGGCGATGGCCCGTTGCCAGGGACGGATGCTCTTGGGTGGCATGCCGACGGACAGGACCCCGGTGAGGTGGTCGCCGGTGCGGTAGACGGCGGTGAACTTCCGTTCTTCGACGCTGCCTTCGGTGATGTGCACCTCGTCGTGGCCGCGCAGGTAGCCGCAGGCGCGGATCTTCATGTCGTACTGGTCGGACCAGAAGTACGGCACGGGGGCGAACGGCCGCTGCGCGCCTAGGAGGTTGCGGGCGGCGGCCATGCCCTGCTCGGCTGCATTGGTACGGTGTTCGATGCGCATCGAGGTGCCGAAGAGGGAGTTGTGCCAGCGGGCCACGTCGCCCGCGCCGTACACCCCGCCGGCGGCGGAACAGTACATGTCGCAGTTCAGCCCGTCACCGACGGGCAGGCCGCTGCCGGTCAGCCATTCGGTGTTGGGGCGGGAGCCGATGGCCACGAGCACGGTGTCGGCCTCGACCAGGCTGCCGTCGTCCAGCCGTACGCCGCCGGTGACGACCTCGCTGACGGTGGTCGCGGTGCGCAGGTCCACGCCGTGGTCGAGGTGGGCCTGGGAGAAGATGCGGCCGATGTCCTCGCCGACCGCGTGGGCCAGCAGGACCGGGGCGGGTTCCAGGAGGATCACCCGGGTGCCCATGGAGGCCGCGACCGCGGCGGCCTCGGCGCCCAGGAATCCGGCGCCGACCACGGCCAGCGTGCGGCCAGGGCCGAGACGGTTCCTGAGGGCGAGGGCGTCGTCGAGGGTGCGCAGGGTGTGGGCAGGGATACCGGGCAGCTGCCGGGGTCGGACTCCGGTCGCCACGATCAGCCCGTCGTATGGCACCACGGAGCCGTCGGAGAGCAGGACGGTGCGGGCGGCGGCGTCCAGGCCGTTCGCCTCGCTTCCGTAGCGGGCGTCCAGGCCGAGGGCGTTGAGGTCGGTCTCGGTGCGCAGGGGCAGCTGGTCGGGGCTCCAGGCTCCGGAGAGGATCTCCTTGGACAGGGGCGGCCGGTCGTAGGGGGCGGCGGATTCGTCGCCGATGAGGGTGATGGTGCCGGTGTGGCCCTCTCGGCGCAGGGTCTCGGCGGCGGCGAGGCCGGCCGCGGAGGCGCCGACGATGACGACGCGGTCGGGTGCGCCGGCGGTCGTGGGTGCGCTCATGACATGGCCAGGCGGATGGCGGCGGCGGGGCACACGGTGGCGGACTCGCGGACGGCGTCGTGCAGTTCGGCGGGCGGGGCGTCGTCGAGGAGGACGACTATGCCGTCCTCTTCCCGCTGGTCGAAGACGTCGGGGGCGAGCTCCACGCACTGGCCCGAGGCAACGCACTTGGGGACGTCGACTTCTACACGCATGACGGTTCTTCCCTCTTGATTGTTTCTGTGTGTGGGGTGGAAGTTCAGGCAGGCCGGATCACCAGGTGACGGGCAGTTCGTCGACGCCGTAGACGCTGGCGTACTGCTTGAAGGTGATCTCCTCCAGCGGCAGGGCGAGCTTCAGGCCGGGAAGCCGGCGGAAGAGTTCGGGCAGGACGATCTGCAGTTCGGCGCGGGCCAGCGGCTGGCCGATGCACTGGTGGATGCCGTAGCCGAAGGCCAGGTGTTTGCGGGCGTCCCCGCGGGCCAGGTCGAGGTCGTCGGGGTCGGTGAAGAACTCCGGGTCGCGGTTGGCGACGTTGACAGAGACGATCACGCCCTCGCCGGCGCGGATGGTGACGCCGCCGACGGTGACGTCCTCCAGGGCGGTGCGGCGCAGCCCGACGTGCACGACCGCGAGGTAGCGCAGGAGCTCGTCCACCGCCTGGGCGACCTGGTCCGGTCCGCCGAACAGACGCGGGATCTGGTCAGGATGCTGCAGCAGGGTGACGGTGCTCAGCGCGATCATGTTCGCGGTCGTCTCGTGCCCGGCGATCAGCAGCATGGCGCCGATGTCGGCGGCGTCCTGATCGGTGATGACACCCTCGTCCACCTGCGCGGCGAGCCGTGTGACCACGTCGTCGCCGGGGGCCGCGCGCTTGGTGTAGACGAGTCCCAGCAGGAACTCGGAGAGATTCGCGAATGCCTGCTGGAACTCCTGGGCCGTGGCCCTTCGGTCGGCGAGCTGCTTCGTCTGCCCTTGGAAGAACGCGTGATCCTCGTAGGGCACGCCCAGCAGTTCACAGATGACCACGGACGGCAGCGGCAGCGAGAAGTGCTCCACCAGGTCGACGGGGCCCTCGCGCCGGGTGAAGTCGTCGAGGAGTTCCCCGGTCAGGCGTGCGACGGCCGGGCGCAGCGCGTCCACACGTTTGACCATGAACTCACGGGTCACGGTGCGCCGCATCACAGCGTGGACCGGGTCGTCGTGGTTGACGAAGAACCCTGGCGAAAGCTGCTGCTGGCCCGCCCTGTCGGTGGGGGCGCCGGGGTGGGTC
>NZ_RSAJ01000355.1 GCF_003933965.1 Streptomyces sp. RP5T
CCGTCACACCCCCTGCATCGCCCGCACCGGCAGCTCCCCCGAGCCCCGGGTGATCAGCCGGGTGGGGACGGTGATGGTGCGGGCGCGGGTGCGGTCGCCGTCGAGGCGGGCGAGGGCCGTGGCGGCCGCCGTTCTGCCGATCTCCTCCGGGTCCTGGGCGACGACGGTGAGGGCCGGTTCGAGGGCCTCGGCGAGCGGTACGTCGTCGAAGGCGACGACGGCGACGTCCTTGCGTCCGCTGCGGGCGAGCTCGGCGACTATGCCCAGGGCGACGATGTTGTTGCCGGCGAAGAGCGCGGTGGGCGGATCCTTCAGTTCGAGGAGCCGGGTGGTGGCGACGGAGGCCCCGTGCTGGTCGTGGGCGCTGGTCAGCAGGGAGCGGTCGGGCCGGATACCGGCGTCCTCCAGGGCCGCCCGGTAGCCGGCCAGGCGCTCGCGGCGGGTGTGGAGCGTGGTGGGCAGGTCGCCGATGAAGCCGATGCGCCGGTGGCCGTGGGCGATGAGATGGGCGACTCCGTCGTGGGCGCCGGTGCGGTTGGAGCTGACGACGCAGTCCGCCGCCAGCCCACTGCCCGGGCGGTCGAGGAAGACGACGGGCAGGCCCGCGGCCCGGTGGCTCTTGAGGTGGGAGTGGTCGGCGCCGACGGACGGCACGACCATCAGGATGCTGACGCGGCGGGCCAGGAACTTGTCGGTCAGGGCGCGTTCGCGCTCGGGGTCGTCCGCGGAGGAGCCCATGAGCAGGGTGAGTCCGCGTTCGCGGACGGTGTCCTCGATGCTGCGGGCCACGGCGCCGAAGAAGGGGTTGCCGAGGTCGGGGATGACCAGACCGATGGTGGTGTCGGGTCCGCCGACGCGGATGTTGCGCGCCATGAGGTTCGGCTGGAAGCCGAGCTTGGCGACGGCGGCGAGCACCTGTTCTCTGGTGCGGGCCGAGGCGGGCCCGTCCTCGTTGAGGACGCGGGAGACCGTCTTGGCGCTGACCCCGACCTCGCGTGCGACGTCTGCGAGGGTGGGGCGGCGGTTCGCTGCCATGGAGGAAACCGTCTCCTGTGCTCGTCGGTTCCGGCCGCGGCCTCGGCCGGATTCCGTCGAGTGATGAGTGGTGGTCAGGTGGCCTGGACGCCCGCGGCCTTGGCCGCCGCGGAATCCGCTACGACAGTATCTCCGGCCTCGTCGACGGTGAGCGCGCCGGTCATGATGGCGACGACCTCCGCCATCGAGTAGTCGGAGGGCTTGATCACCGCGGCCCGGCGGCCCAGCCGGTGGACGTGGATCCGGTCGGCGATCTCGAAGACGTGGGGCATGTTGTGGCTGATCAGGACGACCGGCATGCCCTTGTCGCGGACCCGGCGGATCAGGTCGAGGACCTGGCCGGACTCCTTGACGCCGAGCGCGGCGGTGGGCTCGTCCATGACGACCACGCTGCCGGCCCAGGCCACGGAACGGGCCACCGCGACCGCCTGCCGCTGGCCGCCGGAGAGCGTCTCGACCGACTGCGTGAGCGAGCGCAGACCGATCTTCAGGTCGGCCATGTGCTCGGCGGCCTCCTGACGCATCCGCTTCTTGTCGAGCATGCGGAAGACACTGCCGAGCACCCCGGGGCGGCGGAGCTCGCGGCCCAGGAACATGTTGGAGGCGATGTCCATGGAGGCGGCCACGGCGAGGTCCTGGTAGACCGTCTCGATGCCGTGGGCGCGGGCGCTCTGCGGCCCGGAGAAGCTGATCGGCCTGCCGTTCAGGCGGATCTCGCCGGCGTCGGGGATGAGCGCGCCGGTGAGGGCCTTGATCAGGCTGGTCTTGCCGGCGCCGTTGTCGCCGATGACGGCGAGGACCTCACCGGGCAGCAGGTCGAAGTCGGCGCCGTCGATCGCGGTGACCTGGCCGTAGCGCTTGACCAGACCGCGGGCCTGGAGCACGGGCGTCGGGGTGGAGGTGGCGGTCATCGGGCCTTCTTCCGGGAGATCTGGTCGACGGTCACCGCGAGGATCACCAGGACTCCGGTGATCAGCGTCTGGTAGATGGAGGCGACGCCCATCAGCTGCAGGCCGTTGCGGAAGACGCCGACGATGAGGACACCGATGAAGGTGCCGAGGACCGACCCGCGTCCGCCGAAGAGGCTGGTGCCGCCGAGGACCACGGCGGTGATGCTGTCGAGGTTGTCGGTCTGGCCGGCCTGCGGGTCGCCGACCCCGGTGCGGGAGATGAGCAGCAGGGCGGCGATGCCGTACAGCAGGCCCGCCACGGTGTAGATGCCGATGGTCAGCCGGGAGGTGCGGATGCCGTTCAGGCGGGCCGCTTCCTGGCTGTTGCCCAGGGCGTAGACGTGCCGTCCCCAGCCGGTGCTGCTCAGCGCGTAGGCGAGGAGCAGGAACAGGGCGATGGTGACGAGGGAGCCGTAGGTGATGTCGGTGTGGCCGAGCGGGAAGGTCTGCCCGAGTGCCGTCAGCGGGCCGGGCAGGTTGGTGACCGTCTGCTCCTCGGAGTAGATGTGGGTCAGCGCGAAGGCCACGTTGAGCATGCCGAGGGTGACGATGAACGGCGGCAGCGGGATCTTCTGCACCAGCAGTCCGTTGAGCAGCCCGAAGCCGGCACAGACCGCGATGCCGAGCGCGATGGCGAGGAGCGGCGGCAGGGAGCCCTCGGCGGCCATCTTGGCGATCATGATGCTGCCGAAGGCCATCACGGCACCGCACGACAGGTCGATGCCGGCCGTGAGGATGATCAGCGTCTGGCCGATGGCGAGGGTGCCGACGACCATGACCTGCTGCACGATCAGCGAGAAGTTGCCGCCGGTGAGGAACTGGTCGGTGGAGAAGGAGAAGAAGGCGCAGGCCAGCAGCAGGGCGGCCAGCGGGCCGGTGGTCGGGGCCGTGAGCAGCCTGCGGGCCGTGGTCGGCGCTTTGAGTCCGGCGTACGGCGACGACGTGCTCGGGGGCGTGGACGTGGCGGTCATGCGAAGTCCTTGTCGGAAGACAGAAGTCCTGGTCCGTCCTTGGCGGAGGACAAGGGGACGAGGGGGCGGCCGTCCCCGGTCGGGGAGGAGGGGCCGGCCGCCCCGCTGAGGGGAAGAGCGATGTCGTACGGTCCCGGGGGCGCGGCTCAGCCCCAGCAGTTCTCCAGGCCGAAGACGGTGTCCTTGGAGGTGACGCCGGTCTGCGCCTTGTCGGTGATCAGGTTGACGCCGGTGTCCGTGTAACCGGAGGCCTTCTTGCCGTCCTTGGCGTAGGTCACGACGGCCTTGACGCCCTCGGCGGCCATCTTCAGCGGGTACTGCTGCGAGGTGGCGGCGATCTTGCCGTCCTTGACCGCCTGGGTGCCGGTGCAGCCGCCGTCGACGGAGACGATCAGGACGTCCTTCTCCCGGCCCTTGGCCTTCAGCGCGGTGTACGCGCCCAGCGCGGCCGGCTCGTTGATGGTGTAGACGAGGTTGATGTCGGGGTTCTTCTGGAGGCAGTTCTCCATCGCGGTCTGCCCCTTGGCCTGGTCGCCGCCGGTGTCCTGGGCGCACAGGACGTCCTTCTCGCCGGCGCCGAAGCCCTTCAGGAAGCCGGTGTGCCGCTGCACGCCCACCGAGACGCCCGGCGCCAGGTCGAGGGTGGCTATCTTCGCGGCCTTGCCCTTCATGGCGGCCTTGGCGTACTCGCCGATCAGCTCGCCGGCGGTGAGGTTGTTGGTGGCGAAGAGGGCGTCGACCGCGCTCTGCGGCTCGGTCGGGGTGTCCAGCGCGATGACCAGGACGCCCTTGGCGCGGGCCTTCGCGATCGCCGGCACGATCGCCTTGGAGTCGCTCGGGGTGATCAGGATGCCCTTCACACCGGCGGCGACCATGTTCTCGATGGCGGTGACCTGACCGGCGTTGTCGCCGTCGAACTTGCCCGCGGCGGTGGACAGTTCGACGCCGTTCTCCTTGGCGGCCTTCTCCGCGCCCTCCTTCATCTTCACGAAGAACGGGTTGGTGTCGGTCTTGGTGATCAGACCGACCTTCACGCTTCCCGATCCGGAGCCCGTGGAGGTCGAGCCGGAGCCGGATCCGCAGGCCGTCAGGGCGAGGGCCGCGACCGACGTGCACGCGGCGACTCTGAGGAGGGAGGAGGTCGGACGAGAGATGCGAGACATGAACAACTCCTGCGGGGATCACGAGCGGCGCGGTCGGCATGGAGGTATGCCGCCAGTGCGTCTGCGTCATCGTTGACTTATGTCATCGTTGACACTGCATGGCGAGGATGATGGACTCCGCTTCCCGGAAACGTCAATGCCTCGCGCTCGTCACAAATCGGCAAACCTCCGCGGGCCACGATCACCGTGGCCGTGCGGCGGCCCGGGCCCGCGACGTGACCGGTGCGTCCGTACGTCGGCATGTCCGTCAGAGAAGAGCAGCCCATGAGCCCGCGTCAGATCACCGTCCTGGGAGAGTGCGTCGCGGACGCCTTCGCGGTGCCCGCCGGCGACGCGAACGAACTCGCCCTGCGCGTCCTGCCGGGCGGCGGACCTGCGAACACGGCGGTTTCCCTGGCCCGCCTCGGTACCCCGGCCCGCTTCCTCGCCCGGCTGTCCGGGGACGTCTTCGGGCGGCTGTTCCGGGCCCGGCTCGAAGCCGCCGGGGTCGACCTGTCGGACGCCGTCGCGGCCGCCGAGCCCAGCACCCTGGCCGTGGCGGAGCTGGACGCCCGGGGGCAGGCCGTGTTCTCCTTCCACGCGCAGAACACGGCCGACTGGCAGTGGACGGCCGCCGAACTGGCCCGGGTCGACCTGTCCGGGAGCGTCTGCGTGCACACCGGGTCCCTCGCCCTGGTCCGGGATCCCGGCGCGAGCGTCGTGGAGGGCTTCCTGGCGGCGGCCGCTCCCCGGGCCACCATCAGCATCGACCCCAACGTCCGGCCGCTGCTCGTGCACCCCGACGTCTACCGTGCCCGGCTGGAACGCTGGTGCGCGCTCGCCGACGTGCTGCGGCTGAGCGAGGACGACCTGGAAGTGCTGCTGCCGGGCACCCCGCCCGAGCGGGCGTGCGATCTGTGGCATGCCGCCGGGGCACGGCTCGTCGTCGTCACCCGCGGTGCCGACGGCGCCCTGGCCTCGCTGGACGGCGAACGGGTACGGGTGCCCGCGGTGCCGGCCCGGGTCGTCGACACCGTCGGGGCCGGGGACTCCTTCACCGCCGGCCTGCTGCACCACCTCGGCGCCCAGAGCCTGCTCGGCGGCCGGCTGACGGACCTGCGCCTCGACGACGTCGCCGAGGCCTGCGCCTTCGGTGCCCGGGTCGCGGCCCTGACCTGCTCGGTCACCGGCTCCAACCCTCCCCGGTGGGACCAGCTGACGGAGTTCGCGTCCGCGGGCGACTCCGGTTCCTGAGGCGCCCCCCGACCACAAGCGCGACCGCGACCGCAACCGCAACGACAACCACGAGGACACAGCGCCATGAAGAAGACCCTGCTCGCCGAGTTCACCGCCCGCGAGGGCGCCCGGGACGAAGTCGCCCGTCTGCTGCGCGAGTACGCGCTCAAGGTGCGCGCGGAGGAGGGCAACCTCACCTTCGACGTCTACACCAAGGCGTCCCACCCCCGCGCGTTCTGGATCTTCGAGGTGTACCGGGACGAGGACGCCTTCCAGGCACACCTGAAGGCCCCGTACGGCGGCCCGTTCAACACGGCACTCGCCCCGCTCATCGAGGAGGACGCCTCCGTGCTGACGTTCCTCGACCCGGTGGACTGAGACGGGGCACCGCCGGGGGCGGTCGGCGGCGGCGCGGTGGCCGGAGCGGTCGCAGTGGCCGGGGGCAGTCGGCAGCGGGCCGAGGGTCGGGAGCGGTCGCGGTGGTCGGGAGCAGTCGGGCGACCGACAGCGGGCCGGTGACCGGGAGCAGTCGCGGTGACCGGGACCGGTCGGGCGACCAGCAGCGGTCCGGCAACCGGGGCAGTCGGCAGCGGGCCGACGGCCGACAGCACTCGGCAGCGGTCACGGTGGCCGGGAGCAGTCAGGTGCAGGCCAGCGGCCGGGAGCAGTCGCGGTGACCGGGACCGGTCGGGCGACCAGCAGCGGTCCGGCGACGGGCAGCGGGCAGACGGCCGACAGCACTCAGGAGCGAGCCGGGGCCGGGACGGCTCGGCAGCGGCCACGGTGGCCGGGAGCAGTCAGGTGCAGGCCAGCGGCCGGGAGCGGTCGCGGTGACCGGGACCGGTCGGGCGACCAGCGGCGGTCCGGCGACGGGCAGCGGGCAGCGGGCAGACGGCCGACAGCACTCAGCAACGGGCCGGGGCCGGGACGGCTCGGCACCGGTCCGACGGCCGGGGACAGCCGGCAGCGGGCCGACGGCCGACAGCACTCGGGAGCCGTCAGGTGACCGGGACGGCTCAGGGCCCTCGCCACACACCGATCGCCTATCTTGGCGCCTATGCAGTCCTACACGATCGGCCAGGCCGCACGGTTGCTCGGTGTCAGCCCCGACACCGCTCGGCGGTGGGCGGATGCCGGGCGGGTGCCGACGCGCCGGGACGAGGGCGGGCGACGCCTCATCGACGGCAGGGACCTGGCCGCCCTCGCCGTGGAACTGGCCAAGGGCGAGGGCGACGACGAGGTCCCCTCCCACACCTCCGCCCGCAACGCCTTTCCCGGCATCGTCACCGCCGTCAAGCTCGGCGATGTGGCGGCCCAGGTGGAGATCCAGGCGGGCCCGCACCGGCTGGTGTCGCTGCTGACGCGGGAGGCCGTGGAGGAACTCGGCCTGGAGGTCGGGGTGGAGGCCACCGCCCGGGTGAAGTCGACGAACGTGCACATCGACCGCACCTGACACGGTCGCCGATCCACTGCCCGGGACCACCTCCCACACTCCCCGTACGAACGCACATGCCAGCCCGATGGATCACGTTCCCCGCTCATGCGATGCGACAGGGGACTTATGCCTGGCATCTGCGTCAGTATGATCGGGATACGCGGCCTTGCCGAGGGCGGAGCCGGGACGACCCGAGGGAGTGGACCTGTGATGACCCCTACCGCGCGCCGGAACCGCCTGGCCCTGCGGACGGCCGGCGCGGGTGCCGCGGCACTGCTGGCTCTGAGCGCCTGCTCGTCGTCCGACTCGGACTCCTCGTCCTCGAAGTCGTCTTCGTCCTCGTCCTCGTCCTCGTCGGACAGACTCTCCGGCACGGTGACCGTCTTCGCCGCCGCCTCCCTCAAGGAGAGCTTCACGGCGCTGGGCACGCAGTTCGAGCAGGCCCACCCCGGCACGAAGGTCACCTTCAGTTTCGGCGGCAGCGACTCGCTGGCCGCGAGCATCACGGGGGGCGCCCCCGCGGACGTGTTCGCCTCGGCCAGCCCCAAGACGATGAAGATCGTCACCGACGCGGGGGACGCCTCCGGCACGCCCGTCACCTTCGTGCGCAACCAGCTGGAGATCGCCACGCTGCCCGGCAACCCGGACCAGGTCGGCTCGCTCAAGGACCTCACGGACAAGGACCTGAAGGTCGTCCTGTGCGACAAGGAGGTGCCCTGCGGTGCCGCCGCGCAGAAGGCCCTCGACGCGAGCGGGCTGAAGCTCACTCCGGTCTCCTACGAGCAGGACGTCAAGGCCGCGCTGACCAAGGTCGAACTGAAGGAGGCCGACGCGGCCGTCGTCTACAGGACCGATGTGCGCGCCGCGGGTGACAAGGTGGAGGGCGTGGAGTTCCCCGAGTCCGCCGACGCGATCAACGACTACCCGATCACCGTGCTCAAGGCCGCGCGGCACACGGACACCGCGAAGGCGTTCCTCGCCCTCGTGCGGTCCGCCGAGGGCCAGAAGGTCCTGACCGGGGCGGGGTTCCTGAAGCCGTGACCCGCGCCGACCCGTCCGACACCGTGACCGAGACCCTCCGGGGCGGGCCGCGGCGGCGGCGCGTGCGAGGGGGCGGCCGGGGTGCGCCCCTTCCGCTGCTCGTGCCGGCGCTGCTCGGGCTGGCGTTCCTGGTCGTGCCCCTGATCGCGCTTCTGGTACGGGCGCCCTGGCGCTCCCTGCCCGAGCAGCTGACCAGCGCCGATGTCTGGCAGGCGCTCCAGCTCTCCCTGCTCTGCGCCACGGCGGCGACCGCGGTGAGCCTGGTGATCGGGGTCCCGCTGGCCTGGCTGCTGGCCCGCGTCGAGTTCCCCGGCCGCGGTCTGGTCCGAGCCCTGGTCACCCTGCCGCTGGTCCTCCCCCCGGTCGTCGGCGGTGTCGCCCTGCTCATGGCGCTCGGCCGCAACGGGGTCGTCGGGAAGTGGCTGGACGCCTGGTTCGGGATCACGCTGCCCTTCACCACGGCCGGGGTCGTGGTCGCCGAGGCGTTCGTCGCGATGCCGTTCCTCGTGATCAGCGTGGAGGGCACCCTGCGGGCCGCCGACCCGCGCTACGAGGAGGCGGCGACGACACTGGGCGCCTCCCGCTTCACCGCGTTCCGCCGGGTCACGTTGCCGCTCATCGCGCCGGGTGTCGCCGCGGGCGCCGTACTGGCCTGGGCGCGGGCGCTGGGCGAGTTCGGCGCGACGATCACTTTCGCCGGCAACTTCCCCGGCCGTACCCAGACCATGCCGCTGGCCGTCTACCTCGCCCTCCAGAGCGACCCGGAGGCGGCGATCGCCCTCAGCCTGGTGCTGCTGGCGGTGTCCGTGGCGGTACTGGCGGGTCTGCGCGACCGTTGGATGGCGACGCGATGACCGGGACGGGCGGAGAAACCGCCGACCAC
>NZ_RSAJ01000356.1 GCF_003933965.1 Streptomyces sp. RP5T
CTCACCCCCAGACCGGCCGGGGCGGAATCCAGCGGCCGTCCCGGCCACCTGAACCACCCCCCACGCGAGGCACCCGACCCCACAGACCCGTTTCCTAGGAGTACCCGCATGTCCTCGCCCCACGTTCAACTCCCCCTCTCCCGGAGGGGATTCCTGCTCGCGAGTACCGGAGCCGCAGCCGCGCTCGCGCTTGCCGCGGGCACCGCGAAGGCCGTCCCGGTCGGCGGCAGGCGTCCGTTCGGGCGGTTCGGGTCGCCGGCCGCCCGGCTCACCCCCCAGACCCTGTACGTGGACCCGCGCGGCCGCGGCGACCACACCACCGTCAAGGACGCCGTCACCGCCGCCGCCGGCAGTGGCTGGACCCTGGTCCTCGCCCCCGGCACCTACCGGGAGACCGTCGCCGTCGACGTCACCCGCACCGAGGCGACCTGGATCGGCGCCTCCGAGGACCCCCGGGACGTCGTCATCGTTCACGACAACGCGGCCGGCACCCCGAAGCCCGGCGGCGGCACCTACGGCACCACCGGATCCGCCACCACCACCGTCCAGGCCGACGGCTTCACCGCCCGCTGGATCACCTTCGCCAACGACTGGCTGCGCGCCGACCACCCCGAGATCACCGGCACGCAGGCGGTCGCCCTCAAGGTCCAGGGCGACCGCTCCGCCTTCCACCACTGCCGCTTCCTCGGCCACCAGGACACCCTCTACGCCGACTCGATCGCCCTGACCGTCTTCGCCCGCCAGTACTTCTCGCACTGCTACGCCGAAGGCGACGTCGACTTCGTCTTCGGGCGGGCCACAGCCGTCTACGAGCACTGCCACTTCCGGACCCTGAACCGGACCGACCTCGCGGCGGCACCGTACGGCTTCGTCTTCGCGCCCTCCACGGCGGGCGCCAACCCGCGCGGCTACCTGGTCACCGGGAGCCGTGTCAGCAGTGAGGCCCCGGACGCTTTCTACAAGCTGGCCCGACCGTGGGTTCCGAGCTCCGACACCACCGCCCGTCCCTCCCTCGTGGTCCGGGACACCTGGCTGGGCACCGGCATCGACGCGGCCGCCCCCTACACCAACATGTCGGACGCCTTCCCCTGGCAGAACCAGCGCTTCGCCGAGTACCGCAACACCGGCCCCGGAGCCCGGGTCACCGTCCCGGAGAACAGGCCCCAACTCAGCCAAGCACAGGCCGAGTCGGCAACCCGCGAGACCTACCTCGGTGACTGGCGGCCGTGGAAGGAGGCGTGCTGAGATGCGCAGAAGGACCTTCCTCGCCGCCGGTGCGGGACTCGTCGTCGCGGGAGCGGGCCCGGCCCACGCCGACACGCGCCGCGTGCTCCACGTCCACCCCGGCGACTCCGTCCAGGCGGCCGTCGACGCGGTCGCCGGCCCCGGCTGGACGATCGTCGTGCACCCGGGCACGTATCGCGAGGTCGTCAACGTTCCGGCCACCGCAGCGGAGTTGACCTTGCGCGGGGCCGTCCGTGACCCGAGCGCCACGGTGATCGTCCACGACAACGCCAACGGCACCCCGAAGCCCGACGGTTCGGGCACCTACGGCACCGCGGGCTCCGCCACCTTCACCTCGGCGGCGCCCGGCCTCACCGTCCGCGACCTCACCCTCGCCAACGACTGGCTGCGCGCCGACCACCCCGAGATCACCGGCACCCAGGCGGTCGCCTCCTACACCTACGGCGACCGCACCCACTTCGAGAACGTCCGGCTCCTGGCCCACCAGGACACCCTCTTCGTCGAGACGACCGCGCTCGCCTCCTTCGACCGGCAGTACTTCCGCCGCTGCTACATAGAGGGAGACGTGGACTTCGTGTTCGGCCGGGCCACCGCCGTCTTCGAGGAGTGCCACTTCCACACCCTCCAGCGGGACGTCGACTTCACCCCCAAGGGCATGGTCTTCGCCCCGGCGACGGCCCGCGCCAACCCGTACGGCATCCTCGCCGTCCGCTCCCGCATCACGTCCGACGCCGAGGACGGGGCGTACAAGCTGGCCCGGCCCTGGGTGCCGTCGTACGAGACGACCGCCTGGCCGTCCCTCGTGGTGCGGGACTCCTGGATCGGCCCCGGCATCGACCCCGTCGCGCCCTACACCAACATGCGCGAGGCCTACCCCTGGCAGTCCATGCGCTTTCGCGAGTACGCCAACTCCGGTCCCGGCGCGGTCGTTCCGGTGCCGGAGAACCGGCCGCGGCTGACGCCCGCCGAGGCCGCCGCGCACACCAGGCGGACCTATCTCGGGGACTGGAGGCCGTATGCCCGCCGGTGACCCGCTGGGCCGGCGGGCGTTCGTGGTGGGCGCCGGAGCGGCCGTGCTGGCCGGGGGAGCGGTGAGCCCCGCGCAGGCCGGCGTCGTGGACGGACCGCTGCCCGACTTCCACCCGGCGCTCAAGGCCGCGCTGACGTTCCCGCTGGCCTGGGGGACCTCACCGGTCCGCGACTTCCGCGCATGGCGCCGGCTGGCCCGCGCCAAGGTCGAGGAGCACCTCCTCGTCGACCGCGAGGACAGCACGCCGTACGCACCCGAGACCAGCCAGGTGTCCCAAGGTGACGGGTACGCAAGGGAGTTGGTCACCCTCTCCCTCACCCGCCACGAACGGGTGCGGGCCGCCCTGCTCACCCCGCACGGCCCCGGCCCCTTCCCGGCCGTGCTGCTGCTCCACGACCACGGGGCGAAGTTCGACATCGGCAAGGAGAAACTGGTCCGGCCCTGGTACGACGACACCCGGCTCGCCTCCGCCCGGGCGTGGGCGGACAAGTACTTCAGCGGCCGGTTCGTCGGCGACGAGCTGGCCCGGCGCGGCTATGTCGTGCTGTGCGCGGACGCCCTCGGCTGGGGCGACCGCGGACCGCTCACCTACGACCAACAGCAGGCCCTGGCCAGCAACTTCTACAACCTGGGCTCCTCGCTCGCCGGGTTCATGGCCCGCGAGGACGCCCGTGCCGCCGGGTTCCTCGCCGGACTGGAAAAGGTGGACGCCAGGCGGATCGCCGCCGTCGGGTTCTCCATGGGGGCCTTCCGCGCCTGGCAGACGGCCGCGCTCACCGACCACATCGCGGCCACCGCCTCCGTCTGCTGGATGACCGGCCTCAAGGAAATGATGGTGCCCGGCAACAACACCCTGCGCGGGCAGTCCAGTTACCACATGCTCCACCCGGGGCTTCCCCGGTTCCTCGACTTCCCCGACGTGGCGAGCATCGCCGCACCCAGGCCGATGCTGTTCTTCAACGGCGGACTCGACCCGCTGTTCCCCGCCGACGGCGTACAGGTCGCGTACGACAGGCTGCGCGCCGTCTGGCACTCCCGCCACGCCGAGGAGCGGTTGCACCTCAGGACCTGGCCCGACCTCGGCCACGTCTTCGTCGACCGCATGCAGGACGAGGTCTTCGGCTGGCTCGACTCCGTCCTGTGAACCATCCCCCCACCCCCGTCCGAAGGGACCCGCTCCCCATGTCTCGTCGCACCGCTCTCCTCGCCACGGCGGCCCTCGCCCTCGGCTCGGGCCTCGCCGTCCTCCCCACCCAGGCGCAGGCCGCGACCGTGGTCGTCAGCAACTCCACCGACCTGTCCAACGCCATCAAGAACGCCACCGCCGGCACGGTGATCCAGGTCCGCGGCGGCACCTACTACCCGACGGCCACCCTCCAGTCCACGGCCAACGGCAGCTCCTCCGCGCCGGTCACGCTCACCGCGTACGGCTCGGAGACCGTGAAGATCGACGGCTCGTCGCTGCCCGACGGCGACTGGATCTTCAAGCTGACCGCGGACTACTGGAACGTCTCCAACATCACCTTCCAGAACTCCCCGGACAGCGCGGTCGTCTGCCAGTCCTGCACCGGGACGGTGTGGAACAACATCAAGACCATCAACGGCGGCGACTCCGGCTTCACGCTCACCGGTGACGGGACCGTGAACAACACGGTCAGGAACATCGACTCCTACGGCAACTACGACGCCGCGAACCACGGGGAGAACGCCGACGGCATCGCCGTGAAGTTCGGCTCCGGCACCGGCAACCTCATCACCGGGGCCCGCCTCTACAACAACGCGGACGACGGGATCGACTTCTGGTCCTTCTCCTCGCCCGTCACCATCGAGCACACCTGGTCCATGGGCAACGGTGTCAACCGCTGGTCCGACTCCGCCTTCGCGGGCGACGGCAACGGCTACAAGCTGGGCGGCGACGGCGAGGTGGTCGCGCACGTCATCAACAACTCCGCTGCCTGGGGCAACGCCGGCAACGGCTTCACCGAGAACTCCAACACCGGTGCCATCGTCATCAACCGCACCACGGCCTACGCCAACAGCAAGTGGGGCTACTACTTCGCCACCAGCTCCGCCAAGCTCGGCAAGAACCTCGCGGTGGGCAACGGCAGCGGCTCGGTCAACAAGGGCTCCAAGGTCACCTCGTCCGGCAACAACTGGGACAGCGGGATCAGCACCCCCGCGTTCAGGTCCACGGACGCCTCGACGACGTACAACGCGCGCAGCGCCGGCGGAACCCTGCCCGCCACCACGTTCCTGACGACGGGCAGCACCACCATCGGCGCGACCATGAACTGACGCGGCCGTCCGCACGACGGGGCGCTTGACCCGTTTTTTACCGGGCGGGTCTCGCGCCCACGGGGGTGACGCGCGTAGAACCTCTGTCATGCATAAGTCACTGCGTTTCGCCGCCGTCGCCTCGGCCTGTGCCGTCGCCGGTGCCGCCCTCTACGGCGCCGGCGCGGCCACCGCCGGCCAGTCCACGGCGAACTCCACGCACGAGCCCTACAACATCGGCGTCCTGGTCAAGGACATCGACACCTACTACGGCACCGCGCCCGACGCGAACGGTGTCTACCAGGCGTCGCCCACCAGCCCCTACGCCAAGGACCTGGCGTCCCTCGACAAGGCGGCGCGGAAGTACATCGACCAGGCCGCCCGCAAGGCGCACCACCGGGGCGAGAAGCCCGCCGTCGTCTTCGACATCGACGACACGCTGCTGCTCAGCCTCGACTACGAGAAGCGCTACAACTACACCTACAACGGGACCACGTGGGCCGACTACGTGAACCGGGCCGACCGCCCGGCCGTCTTCGGCAGCCCCGAGCTCGTGCAGTACGCGGAGAAGAAGGGCGTCGAGGTCTTCTACAACTCGGGCCTCAGCGAGGCGCAGCGCTCGGCGGCCGTCGAGAACCTGAAGAAGGTCGGCGCCGACGTGAACCTCGACACCGACCACGTGTTCCTCAAGGACAAGGCGAACCCGCCGTCCTACCTGAGCGCCTGCGCCACGCCGGGCACCTGGACCTGCACCACCGTGCAGTACAAGTCCGGCACCCGCGCGCACATCGAGAAGGACCTCGGGTACGAGATCATCGCCAACTTCGGCGACCAGTACTCCGACCTGGAGGGCGGCTACGCCGACCGCACGTACAAGCTCCCGAACCCGACGTACTTCGTGAGCTAGTCCCGAACCGGCCGGATCCCCTCCAGGGTCGGCACCACGGGCTCGATCGTCCCGTCCGCCGCGAACTCCAGGCGGTCGACGGTGGTTTCGCGGTGCATGCCGTCACCGCCGGGCTTCCCCGGCCCGTTCAGGGCGAACCGGTGATAGACGATGTACCAGTCGTCGGTGCCGGGGACGTTCACCACGGAGTGGTGACCGGTGGCGAGGATGCCGTACTCGGGACGCTTGGACAGGATCGTCCCCTTCTTGGTCCACGGGCCGAGCGGGGACGGTCCCGTCGCATAGGCGACGTGGTAGTTCTCGCTGCGGGTGTCGTCCTCGGACCACATGAAGTAGTACGTGCCCTTCCGCTTGATCACGAAGGACCCCTCGCGGAAGTCGGCCGGGGTGATGTCCTCGATCCTCGCCGGGTCGTACGAGGTCATGTCGTCGTTCAGCGGCACCACGTACCCGTGCCCGTTGCCCCAGTAGAGGTACGACGTCCCGTCGTCGTCCGTGAAGACGGCCGGGTCGATCATCTGGCCCTGGAGCGCACCGCCCTTCGCCACCAGCGGCCTGCCCAGCGCGTCCTTGAACGGCCCGGCGGGGGAGTCCGCCACCGCCACGCCGATCTGCTGCTCGGCGCAGAAGTAGAAGTAGTACCTGCCGTCGCGCTCGGCGATCGCGGGCGCCCACGCGTACGTGTCGGCCCAGGACACGTCCGGGCCGAGATCCAGGATCACCCCGTGGTCCTTCCAGTGGACCAGGTCCTTCGACGAGTACGCCTTGAAACGGGTCCCGCCCCAGCCGTTGAAGCCGTCGGTGGTCGGGTAGATCCAGTACTCGCCGTTCAGGTAGTGCACGTCCGGGTCGGCGTTGAGGCCGGGCAGGACCGGACTGCCGGTCGGCACGGCCTCGACCGTCCATCCGCGTGTGCTCCCGTCGGCCGCCGTCACCGTGTACGTCTGCGGCCTGCGGAAGTCGCGCCGGGTGCCGGACGCGGGGCTCACGCGGGCCCCCTCACCGATCGCCAACTCCGGTGCCAGCCGGGAGAGATCGGTGCCGGGCCGCATCGGCAGCACGACCTTCGACGCGGCCTCGGTGACGATCGCGTACCCCTTCTGTCCGGTGGCCGTCGCGTCCACCACCGAGGCCGGCGTCGACGGATAGGCGGCCAGCAGCCGGTCGTACTCCTGCTGGGTCACCGGAAGTACCGTGCCGTGCCGGGGACTTGCGGGCAGCTGGTAGTTCGCGGACGGCGTCCACCTGCCCGAGTCGAGGTCGGTGGTCTCGAAGGGGACGTACCCGCGGCCGCCGTACTCGTCGATGAACAGGTACCACTTCTTCTCGGTGTTCGACTTGAACACCGTCGGCCCCTCACCGCGGTCCATCGCCCCGCTGCCGATGCAGTCCGCGACCAGGTCGTACGTCGTCGAGGTCAGGCTTCTCGACTTCTCGCCGGTGATGAACTTGGCGCAGGGCGAGCTGGAGGTGGGGTCCCGCTCGTCCTTGGTGTAGCGGTAGTAGGTGTCCTTGTACTTCACGACCGTCGAGTCGATCACCGAGTAGCCGGGGTCGTCCCAGACCTTCGGCTCGCTGAAGGTGCGGAAGTCCTTCGTGGTCGCGTACAGCATCTTGTTGTACGTCGAGCCCGTGTGCTCCGGGTCGTCGTCGGCGTACAGCTTCGACGCCCAGAAGACGACGTACGCACCGAGGCTGTCGTCCCAGTAGGCCTCCGGGGCCCAGGTGTTGCCCGCGCTGTCCGGGGCGACCTTCACCAGCCGCTGGTCGGTCCAGTTGACCAGGTCGGTGGACTCCCAGATCATGACCGACCTGCTGCCGTGCCGCTGGACGTCGTCCCAGCTGCCGCTGCTGTTGCGGTACATGCGCAGGTCGGTGGCGATCAGATAGAACTTGTCGCCCTCGGGGGAGCGGATCACGAAGGGGTCGCGCAGGCCCTTCTCGCCGGTCGTCGACGTCAGGACGGGCTTGCCCTGGTTCAGCTCGCGCCAGTGCAGGGGGTCGTTGCCGCGGCTGAGGGCGTAGCGGATCTGCTCGCCGTCGGCGGTGCCCTCGCCGGTGAAGTAGGCGAAGAGGTAACCGGCGTACTTGGGGTGGCTCACGGGTGGTGCTCCTGAGTGGGCGGAACCGGGCGGTGCGCTGAGCAGGGCCAGCAGCAGCGAGAGACAGGCGACGAGGAGGATACGTGGGCGCATGTCGCTCCTGAGGATGTGGGGGTGTGGGGGTTTCTGTCGGGGGCTGTGTGCGCCTTTGGAGTGTCACGAGCGGGAAACGGCACGTCAATCGGTGAGCGCGCGAGGAGAAGCAGCGAAAGTTTCGGTCGGCTCCGGCGCGGCCCGGCCGGAGGCGGCCGGGGCGAATCGACGGAACGCCCCGCCTGTCGTCACAGGCGGGGCGTTCCTCGTGCCGGCCCGAGGGGGGCTCCAGCCGGCAGCTGCCGGCCGAGGGGGGCTCAGGCCGGCAGGTCCATGGAGTCGGACTCCGTGATCCAGGCACTACATGGGACGTCGAAGACGACCGAATGGTTGTTCCCCCACCGCAAACTCGTGGTGAGGAAAGGCATTTGGGGGCTGCGTGGGGGCCGCGGGGACGGCCCGACAGTAAGCCCGCACTCCTTGGTGGTCGCCGGTGAGGGAAAGGTTGCCGCCGCGGCGAAACTCGTCGGGCCGGACTCCGGCGGCGGGCTACGAGTTCCCGTCCGCCGACCCGGAGCCCTGCGCCGCGAAGCCGCCCCGGACCGCGAGGTCCCCGGACTTCGCGGTCGCCGTGGCCGTGTAGCGGTCGTCCTTCGCGTCCCGGCCGCCCCGCTCGTGGTTGTACTGCCCGGCGAACACCCACTCCCCCTTCGGGACCGTACGGCCGTCCTTGAGCACCCAGGTGTAGACGAGGAAGCCGTCCCTCTCGGCGACCGTCAGCGTGAAGTCGTCCTCGGGCAGCGAGCGCCAGGCGCCGGAGTCGGTGACCCCGCCGTTCTGTGCGACCCGCAACTCGACGGTGAGGGCGGTCAGTTGCTCGGCGACCTTGAGGGTCACATTGCTCTGGGCCCAGAACTCGTTGCTGTGCGGGTCCACCGAGCCGTCCGACCACAGCGGGCCGTTCTCGACGCCGGACACCGGCGCCTCGGCGGAGCCGCTCGGCGTGCCCGAGGGGGTACCGCTCGGCTGCTCGGCCCGGCGCGTGGGGGAGGCGCTCGGCGCCGGATCAGCCGGCGCCGAGC
>NZ_RSAJ01000357.1 GCF_003933965.1 Streptomyces sp. RP5T
GGGAGGGAGGCCACCGGGGGAGCCTGGGCCAGCTGGTCGAGGATGCTGGACAGGAAGACGATCCCGCCGTCCGCCCCCGAGTCGACGTTGGTGTGGATCGTGGTGGTGCCCGCGAGGGCGATCTTCTTCCGGGTGGCGCCGACGGACTTCCAGTCCGGGTAGCCCTCGTACCCGCCCGCGGAACGGGACTTGAGCTGGACCGGCTGCTCGCGGTCGATGCCGTTGTCCGCGCCCTTGAGATAGCGGTCGAACCAGCGCTCGGTGTCGGTCCACACGTCGTTGGGCAGGCCGAACAGGCCGGTCAGTTCGGCGGTGGCGTGGTCGCCGGGGCGGAACTCCAGTCTCTTCGGGCCGGTCAGCTTCTCGTAGAAGCCCGCGTACTGGTTGGGCGCGAAGACCGTGTCGCCCCACGCGTTGGCCATCATGACCGCGGCGCCGTTCTGGTTGATCTGGTCCACGTAGGTTGCGGCTGAACGTTTCTTCCCCCAATCGATCATCTCCTGTTCCTTCGACAGGTTCGACGCGTAGAAGTTGTCGAAGATCTGCCGGATCTCGGCGCTCTGACGGCCCGTGACCAGGCTCGCGCCGTCCAGCAGGGCCGCGGCCTGGACGTGCTGGGTGCGGCCGGAGTAGATCGAGTCGATCAGATCGGCCCAGCCGCTGAGGGCGGCGACGGCCTTGATGCGCTTGTCGTGGGCGGCGGCCAGGAGGCTGATGCCGGCGCCGTACGAGACGCCCGCCATGCCGATGTGCCGGTCGTCCGCAGGGGTGTTGGCGAGTGCCCAGTCGATGACCTTGGAGGCGTCCGCGGTGTCGGGAGGGCCCGCCACTTCTATCTGCCCGCCCGATTGCCAGAACCCGCGGACGTTGTAACTGACCACCACGTAGCCGGAGTTCGCGAGCTTCTGGGCCTGGGCGAGGTACTCGACCTGGGGCAGGCCCCAGCTCGTGGGCAGGACGAGCAGCGGGTAGCGCCTGGAGCCGTCGGCTCCGGCGGGCGTGATCACGTTCGCCTTGAGGACGGTTCCGCCGTCCCCCGTGATGTCGACGAAGCGCACGGCGTCCGCCGCCTGGGCGCCGGGAGCGAGCCCGAGGGCACCACCGGCGATCAGGGTCGCGGAGACGGCGCCCACGGTGGTCGTACGCAGGGCCTTGCGAGGGTGTCCCACGGGTCACTCCCTACTCGTGTCAATGCAAAGTGACCAGACGGTAACCGCGCCGCTTTACCGGAGGTAACCCGTCGGTAAGTTACGTGGGAGTAACGATTGTTGTGCTGTGAATCAATTCAGGAGGCGCGGTGGGAGTTCCGTGGAGCCGCGGGCGTCGGCAGCGGCGTCTGGGCCGCACGTGTCACGTCCGCGACCAGTTCGGCGACATCGGGGCCGTACGCATGCGAGTTGACCACCTTCAGCAGCAGGACGAAGGAGCTGTTGCCGTACTTGCGGTACAACCGCTCGTGGTTGCGGGCCAGATAGCGGGTCGCGGCCTGGTTGGTGATGGCCGTCTGGCCGCAGAACAGGAAGACGGGCCGGGTCAGGCCGGGCTGCCCGGCGGTGAGGCGGGCGAGCAGGACGTACTCGGCCACGCCCTTCTCCAGGAGGTAGCGCTCGCTGCCGATCTGATAGGTCATGCGGATCGGGCCGGGTTCCGACGGGTCGACCTTCACCAGCACCCCGGGCAGCATGGCGGCGATGTGCGCCATCATGCGCCGGTTCGACGTGGGGCCGCCGACGCAGAACTCCGTGCGTTCCCCGAAGCCCTGCCGGGCCGCGTCCTGGGTGATCACCTCGGCGTGTGCGCCGCAGTCCTTGATGAGAGCGGAGAGTTCGAGCAGCGCGAACACGTCGTAGCGGTGCACCGAGAGTTCGGTGCTGCCCGCGTCCCGGTTCACGACCAGCAGTGACTCCGAGTTGTCCGGCAGCCCGAAGAACGCCTGCTTGCGGCGGAGTTTCCGCTTCCACAGGTACGTCCGGGCCAGCCAGCCGAGCGCGGCGCTGATGCCCGCCGCCACCACGCCCAGGACGATGTTGCGCACGTCGTCTGTCATGTGCGCGCATGCTAGCGGGCCGACACGACTCCTACGTACCGGTGTTCGAAGTGTGGCATTCGCATGACGCCTGCCCCGAAGAGGGGTGTCGGGGCCACGGCGATGTGGTTACGCTGCGCGGACGGTCCTGGACTGGAGGTACGGATGCGTCGCCCTGTCGCACGGAAGCTGTCGGTCCTGGCGGTCTCGGCCGCCGTGGTGTCGGTGAGCGCGGCGGCACCGCCGCAGGCCACCTCGGCACCCGCGAAGGTTCCCGTCGCCGTCGGTTACGGCGGAGCCGTCTCCAGCGTCGACGCGGACGCCTCCGCCGCCGGCATCGAGGTCCTGAGGAAGGGCGGCAACGCGGTCGACGCGGCCGTCGCCACCGCCGCCGCGCTCGGGGTCACCGAGCCCTACTCCTCCGGCATCGGCGGGGGCGGCTACTTCGTCTACTACGACGCCAAGTCCCGTACGGTGCACACGATCGACGGCCGCGAGACGGCACCGCTGAGCGCCGGCTCCGACCTGTTCCTGGAGAACGGCAAGCCGCTCGCCTTCGCCGACGCCGTCAGCAGCGGGCTGAGCGTCGGCACTCCGGGCACCCCCGCCACCTGGGCCACGGCGCTCGGCCAGTGGGGCAGCAGATCGCTCGGCAGCGTCCTGAAGCCGGCCGAGCGGATCGCCCGGGACGGGTTCACGGTCGACGAGACCTTCCGCTCCCAGACCGCGTCCAACGAGACACGGTTCCGCTACTTCCCGGACACCGCCGAGCTGTTCCTGCCCGGCGGGCAGCTGCCGGTCGTCGGGTCCACCTTCAAGAACCCCGATCTCGCCCGCACCTACCAGGAGTTGGGCCGCAAGGGCGTCGACGCGATCTACCGCGGCGACCTCGGCGACGACATCGTCGACACCGTGAACCACCCGCCGGTGGACCCGGCCTCGGGCTGGAACGCCCGGCCGGGCGAGCTGTCCGAGAAGGATCTCGCCGCCTACCGGGCCAAGCTCCAGAAGCCCACCAAAACCTCCTACCGCGGCCTCGGCGTCTACTCCATCGCGCCCTCCTCGTCCGGCGGCACGACGGTCGGCGAGGCCCTCAACATCCTTGAGCGCACCGACCTTTCGAAGGCCAGTGAGGTCCAGTACCTGCACCACTACATCGAGGCCAGCCGGATCGCGTTCGCGGACCGGGGGCGCTGGGTCGGCGACCCCGCCTTCGAGGACGTACCGACGAAGGAACTGCTGTCACAGAGGTTCGCCGACTCGCGGGCCTGCCTGATCAAGGACGACGCGGTGCTCACGAGCCCGCTGGCGCCGGGGGACCCGCGTCACCCCGGGGGCTGCGCGGACCGGGGCACCGCCGCTCCCACGACGTACGAGGGCGAGAACACCACGCATCTGACGGTGGCCGACAAGTGGGGGAACGTCGTCTCCTACACCCTGACCATCGAGCAGACAGGTGGCAGCGCGATCACCGTCCCCGGGCGCGGGTTCATCCTCAACAACGAGTTGACGGACTTCTCCTTCACCCCCGCGAACCCGGCCGTCCACGACCCGAACCTGCCGGGGCCCGGCAAGCGGCCGCGCTCCTCGATCTCGCCCACGATCGTCCTCGACAAGCACAACAGGCCGGTGGTGGCGCTGGGTTCGCCCGGCGGGGCGACCATCATCACGACCGTGCTCCAGGTGCTGACCGAGTTCGTCGACCGCGGGCTGCCGCTGGTGGACGCGATCGCCGCGCCTCGGGCGAGTCAGCGCAATGCCGCGCAGACCGAGCTGGAGCCGCCGTTGTACAGCAGTGGTGAGCGGTCGCAGCTGGAGGCCATCGGGCATTCGTTCAAGCTCAACCCCGAGATCGGCGCGGCTACGGGGGTGCAGCGGCTGCCGGACGGGAAGTGGCTGGCAGCCGCTGAGACCGTGCGGCGGGGCGGGGGGTCCGCGCAAGTGGTGTACCCCGCACCGTAGTCGTCCTCAGGCGCGTGGGGGCTCGTCGCGCAGTTCCCCGCGCCCCTGGGGAGTCGGCGTGAACGTCAGACTGTCTGCCCCTGTGTCCACTGTCACCGTGCCGCCCTCGGCGATCGTGCCGTTCAGCAGCAGGCGGGACAGCTGGTTGTCCACCTCCCGCTGGATCGTGCGGCGCAACGGGCGGGCGCCGTACTCCGGTTGGTAGCCGCGTTCGGCGAGCCAGTCGACCGCGCTGTCGGTGAAGTCGACCGTGACGCCCTGGGCGTGGAGCAGCCGGCGGGTGCCCTCCAGCAACAGCTTGGTGATCTCGCGCAGTTGCTCGCCGGTGAGCTGGCGGAAGACGACGATCTCGTCGATGCGGTTCAGGAACTCCGGGCGGAAGTGGTCGCGCAGGGGCCGCAGGATCTGCTCCCGGCGGGCCTCCTCGTCCGTGCCGCCCGGCCCGAAACCGATGCCGGATCCCCGGCGGGTGATCGCCTCCGAGCCGAGGTTGCTGGTCATGACGATCACCGTGTTGGTGAAGTCGACCGTGCGGCCCTGGGAGTCGGTGAGCCGTCCGTCGTCGAGGACCTGGAGGAGGATGTTGAAGACGTCCGGGTGGGCCTTCTCCACCTCGTCCAGCAGGAGCAGCGAGTACGGGTGCCTGCGGACCACCTCGGTCAGCTGGCCCGCCTCCTCGTGGCCGACGTATCCGGGCGGGGCGCCGACCAGGCGGCTGACGGTGTGCCGCTCCTGGTACTCGCTCATGTCCAGGCGGACCATGCGCTCCTCGCTGCCGAACAGGGACTCGGCGAGGGCGCGGGCCAGTTCGGTCTTGCCGACGCCGGTCGGGCCGAGGAACAGGAAGCTGCCGATCGGCCGGTCCGGGCTCGCGAGGCCGGCCCGGGAGCGCAGGACGGCGTCCGAGACGACCCGTACGGCCTCGTCCTGGCCGATCACCCGCTCGTGCAGGTGTCCCTCCAGGCCGAGCAGCCGGTCCTTCTCCTCCTGGGTGAGGCTGCTGACCGGAATGCCGGTCAGCCGGGACACCACCTGTGCGACGGCCTCCGTGGTGACCTCCAGGTGCTGGCCCTCGTCGACCTCGTCACCCCCGGCGGCCTCGCTGATGCGCTGCTTCAACTCGGTGATGCGGTCCCGTAGTCGGGTGGCCTGCTCGTACTGCTCGTCGGCGACCGCCTGGTCCTTGTCCCGGGCCAGTTGCTCTACCTCGCGCTCCAGGGCCCGTACGTCGGTGCCCTTGGTCCGTGCGCGCAGGCGTACCCGCGCCCCCGCCTGGTCGATCAGGTCGATCGCCTTGTCGGGCAGGCGCCGGTCGGTGACGTAGCGGTCGGACAGCTCCACCGCGGCCACCAGCGCCTCGTCGGTGTAGCGGACCTGGTGGTGGGCCTCGTAGCGGTCGCGCAGCCCGCGCAGGATCTCGATCGCGTCCGCCGGTGTGGGCTCGGGGACCAGGATCGGCTGGAAGCGGCGGGCCAGGGCCGCGTCCTTCTCGATCCTGCGGAACTCCTCCAGCGTGGTCGCGCCCACGATGTGCAGCTCGCCGCGGGCCAGGGCGGGCTTGAGGATGTTGCCCGCGTCCAGGGAGCCGCCCTCGCCGCCCCCGCCCGCGCCGACGACCGTGTGGAGCTCGTCGATGAAGACGATCAGCCGCTCGGAGTTGTCGCGGATCTCGCCCACGATGTTCGTCAGGCGCTCCTCGAAGTCGCCGCGGTAGCGGGTGCCCGCGACCACCCCGGTCAGGTCGAGGGCGAACACCCTGCGCCCGATCAGCACGTCGGGCACGTCCCCGTCGACGATCCGCTGGGCCAGCCCCTCCACGATGGCGGTCTTGCCGACGCCCGCGTCACCGATGAGCACCGGGTTGTTCTTGCCGCGGCGGGAGAGCACCTCGATGGTCTGCTCGATCTCCTCCTCCCGGCCGATCACCGGGTCGATACGGCCCTGCCGGGCCAGCTCGGTGAGATCGCGGCCGTACTTGTCGAGCGTGGGCGTGCCCGTGCCACGCGGTGTCTCGACGCCGGGCTGCCCGGCGTCCGGGGCCGTCTCGGGAGGCAGACCGGTGGGGGCGAACCGGGCCGAGTTGAGGATGTGCCCGGCGGCCGAGTCGGGGTTCGCGGCGAGCGCGCTGAGCACGTGCTCGGGGCCGATGTAGCCGGCGCCCCGGGCCCGGGCCAGCTCGTGCGCGTCGAGCAGCGCGCGCTTGGCGGCCGGGGTGAGGGCCAGGGAGGTGGGCGGAGGGGCCTCCTCCGGCTGGTGCTGGACGGGGCCGGAGCGTTCGTCGATCTCCGAGGCGAGCGAGTCGGGATCTGCTCCGGCCCGGCTCAGCAGGGTCCGGGTCGGCTCGGCGGCGAGGGCGGCCCGCAGCAGGTGCTGGGTGTCCAGATCCCGGCTGCCGTGCTCGGCGGCGTACTGCGCGGCGCCCCGCACCAGCTCCCTGGCCGGCTGGCTCAGCAACTGGCCGATGTTGATCTGACGGGGGCCGGGACGTGGCCCGCCGAAGAAACGGGCGAGGAACTCTCCGAAGGCGTCGTAGCCTTCCGGTCCGCTGAATCCGCTGGTCATGGGCGTTCCCATCCGGCATCCCCGCGCGGGCCGGGGACACCCTCGCTGATCGACGTGCCGGGGCCGGGTAACCCGGGTGTCAGCCGGTTACACCTTCGCACGGATGGGGGAGTGCGGCACATTCAGCCGGTGGCGGGCGGGCCGGTCCGGTGAGGCCCTCGCGACCAGGCGGGCTCAGCGTGCCGTCAGGACGCGTGGACCCTCGTCGGTGATGGCCACGGTGTGCTCGGTGTGCGCCGCGCGCGAGCCGTCGTTCGTCTTCAGCGTCCAGCCGTCCGGCGCCGTGTGGTACTCGTCCGTGCCGCCGGCGATGAGCATCGGCTCGATCGCGAGCACCATGCCGTGCCGCAGCGCGAGGCCGCGGCCCGGGCGCCCCTCGTTGGGCACCGGCGGGTCCTCGTGCATCCGGCGGCCGATGCCGTGGCCGCCGAAGTCGTCCATGATGCCGTAGCCACCGGCCCGGCAGACGGTGCCGATCGCGTGCGCGATGTCCCCGATGCGGTTGCCCACCACCGCGGCCTCGATCCCGGCCGCCAGTGCCCGCTCCGCGGTCTCGATCAGACGTACGTCGGCGGCGCGCGGGGTGCCCACCGTGAAGCTGATCGCCGAGTCCCCGGCCCAGCCGCGGAGTTGGGCACCGCAGTCGATCGAGACGAGGTCGCCGTCGCGCAGCCGGTAGCCGGTCGGGATGCCGTGCACGATCGCGTCGTTCACGGAGGCGCAGATGACCGCGGGGAACGGGGTGGTGGCGAAGGTGGGGCGGTAGCCGAGGAAGGGCGAGGACGCCCCCGCCTCCCGCAGCACCCCACGCGCCACCTCGTCCAGCTCCAGCAGGGAAACACCCACGTCAGCGGCGTCTCGTACGGCGGTCAGGGCGCGCCCGACCACCTGCCCGGCCTCGTACATGGCATCGATCGATGTGTTCGTCTTCAGCTCCACCATGCCAATTACTATACCGGTATTAGAATGGGTGCATGGTACGCACCCCTCTCACTCCCGAAGAACGCGAACGCGGCGAGCGGCTCGGCCGGCTGCTGCGCGAGGCCCGCGGCGGCCGCAGCATGGCGGACGTCGCGGCGAGCGCCGGAATCTCCGCGGAAACGCTCCGTAAGATCGAGACCGGACGGGCCCCGACCCCGGCGTTCTTCACGGTGGCCGCGCTCGCCCGGGCGCTCGGGCTCTCCATGGACGAGCTGGCCGGACTGTGCGAGCTCGCGGGCGTGTGACGGGAGTTCGCCCCGGCCGGGGTCGCGCCGGGAGACTCCTGCTGCGCTCTTGAAAACTGTCCGTAGCCCGTTCGTAACACTGCTGGTGTTGCCTTACGGACCGGAGTGCTCCGGTCTAACGGGAGTTGAGCGATGGCAGTGGATCAACTCCCGGGTCGGATGCGGGAGTTCGTGGCCTACCTGGACGGTGTACTGGCGCGCCTGGACCAGGGTGCCGGCTGGTGCGCGGTGTTCTGGCACCGCGACCCGGACGGTATGCAGGCCTGTCTCGACGGCCGTGAGGTGCCGCCCTGGGACGTGGTCGAGTCGCTCCTTCAGGACTACGCCGCGGAGTACGGCGCCGAAGCCGCCCACGCCGAGGCGGAACGGGCCCGCCCGCTGCACGCCGCCGCCCAGGCCGCCCATGACGCCCGTCCGGGTGGCCGGGACGCCCTCGGTGACCGCTTCGACGTCATGCTCCGCGAACAGCGCTACGCGGCGGAACGCCAGGCCGAACTGGGCCGCCGCCTCGCCACCGCCGCCACCCAGGAGGAGGCCGACGCCATCCGCCTGGACCTCGCCTGGGCCCGCGACGACCACGAACGCGCCGTCCGGCGCTGTGCCGAACTCCGTTCCCGCATGGCCGAGTTGCACAACCGCACGCGGAACGACCAGGCATGGACGAGCCGGCCGGGGCGGGACGCGGACGGCGGCCGGGGCGCCGGGTTCCCGGACATGCCGCCGCAGCGCGAGGCCGCGCCGAGCACGCCCGCCGGGGCACCGCTCGCCGACGCCGCCGCGCAGTGGCCCACGCCCACCGGAGCGGCCGGCCGCGTACCCGCCTCGCACCCGACGGCTCCCGCCCCGTACCCGCAGGACCAGGCCCGGAC
>NZ_RSAJ01000358.1 GCF_003933965.1 Streptomyces sp. RP5T
AGGGGGAAGAGGCCCCTCGCGGCGAAACGTGAACGCGGTGGGAAGCGGGCGGCCGGCGGGGCGGCGGGGTCAGTCCTGGACCTTGCCGCCGGTGATGCGGGAGATGGTCAGCGCGACCAGGATGATCAGGCCGTTGAGCGCGCCGATCCACTGGGCGGGGACACCGGCCAGGGTGAGCACGTTCTGGATCATGAACAGCAGAAGGATGCCGCTGAAGGCGCCGAACATGGTGCCCTTGCCGCCGTTGAGGCTGATCCCGCCGATCACGGCGGCGGCGAAGACGGTGAAGATGTATCCGTTGCCCTGCGCGGAGGCCACCGAGGCCAGACGTCCCGACAGCAGCAGCCCGGCGAGGGCGGCGAGCACGCTGCCGGTGACGATGACGGTCCACAGCACGCGGTCGGTGCGGATGCCGGCCGCCTTCGCCGCGTCGACGTTGCCGCCGATGGCGTACAGGGAGCGTCCGAAGCTGGTCCAGCCGAGCACGACGATGGCGACGGCGAACAGCGCCAGGCAGATCCAGATCGAGGCGGGCATCCCGGCCCATTGGGCGGTGCCGAGGTAGAGCATCGACTGCGGCAGTTGGAAGAAGGTCTGGCCGCCGGAGATGCCGGTGAGGATGCCGCGCAGCACGATCAGCATGCCGAGGGTGACGATGAAGCCGTTGAGCCCGAAGCGGATGATCAGCACCGCGTTGATCACGCCGATGAGCGCTCCGACGGCGAGGGTGATCGGGACCGACCAGGCGCCGGGCAGCAGGCCCAGTCCGTGCCCGGCGCTGCCGATGGTCAGCCAGGCCGCGACACCGGGCGCCAGGCCCATGGTGGACTCCAGCGAGAGGTCCATCTTCTTGACGATGAGGATCATCGTCTGGGCGAGGACCAGCAAGGCCATCTCGGACATCGTCTGCAGGACGTTGATGAGGTTGTCGGTCTGGAGGAAGACCGGGTTGACGATCTGTCCGACGATCGCGATGGCGATGATCGCGGGGACGAGCGCGAGGTCGCGCAGCCGGGCCAGGGGGATCCGGCCGCCGAGCAGCGCGATCCGCCCGCGTTCGGGTTCCGTGGCCTGGGCGACGGTGTCCGCGACGGCGGTTTCAGGCATTGAGGTCCACTCCTTCCATCGCGGCCACGAGGTCGTGGTCGTGCCAGCCGCGGGCCATCTCGGTCGTGATACGGCCCTGGAACATCACCAGGACCCGGTCGCACATGCGCAGGTCGTCGAGTTCGTCGGAAGCGATGAGTACGCCGGTACCGGAGTCGGCGGTCTCCTCGACCTTGCCGAGGAGGAACTCCTTGGAGCGCACGTCCACGCCTGCGGTCGGGTTGATCAGGACCAGCAGCCGGGGGTCGTCGGCCAGGGCGCGGGCCATGACGACCTTCTGCTGGTTGCCGCCGGAGAGGGCGGAGACGGGCAGGTCCGGGCCGGGCGTCTTGATGGCCAGGTGCTCGATCATGCCCTTGGCCAGCTCGTCCCGTCGCCCGCGGTCGAGCCAGCCGTTCCTGCCGAGTCGCTTGGGCACGGACAGGGTGGCGTTGTCGGCGATCGACATGTCGGGCACGAAGCCCTGGTGGTGGCGGTCCTGGGGGACGAACCCGGCTCCGGCGGTGAGTGCGGCGGGCACACTGCCAGGCCGCGGCCTCCTGCCGGCGATCTCCACTTCGCCGGTCGCGGCGGCCCGCAGGCCCACGACGGTCTCGGCGACCTCGGTGCGACCGCTGGCGGCGGCTCCCGCGAGGCCGACGATCTCCCCGGCGCTGATCCGGAAGGACACGTCCGTGTAGGTGTCGTCGCTGCCGAGGGCGTTGACGGTGAGTGCGGGTGCGGTGGCGTGGTCCACGCTGCCGGCACGCTGGTCCCGCCGGTCGGCCGCCGCCTCGCCGGTCATCGCGGCGACCAGTTCGGTACGGGGCAGCTGGGCGACCGGCGCGGTCACGATGTGCCGGGCGTCACGGAAGACCGTCACCATGTCGCAGATCTCGTAGACCTCCTGGAGGTGGTGGCTGATGAACAGGAAGGTCACGCCCTGTCGTTGGAGATCCCTGATCCGGTCGAAGAGCCGGTGGATCGCCGCCGCGTCGAGCTGTGCGGTGGGCTCGTCGAGGATGATGAACCGGGCGCCGAACGACAGCGCGCGGGCGATCTCGACGAACTGCCGCTGTTCCACGTCCAGTTCACCGGCCGACGTCTGCGGGTCGACGTTCACGCCCCACGTCGACAGGAGCTCCTGTGCCCGGCGGCGCACGCCCTGCCAGCTGATGAGCCTGCTGCGGCCGTGGTCGTGCCGGTTCAGGAAGAGGTTCTCCGCCACGGTCAGCGTGGGGATGATCGTCGACTTCTGGTAGACGCAGGCCACGCGTCGGCGCCAGGCGTCGCGGTCGCCGAGCCGTGGTGCGGGGGTGCCGTCGAAGGTGACGGTTCCCTCGTCGGGGGCGTGCAGTCCGGTCAGGACCGAGACCAGGGTGGACTTGCCGGCCCCGTTGCGGCCGACGAGCGCGTGTGTCTCACCGGGCTTGATGGTGATCCGTACGCCGCCCAGGGCCACCGTCGGACCGAATCGCTTGACTATGCCCGTCGCCTCGACCACGGGCGGGGCCGCGGGGGCCCGCCCGTCGTCCGCCGGTGCGGGCGCGGGGGTGCCGGTACGCTCCCCGTCGCTCATCTCAACCGCCTTGTGATGGTTAGCCGTTGGGTGCTCTGGAGGGCTGGTCAGCCGAGGTTGTTGCCCCACAGGGAGGGGTCGTCGCTCTTGACGCTGGAGGCGTCGCCGTAGGTGCCGCCGTCTGCCGTCACGAGCGGGGCGGAGAGCTGGTCCTCCAGCAGGCCGTCGCGGACCTGGATGATGGTGCTGTCGTGGTCCGTCTTGCCGGGCTTGAACGTCTTCCCGTCGATCGCCGCCTTGAGGTAGTACAGCGCGTACTTGGCGTACAGGTCGGCGGGCTGGGACACGGTGGCGTCGATCTTGCCGGCGGCGATGTCCTTGAGTTCCTCGGGGATGCCGTCGTTGGAGACGACGAAGACGTGCTTCTTGTCGTCCGGGGCGACCAGCAGGCCCTTCTGCTTGAGGACCTGGAGCGTGCCGGACAGCGCGAAACTGGACTGCATGTAGACGCCCTTGATGTCCGGGTTCGCGGTGAGGTCCGTCTGGAGTTTCTGGGCGGCGACCGCGCCGTCCCAGTTGGTGGCCTCGCCGAACACTTTGATACCGGGGTAGTTCTTCTTCATGCAGTCGTTGAACGCCTCGGTACGGTCGCGGCCGTTGATGGAGGAGAGGTCGCCCTGGAGCATGACGACCTTGCCCTTGCCGCCGAGCTTGGTGCCCAGGTACTGGCAGGCCTTCTCGCCGTAGGCCCGGTTGTCGGCACGTACGACCATGTAGACCTTGCCGGTGTCGGGGCGGGTGTCGACGGTGACGACCGGGATCTTCTTCGCTTCCAGCTGGGCCAGGGTCGGCGCGATGGCGGCGGTGTCCTGCGGGGCCATCGCGAGGCCCTTGACGCCCTGGCTGATGAACGTCTGCGCGTTGGCGGTCAGCTTGGCGACGTCGTTCTGCGAGTTGGTCGTCTTGAGGTCGAGGCCCAGCTCCTTGGCGTACTGGGGGGTGTACTTGATGTACGAGTTCCAGAAGTCGGTGTCGGATCGCGGGTAGTCCACACCCACGAGCGGCTTTCCGTCCGAGGAGGCCGAGCTGCTGGAGCCGTTGCCGCAGGCACTGAGAAGCGTCAGGGCGGACAGGGCTGCCACGGTGGAGCACAGGGCGGTTCTGAGTCTCATCGGTTCTTCCTCGCGCTGGTCCCGGAAGCGGGAGAGAGGGGCGGGGCGACCGCTGCGTGCCGCCACATCGGAGAGATGGGATGTATGTATAGATGGCGTCGGCGGGTGTTGTCTAGATGTGCGGGAAAGGTGCCGCAGTTCCGCTGGTGGAGGGGGCTGCGAGGTGGCACCCTGCCGGGATTAATCCCATCAATGCCGCTGCTCGACTTCCGGCTGCCGACTGTCCCGTGTGGTGATTCATGGGATCGATCGGCGCAGAAACATGCCATGTCTGTGCGGGATAAATCGCTATTTAACGCATCAAGCGGGCATTCGATCTTCCCGACAGCACACTTTCATCCCCTCAACTGTTGACAGGGGACCGTCACATCCATGACCTTCATTCGTAACATCCGGCGCCCTGGGCCCAGATCGAGCGGGGCCGGAGCCACCCGCGACAACTCCGGGAGTCGTCCATGTCGTCAGCAAGACTGTCCCGTCGCGCGCTGCTGGGTGCGGCGGGAGCCGCGGCGACCACCGCCGCCCTTCCCGCTTTTCCGCCGCTGCTGACCCAGGCGGCCGCCGCGGACGCGCAGACCAGTCTCAGCAAGCTCGTGGACATGCGGTTCGGCATGTTCAACCACTTCAACCTGGGGACGTTCACCAACGAGGAGTGGGCCGCCCCCAACCAGAACCCCACGCTGTTCGCCCCCACAGCCGTGGACTGCGCCCAGTGGGCCGCCGCGGCGGCAGCGGCGAAGATGAGCTACGGCATCCTGACGACCAAGCACCACGACGGCTTCGCGCTGTGGCCGAGCGCCTACGGCACCCAGAACGTCGCCCACAGCTCGTACCGGCACGACGTCGTGAAGGCGTACTGCGACGCCTTCCGGGCCAAGGGGCTCAGGGTCGGGCTCTACTACTCGATCTGGGACCGCACCTTCGGCGTCGAGGCATGGGAGAGCCGGCACCAGGTGTCCGGTCTCGAGATCACCGACGCCGTTCAGCCCGGCGACATGACCTTCATCCTGGGGCAGATCACCGAGCTGCTCACCAACTACGGCACCATCGACCTGTTCGTCACCGACGGATACGCCTGGCAGATGGGGCAGCAGGCCCTGTCCTACCAGCGGATCCGGGAGCACGTGAAGTCACTTCAGCCGGACATTGTCATGATCGATCACGGCGCGTTGTCGGTGCCATTCCTCGGTGACGCCATCTACTTCGAGGAACCGCTGGGCGTCACCGCGCCGACCGGGAACACCTACGCGGCGACACAGGGGCAGACGATCAGCAACGGGTGGTTCTGGCATCCGTCCACGCCGACCGAGTCCCTGATGAGCAAGGACGCGATCCTGTCCCATCTGGCGGACCTGGAGCCGAAGTACACGTCGTTCATCCTCAACTGCCCGCCCAACCGCGACGGCCGGCTGGACACGAACATCGTGAACCGGCTCGCCGAGGTCGGGGCGGCCTGGAACCCCGACACCTCCAGGCCCCCACTGCCGCCCCAGATGCCGCGCGCCGAGCACCCCGTGACGCCCGTCAGCGCGTACGCGACGGGCTTCCACACGGGGGAGGGCCCGCTCAACGCGATCGACGGCCTGAGCGACCGGGGTTACGAGACGTGCTGGTCGACGTGGGGGCTGTCCTCGGCCCTGCCGCACTCGATCACGATCGACCTGGGCGGGGTGTGGAGCAACGTCTCCACCCTGGAGTACCTGCCCAAGCAGTGGAACCGCAACGACACCACCGACGGCGACATCACCTCGTACACCATCTCCACCAGTACCGACGGCACGAACTTCACGCAGGTCGCCACCGGCTCCTGGAGCAGCGGCAGGGCGACGAAGGTGGCCGAATGGCCTGCCCGGAACGTGGGCTTCGTGCGCATCCGGGCCGACTCCGCGACCGGGGGCTATGCCAACATCTCCGGTGTCCGGATCGGCGGCAGGACGGCCAGGCCGACCCTGGTGTCCGCCACGCTGCCCGGCAACAGCACCCCGTACCGGCTGGTCAACCGCAACAGCGGCAAGGTCGCCGACGTGGAACGCGGGGGGACCGCCAACGGCACCAACGTCCTTCAGTGGCCGTGGCTCAACGCGGTGAACCAGAAGTGGACCTTCACCAACACGGGCGACGGCTACTGCGAGATCAACGGTGTGGCCGGTGGCAAGCTCCTGGAGGTCGCCGGCCTCTCCCGCGACGACGGCGGCAACGTCGGCATCTGGTCGGACGCAGCAGCCCCCCAGCAGCAGTGGGCCGTCACACCCATCGGTGACGGCTACTACTTCCTCATCAACCGCTACAGCGGCCTCTGCCTGGCCGTCGACGAGGGAAGTACGGCCGACGGCGCCAACATCGAGCAACAGCCGTACACATCACTGGCACGGCAGCAGTGGCAGATCATGCCTGTCTGACGGTCCTGACGACGGCCGCGGTACCAGGGCCCGGGCCCAGGGAAGCCGGCTGATACACGCACAGGCGTGTGGCGAGGCCGACGGGCGCCTGGACCGCGAAGTCCGCTTCCCAGCACGGTGGTTGGCCTGACCGGATCAGAAGCAGACGGTCCTTCCGGTCAGGCAGGCGACGAGGCGGTGGCTTCCTCGTTGTCCTTGATGGTTCGGCCGTGGTCGTCCTTCCATTCCGTTCGGCCGTTCTTGCTGCCGCCGGCCAGGACGCTGGCGGCACTTGAAGGGCTGTCGAAGATGTAGGTCCTGGTCAGTCGGTACTGCTGGTCGTTCTCGGGCACCAGGATGCCGTCGGCGATGAGTTCCTCGCGGATCCTCTGGTAACCGCCGACCATGACCTTGGCCTCCCTGCGTGCCAGCGCACCCGCAAGGACCGCGAACCCCCGTGAGTCGCTGTATCCCTCGGCCTCGGTCTGCTGGGTCTTCAGCCGGTAGCGGGTGCCGGCGATCTGCGCCTTGTCGTCGCTCGTCACCTCCGCCGCCGAGATCTCGGGCTCGTCGTAGATCTCGAAAGCCGTGACCCCCAGAAGCGGAAGGAGAGTCAGCGCCTCGTCGAGATAGGACTCCATGTCCGCGGTCTCGGGTTCGGACAGCCGGCCCAGAGCGGCAGGATTGGTCGCATTGTCCACGGTCGCGATCTGTGCCGCGTGCGCCATGGCTATCAAGCGCGCTTCCAGGTAGCGGATATGAGCCTTGTTCAGGGAGTCGTCCTTCGTCGACAGCACGAATGCGCTGGACCAGAAGTCCTTCTCCCGGACGTGCGCATCGAGACGGGTCCGTATCTCCTCACCTTCACCGACATAGATCTTGACCGGCCGCGCACCCTGCGGATCCGCGCCGACCAGTACATAGACACCGGATCGCTGCAGTTCCGCGCGATGGCGGGCGCGGTCGTAGTCGGAGCGCGAGAAACTCAGGCAGCAGCCGGTCCAGCCGATGCGCTCCGTCAACCGCATCCCCTGGGGGGTTCCGTCAATGAGGAAGATGCGGATGCTGGCACCACGTCGCTGAGTGGTCATCAAACCCCCGTGATGTGCGGGCCGCAGCGCCCGCGCGTGGGGAGGCGCGACGGGTGCCGGGCAGGTTCGAGCGAAAGGCAGATCATAGTTCAGCGGGCGTGGCGGGTGACGGCGGCCTGTGCGAGGCGACCTGGAAGTTTCACCATCCGGTTGACCGCACGTTGCGGGCGCCGAACGTGACGAGTTCCTCCCGGAGCCTGACGGCAGGGACGGACCTGGGCCGCGGCACCGGCGTTACGGGCGCGGTCAGTTGGGGCTCGGCATGCCGTGGCCCCCTGCTCCTGACGGCGGATCCTCTACGCCGTCAGGCCGTATCCGCGCAGGTTCGCAGATTTCCTGAGGGGAGTGAGCGGAGCGCGCGCCGGTCTGGCGATCTGTAAGCCCTGAGCGCGGATTCCGTGTGTGGGTGATGATTCCAGAGGCGCTGTGCGGCTCAGTTCCGGGGCAGAAGCCGAGCGAGCCAGTCGGTGCGGGTTCGGCGGGCTGTGGCTGAGATGCGTGCCTGCGGATACAGGGCGTCGAAACCGTGGAAGCCGCCCGCCCAGACGTGGAGTTCGGCCTGACCGCCCACCCCCCAGATGCGCGCGGCGTAGTCGGTGCCCTCGTCACGGAAGACCTCTGCGGAGCCGCTGTCGATGTAGGTGGTCGGCAGACTCGAAAGATCCTCGGCCAGCGCCGGCGAGACGTATGCGGATACCTCGGCGTCGGCGAGGTGGCCGAGGACCGAGGCCCATCCGAACGCGTTCATCTCACCGGTCCAGACGCCGGGCACGCCGGAGTACTGGCGGCTGGAGGTGGTGGCGTTGCGGTGGTCGAGCATCGGGCAGATCAGCATCTGCCCGAAGATCGCCGGGCCGCCGCGGTCGCGGGCCAGCAGGGTGACGCCGGCGGCGAGGCCGCCTCCCGCGCTGGCGCCCGCGACGATGATCCGGGCGGGGTCGATGCCCAGGTCGGCGGCGTGTTCAGCGATCCAGAGCAGCCCCTGGTAGCAGTCGTCGACCAGGACGGTGCCCGTGGCCTCCGGCGCGAGCCGGTAGTCCACGGAGACCACGACCGCGCCGAACTGGTCGAGCCACTCCAGCGGGATGTCGATCTGGGAGAAGCGGTCGCCCATGACCATCCCGCCGCCGTGGATCCAGTAGATGCAGGGTGCGGCGGTGGTGCGATCGGTGTTCGCGGGGCTGAGGACAGACAGGGGGATCGGGGTGCCGTCCTTGGCGGGCACGGTGACCTCGCGCCGGTCGACCTGTCGGTGTTCGAGGAGGGAGTCGATGGAGGACGAGGGGAGTTGGCGCAGGTGAGCGAGGACTTCAGGGTTGAGCTGAGACATGAGGGGCATGTCGGCCAGGAGCTCACGCAGTTCGGGGTCCAGGGCGGGGCGTGCCATAGTCATGGT
>NZ_RSAJ01000359.1 GCF_003933965.1 Streptomyces sp. RP5T
CTGTTCGTCGTGGCCGCCCCCGCACCGGCCGGTGCCGCCCCGGCCGACCCGGGGCCCGCGAAGATCACCGCCACCCCCCGGGCCGGCGCGGCCCAGGCATCCCTCACCCCCGTCCGCCGCACCGCCCTGGTCAAGAGCGCCCAGTCCGCGGCGGCGGGCACCGCACGGCGCATCGGCCTCGGCGCCAAGGAGAAGCTCGTCGTCAAGGACGTCATCACCGACGCGGACGGCACCACCCACACCCGCTACGAGCGCACCTTCGCCGGCCTGCCCGTCCTGGGCGGTGACCTCGTAGTCCACGACAGCGACGGCCGTACGACCGTCACCAAGGCGAACGCGGCGCCCCTCTCTGTACCCACCCTCAGCCCGAGGATCACGGCGGCCGGCGCCGTCGGCAAGGCTCTCGCCGCGTCGAGGAAGGACCACGTCAGGGGTGCCGAGGTGAACAACGCCGCCCGGCAGGTGATCTGGGCCGGCACCGGCAAGCCCGTCCTGGCATGGGAGACCCTGGTCAAGGGTGTCCAGAGGGACGGTACGCCCAGCGAACTCCAGGTCGTCACCGACGCCGCCACCGGCAAGGAACTCCTGGCCGCCGAGAAGGTGCACACCGGTGAGGGCACCGGCCAGTACGTCGGCACGGTTCCGCTCGGCACCACCCTGTCCGGATCGACGTACCAGCTCACCGATCCCGGCCGCGCCGGACACAAGACCTACGACCTGAACCAGGGCACCTCGGGCACCGGCACCCTCTTCACCGACGACAACGATGTCTGGGGCAACGGCCTGCCGTCCAACCGCCAGACCGCAGGCGTCGACGTGGCCTTCGGCGCCGCGGCCACGTGGGACTTCTACAAGGAGGCCTACGGCCGCAACGGCATCCGCAACGACGGTGTCGCCGCCTACAGCCGCGCCCACTACGGCAGCAACTACGTCAACGCCTTCTGGCAGGACTCCTGCTTCTGCATGACCTACGGCGACGGCTCGGGCAACACCCACCCGCTCACGGCGCTCGACGTGGCGGCCCACGAGATGAGCCACGGAGTCACCGCCGCCACCGCGGGCCTGGTCTACTCGGGTGAGTCCGGCGGTCTGAACGAGGCGACCTCCGACATCTTCGCCGCCGCCGTGGAGTTCCACGAGAACCTCGCGGCCGACCCCGGCGACTACCTCGTCGGCGAGAAGATCGACATCAACGGCGACGGCACCCCGCTGCGTTACATGGACAAGCCCTCCAAGGACGGTGCCTCCAAGGACAGTTGGAGCTCCACTCTGGGCGGCATCGACGTCCACTACTCGTCCGGCCCCGCGAACCACTTCTTCTACCTGCTCTCCGAGGGCAGCGGCGCCAAGACCGTCAACGGCGTCTCCTACGACAGTCCGACCTCCGACGGCCGGCCCGTCACCGGCATCGGCATCGAGAACGCCGCCGCGATCTGGTACCGCGCGCTGACGACGTACATGACCTCGACGACCAACTACGCCGGCGCCCGCACCGCCACCCTGTCCGCCGCCGCGGACCTGTTCGGCGCGTACAGCCCCACCTACCTCGCCGTCGCGGACGCCTGGGCCGGAATCAACGTCGGCAGCCGCATCGCTCTCGGCGTCAACCTCGCCCCGGTCGCCGACCAGACCAGCGGCGTCAACCAGGCCGTCAGTCTCCAGCTGGACGCCTACACCACCAACACCGACGCCACGCTGACCTATGAGGCCACCGGCCTGCCCGAGGGCCTGACGATCAGCCCCGGCGGTCTGATCAGCGGCACCCCGACCACGCTCGGCACGGGCGACGTCACGGTCAAGGTGACCGACAGCACCGGAGCGAGCGCCTCGGACACCTTCAGGTGGCAGATCGCCTACGTCTACGGCAACGCCACCCGTGTCGACATCCCCGACAACGGACCGGCCGTGGAGTCGCCGGTGACCATCACCGGCCGCGACGGCAACGCCTCCACGACCACCACCGTCCACGTCTCCATCGTCCACACCTACCGCGGTGACCTGACCGTCGACCTCGTCGGCCCCAACGGCACCGTCTACTCCCTGCTGAACCGCAGCGGCGGCTCCGCCGACAACGTCGACCAGACCTTCACGGTCGACGCCTCCGCCCAACCGCTCAACGGCACATGGAAGTTGCGCGTACAGGACCGGGCGTCCATCGACGTCGGGTACATCGCGCGCTGGGAACTGACGCCGTGACCTGACAGCACACCCACACCGCCGCCCGGGTCCCTGAGGACCCGGGCGGCGCTGTTCCAGGCAGGGGACATCCCGCTGCGCATCGAATGTTTCGGCGTTCCTGTCGAATCGTGCGAGAGGTATTGACGCCGTTCTGCCGTTCCCTATCATCCAGACTGATCGATGTTTCGACTGAGGTTCGATATTCCGAACAGTCCCGATCGCGTCCTCCGTAAGGCCCGAGCCGCGAGGGGTGCGCCACGTGAGCCGCGTGTCATGTACGTGCCATCCTGACCCCCTTCTCTAACGAGGTCCCCATGCGCAGACGTAGTTTCGACCGCGGGCGTGTGTCCGTGGTGCTGGCCGCAGCGATCGCGGCCCTGGTCGCGTTGGCGGCAATGCTCGGCGCCGCCCCGGCCCAGGCGGCCACCAGCGGCGCCCTGCGCGGTGTCGCTGCCGGCCGGTGTCTCGACGTGCCGAACTCCAGCCAGACCGACGGCACCTACCTGCAGATCTGGGACTGCTCGGGCGGGGCCAACCAGCAGTGGACGGCGACGGACAGCAACCAGCTGACCGTGTACGGCAACAAGTGCCTCGACGTCCCCGGCCACGCCACCGCGGCCGGTACCCGCGTGCAGATCTGGACCTGCACCGGGGGCGCGAACCAACAGTGGCGAGTGAACTCCGACGGCACGATCGTCGGCGTGGAGTCCGGACTGTGCCTTGACGTCACGGGCGCCGCCACGGCCAACGGCACGGCGGTGGAGATCTGGACGTGCAACGGCGGCGGCAACCAGAAGTGGACCGGCCTGTCCGGGACGACCCCGCCGGGGGGCGGCACGTGCACTCTCCCGTCGACGTACCGGTGGACGTCGACCGGTCCGTTGGCGCAGCCCGCGAACGGATGGGTGTCGCTGAAGGACTTCTCCAGCGTGGTGTACAACGGCAAACACCTGGTCTACGCGTCGAACGTGTCGGGGTCGGGGTACGGCTCGATGATGTTCGGTCCGTTCACGAACTGGTCGGACATGGCGTCGGCCGGCCAGAACGGGATGAGCCAGTCCGCGGTGGCTCCCACGCTGTTCTACTTCGCACCCAAGAACATCTGGGTGCTGGCGTCCCAGTGGGGTGCCTCGCCCTTCATCTACCGCACGTCGAGCGACCCCACCAACCCCAACGGCTGGTCCGCGCCGCAGGCGCTGTTCACCGGCAGCATCCCCAACTCCGGCCCGATCGACCAGACGCTGATCGGTGACGGGACGAACATGTACCTGTTCTTCGCCGGTGACAACGGCAAGATCTACCGGGCGAGCATGCCGATCGGGAACTTCCCGGGCAACTTCGGCTCCTCGTACACGACGATCATGAGCGACACGACGGCCAACCTGTTCGAGGCGGTGCAGGTGTACAAGGTCCAGGGCCAGAACCAGTACCTCATGATCGTCGAGGCGATGGGCACGAACGGGCAGCGCTACTTCCGCTCGTTCACGGCCTCCAGCCTGAGCGGTTCGTGGACCCCGCAGGCCGCCACCGAGAGCAACCCCTTCGCGGGCAAGGCCAACAGCGGTGCCACCTGGACCAACGACATCAGTCACGGTGACCTGGTCCGCAACAACCCCGACCAGACCATGACCGTCGACCCCTGCAACATGCAGTTCCTGTACCAGGGCCTGGCTCCGGGTTCGAGCGGCCCCTACGACCAACTGCCGTGGCGGCCGGGCGTCCTCACCCTGCAACGCTGACCGCTGGTTCATCACCGGTGTCGAGGAACCCCAGCCGTGCGTGGGCCGGGGTTCCTCGACACTGTTCGGTTCGCGGCTGCCGGGGCCCCTCGTACCGTCTCGGGCGGGGGGACATCGCAGGATGCGGCGCCGAACCCTGCCACCGTGATCAACGACCCGCGGCGTTGGTATGGCGGCGTCGTGGGCGCGGGCGCGACACTGATGTGAAGCCGGATGAGTCCGTCCGGCTGCCTGAAGACCGTGCCAGGCCCCGTGCGCCTGCTCGGTGGTGGCGGCACACCTGGGTGTGCCGCGCCTGTCGGACCTGGACCGAGTCGTTGCGGGAGGCTGCTGCATGGCCGTCGTCGTCTGGATCGTCGAGGGCACCTGGCCAGCGTGCGTGGACGCCGCCCGCGCGCATGCGCCGGAGGATGCCGACATCGTGCTGCTCCACGTGACCGGGCAGGAGATCGCGGGGGTCGCGCACGGCGCGTTCGCCGGTCTCCTGGGCCGCCGCGGCTCCGAACGCGACCCCGGCATCGAGATGGAGCATCTCGCCGCCGACTCCGCTCAGCATCTGCTGCGGAAGGCGGCCGACCGTCTCGGCCGACCCTGCGCCTGTACCGAGCGCACCGGCCGTATCGAACGCGAAGTGGTCTCCGCGGCTCAGGACGCCGACCTGCTCATCGTGGCCCGCGACGGCGACCGCAGTCATTTGGGGCCGAAGAGCCTCGGCCCGGCCAGTCGGTTCGTGGTCGACCACGCCCCTTGCCCTGTGCTGCTGGTATGGCCCGAGAGCGCACCCGGCCTGTCCAGCATCCCGGCGCCCCCGCCGCCACCTCACCACCGGTGAGGTCGGCATCGAGGGTGCGACAGACACGCGTAGATTCCCACGGACGAACGCACCACCGCCCCATCCGGCTCCCGCCGCCACGATCCACGGCCGCCGCCCCCTCACGTACGACCGGTCAGTGCCTGCCGGGCTCCCACCACACCAGATGGGCGGCTGCCTGGGCGACCGGCTCGATGATCTCCCAGCCCTCGGCGATCAGCCCCTCTTCGAGCCGCCAGATGTCGACGACCGCGATCTCCGGCCCGTCATCGGGAAGCTGCCGCCGCGAGTGCATCATGACGTGATCACCGTCGGCCAGCAGGTGGTGGACCTCGACCCGCATGTCGGCGAGCGGGATGAGTGCCGCCTGTACCGCGGCGAGCCATTCCGCCTTGGTCGAAGACGTCGCATCCGGCCTGTGATGGATGAAGTCCTCGCTCAGCAACGGCTTGAGCGCCTCGGCGCTGCCCGTCTCCATGAGTTCCGTCAGTGCCCGTTGAACGATGGTCTTGTTGCCCGTGGTCATGGACGCAGTGTTTCCGCGGTCGCAACGGTTGTCGATGAAATGGGAGTTCATGGCGTGCGGCTCCACGATGAGTACGCTCGACGACTGTGCATACGGTGGGGGAGCTCCTACGACAGTGGCGGCATCGCCGACGACTCAGCCAACTCGACCTTGCGATCGCGGCCGACGTCTCGGCTCGTCACGTCAGCCTGGTCGAGACGGGCAAGTCCAACCCGAGCGCCGACATGGTCCTCCGGCTCGCGGACCAGCTCGATGTGCCGTTGCGTGATCGCAACCGGCTGTTGCTCGCGGCGGGCTTCGCACCCCGGTACACCGAGCGGCCACTCGATGACGGTGCGCTGTCGGCGGCTCGGGAGGCGGTCGAGAGGGTGCTCCGTGCGCACGAGCCGTACCCGGCGTTGGCCTTCGATCGCCGGTGGAACATCATCATGACCAACCGCGCTGTCGAGCCGTTCTTCGCGGAGGTCGATCCCGACCTGCTACGGCAGCCGGTCAACCTGGTCCGGCTGGGCCTGGACCCGCGTGGGTTCGCTCCTCTGGTCGTCAACCTGGCCGACGTGCGCGTGGTGTTCCGCTCCCGGATCAGGCGTCAGCTCGCCGTTTCTCCCGACGCCGAACTCGCCGCGCTCTACGCGGAATTGCTGGATCCCGATTCGGAGGACGCCTCGGAGCCCGACTCGGTGGACGTCTCGAATCGATCAGTCGAATCCGACGTCGTGCTCCCGATGATCCTTCGCCTCGACGGACGGGAGTTGCGGCTGTTCTCGACCATCACCACGTTCGGCACTCCGATGGACATCACGCTGGAGGAGGTCGCGATCGAGTCGTACTACCCGGCGGACGAGGAGAGCGCCGCGTACTTCGAGGAGTCCGGGGCCGCGTCCAAGCAGCCGCCCCCGCCGGCCGTGCGCTGATGTCTCAGCTCCACGGCACCTCGGGCCGGTGCCGGTGAGGCCAAGAGCGGAATGCTGAGTTTCATGGGGGACGTCGACTCCTCCCGTCCGGCGAAGACCCGGGATGCCGCCGACATGTAGCCGGCTCGTGGGGGAGGCTGCGGAGGACGTGAGCGCCTGCTTCTCAACCCGGATGTCGCCTTCGGTCAGGTCGTGGAAGGGACGGCGCGGGTGAGAGGGGTCAAATTTCCGTAGAGGGCCGCGTGGAGCGCGGCGGCGAGTTCGCGGGCCCGTTCTTCGCTGCGCAGGCCGTGCATCATGAAGTAGATCGGTCCCTTGTAGGCGTCCAGATCAGCCTCGTGGCTCTGGACCAGCCGGGTGATCGCGGCCCGGACTGCATCGTTGACGGCCTCAGTGACAGCGTGGCCGGGACCAGCGGTGAGCGTGTCCGCCTTGACGGTCCATCGCTGGCGATTTTCGAATTCGATGGCGACGAATACCGCGTGCTGTGCCATGGCCCTCCGATAGGCGTCATGGAAAGCTTCGGTTCCGGTGGCGTCCGGAATCAGGTGTGCGGGGCAGGGGGCTGGGAGAGTCTGCACGAGGACATTGTGCCAAGCATCCTTAATTGCGACATAAGGGTGATTATTGGAATGCGTGTCGAAGGCTGTGTCCGTGGGCGGGTCCGGCTCACCGTGGGCGACGAACTGCTTCAGGGACGACTCAAGTAGTTCCACTCGGTGCAGGCGAGGCATATCCGTACACGCCAGCTGGTCGAGATCAGAGCCGCGAAATCCCAGGTCGAGCAGCACTCCGCGACTCCGCGACTCCGGGCTGTGAGGGCGACACTCTTCTGGACTCACCCCCGGGCTGGTGGCCGAGGTGCCCGGGTCGTGGACGGTCGGTCGTGCCTTGGCCGTGCCTTATCTTGCCGCAGTGATGACGTGGTCGATCGCGGTGGCGACGTCCACGGCGACATGGGTGGGCTGGTAGGACTCCTGGGCCCACGGTCGGCCGTTCGACACCCACACACTTCGAAGCCCGAGCGCGTTGGCGCCGGCGATGTCGGCATGCGGGGAATCGCCGATGACCCATGCGTCGGCGAGGGACGCTCCGACGGCATCCGCGGCAGCGTGGAAGATCTCCGGTTCGGGTTTCTTGCGGCCGACGGCCTCCGAGATCACCCAGCCCTGGACGAGCTGGTCGAGTCCGGTGCGACGGATCTTGGCTTCCTGTTGGACAGTGCGGCCGTTGGTGACGATCACGCAGGTCCAGCCGTCGGTCCGTGCTGTGTCCAGGGCCTCGCGGGAGAGTTCCGCCAGCACGACGCGATCGGCAGTGCCATGGTCGAGCAGGGCATGGATGGCCGTGGTGGGCACCAAGCCCTGGTACCGGTCGGTCATGGCCGCGGCGACATCCTGGCGGGCGGTATATCCACTGGCGTCGAGAGCCATCACCCAGGTGAGGTCGGTGTGGGGCAGGTGATGCTCGGTGAGGAAGGCGGTGACGGCATCGTGGAAGGCGGCGTCGCGGTCGACCAGGGTGTTGTCGAGGTCCAGCATCAGCAACGGCATGATCGGCAGTAGATCACGGGCGATGGTCTCGGGGCAGGAGGGTTTCCCGCCCATGGCCGAGGTAGTCGGTGCGGTGGATGACGGTGGCCTGGGCGTCGATGCCGAAGCCGGCGGCGACGAGCTCGCTCGCAGTCGTCAAGTACGTGTGAGAGAAGGGTGGTTGAAGCCGGGCCCCGCCCGACCTTGGTTCCCGTTACCGACTCAAGAACCGCCTGGCAGCCATCCGGCGAGAGTGGGACGACGCAGCCTGACGACGAGGTCGACAATGATCCGCATGGATGTCACTGAGCTGCTCGAATCGGCTTCCCTTCTTGTCCCGGAAGAGGCTGCCACCGAGAACGACATCTCGGTGCAGGACGTCTGGGACTACCTCGCCCACGACGAATGGGAGATCGCTCTGAGCCTGCTGGAGGAGCTCGGAGACGGACGGCCGCTGCCCCTGACGTTCTGGGAGCAGCTTGCCGAAGCGGCCGAACAACTTGGCGCTGAGCGGAGCGTGGCTTGGTGCCATTGGCGGTGTTCTGAGATGCGAAACGGAGTGATCCGGGCGGATCTGACACTGCGTCCAGCCGCGGAGGCGCGACGCAAGACGCCAATCTCCGGTCACGGTGTTCTGCGACCCCTGTGGGACATCGGGAATCTCTCGCCGACGGGGGACGCCTCGGTGAGCATCGCAGGGCTCTGGGTCGAGGACGCACCTGTTCTGGAGCCCGGCGGCCGGGCCACTGTCCGCCTCGTTCCCCTCACCCCCACTCACTGGACGCACGTCAAGGCCGGCCAACAGATCAACATGCACGAGGACCGGACCGTGGCCGGCACCGCAGTCGTGCTGGAGGTTCACCTTCCCAC
>NZ_RSAJ01000035.1 GCF_003933965.1 Streptomyces sp. RP5T
CGACTTCGTGGCCCTGGTGCACGCCGAGGCGGCCTACGCCCGTGCCGTGCGGGCCGCCGCCGAGTACGCAGCCGCCCGGTCCGCCGCCGAGCTCGTGGGCGCGGAGGTGGTGAGCACCCGGCACCGGGTGCGCGCGCTGCGGCGGCACTGGATCCCCCGCCTGCGCGAGACGCTCGACCGGGCCGACCTGGCCTTGGAGCAGGCCGAGCACGAGGACGGCGTCAGGCGGCGCTGGGCGGCTCGGTCGATCGAGCGGTGAGGGGTCACTGGAAGGCAGCGTGGATCTCGTGCTCGGTCGCCGTGTGGGAGACGAGGAGGAGTTCGTCGCCGGGGCGCAGCAGCTCCGCCGGGTCCGGCACGGTCGGCTGCCCCGCGCGCACGATCGTGGCGACGACCGTGCCCTCGGGCAGCCGGACGTCGCCCAGGGGCCGGCCCGCCGTCCTGGACTGCTCCGTGATGGCCGTCTCGATGACCTCCACGCCGGCCTTGCTGAGCCGCAGCAGGGCGACGGTGTCGGTGGCGCCGGTGGCCTCCTCGATGAGGGAGATCAGCGGGGTCGCGGCGGGGACGGCGACGTCGACCCCCCAGCGCTCGTCGAACAGCCAGGCGTTGTCCGCGTCGTTGACGCGGGCGGCGACGCGGGGCACCGAGAACTGCCGTTTGGCGAGGAGGCTGATGACGAGGTTGTCCTCGTCGTCGCCGGTGGTGGCGATGACGAGGTCGGCGGTCAGGGCGCCGGAGTGTTCCAGCAGGGCCGGTTCGCAGGCGTCGCCCGCCACCAGTCGCACCGGGACGCGGCCCTCCAGCCCCGCCACGCGGTCGTCGTCGATGTCGATCAGTGTGACGTCGTTGCGGGCCGCGGCGAGCACCTGGGCGATCTGGGTGCCGAGCCGTCCCGCGCCGGCGATGAGCACGTTCACGTTCCCAGCTCCTTGTCGAGGAAGCCGCGCAGTCTGCCGAGCGCGGTGGCGGCGACGGCGAAGGTGACCAGGTCGCCCGTCTGCGCGGAGGTGCCGTGCGCGGGGATCAGGGAGCGGCCCCCGCGGGTGACCTCGACGACGCGGATCTCGCCGTCGACGTCGAACTCGGCCAGCCGTCGGCCGACGAGGTAGGCGGGTACCTCGGAGCGGACGAGCAGGGTCTCGCCGTTGCCGAAGTCGAGTTCGGGGCTGAGGTGGCGGTGCAGCAGCATCTGGTGGAGCTGATGGACGGTCCAGCGGACGCTGGCGATGGTGGGGATGCCGAGGTCGCGGTAGATGTCGGCGCGCCGTGGGTCGTAGATGCGGGCGAGGACGATCGGCACACGGTAGGTGTCCTTCGCCGTGCGGGCGCTGACGATGTTGCTGTTGTCTCCGGAGGTGACGGCGACGAAGGCGTCGGCGTGCTCGATCCCGGCGGCCCCCAGGACGGCGCGGCTGTAGCCGTTGCCCTCGTGGAAGCGGATGCGGGGGCTGTCGGGCAGCCGCCGTGCGGCCTTGGGGCGGCGGTCGACGACCTCTACGTGGTGGCCTTCGGAGGCGAGCAGCGCGGCGAGGCCGGCGCCCACCCGTCCGCAGCCGACGACGATGACTTTCACCGTGGGGCTCCTTTCCGGCGCGCGTCGCGTCGGCGCAGCCACGCCTTGCGGGTCTCGTCCGCGAGCAGGGGCAGGGTGCCGAGCCCGGCCAGGACCGCCCAGTCGCCGGCGGTGAGCGGGGCGGTGTTGAAGACCGTCTGGAGCGGCGGCAGGTAGCTGATCGCGGCCATGAGGGCGACGCCGAAGCCGCCTGCGGCGAGCAGGGCCGGATTGGACAGCAGACCGACCTTCCGGATGCTCTGCCGGTCGGTGCGCACGGCGAGCGCGTTGAAGAACTGGCTGAGCACGATCCCGGCCTGGACCATGGTGATCGCCTCCCGGTAGACGGGCGTGTCCTTGGTGAAGTCGTCGAACGGGATGCCCGAGGCGCCGATGTGCCAGAAGAACACGGCGGTGACGCCGATCGCCTGGATGCCGCCCAGGAACAGGATCCGTCCCATCACGGCGGCCGAGAACAGCCGTTCCTGGCGGGAGCGCGGCGGGCGGTCCATGACGTCGGGTTCGGGCGGCTCCGCCCCGAGGGCGAGGGCAGGCAGTACGTCGGAGCCCAGGTCGATGGCGAGGATCTGTACCGCGCTGATGGGCACCAGCGGGAATCCGGCGAAGGTGGCCGCCAGGATCGGAACGAGTTCGCCGATGTTGTGGCTGAAGAGGTAGACGAGGAACTTGCGGATGTTCTGGTAGACGGCGCGGCCGAGCCGCACGGCCGCCGCGATGGAGGCGAACGAGTCGTCCAGCAGGACCATCGCGGCCGCCTCGCGCGCCACGTCGGTGCCCGCGGCTCCCATCGCCACGCCGATGTCGGCGTGTTTGAGCGCGGGGGCGTCGTTGGCGCCGTCCCCGGTGACCGCGACCACCTCGCCCCTCCGCTGGAAGGCGGTGACCACGCGCATCTTGTGCTCGGGGCTGACCCGGCACAGCAGCAGCTCGGACGGCTCGGCGAGCAACGCGTCCAGCGCCTCGTCCCCCATCCCGTCGAGCCCGGAACCCGTCACCACGACCGGATCGGGCCGCTGGACGATCCCCACCCTGCGGGCCACGGCCTCCCCGGTCAGCGGGTGGTCCCCGGTGACCATGACGATCCGGATGCCGGCCCGCCGGCAGGCGGCGACCGCGTCCGTGACCTCCGGGCGTGGCGGGTCCAGCATGCCGACCAGGCCGAGGAGGGTCAGCCCGGACTCGGCCTCGTCCTGCGCGGGGCGGGGGCTGTCCAGCTCCCGCCGTGCGACCGCCAGTACCCGCAGCCCCTGGGACGCCAGCTCGTCCCCCGCCGCGACGACCGCCGCCCGGTCCCGTTCGGTCAACTGCCCGCGCCGCCCGTCCCACTCCCGGTCGGTGCAGCGCGCGAGCAGCTCGACGGGCGCTCCCTTGACGCACGCCTGGTAGCCCGCGCCCGCCTTGTGGACGGTGGTCATCAGCTTGCGGTCCGAGTCGAAGGGGAACTCCGTCACCCGTGGCGCCGCTTCCTCCTCCGCCTCCAGTTCCACACCGCCCTTGGCCGCTACGACGAGCAGCGCGCCCTCGGTCGTGTCGCCGAGCACCTTCCAGCGCTCCCGGGGGCCCGCCGGCGCCACCAGGCGGGCGTCGCAGCACAGGCCCGCCACCCTCAGCAGCTCGCGCACAGGGCCCGGCTCGGCCACCTCCCCGTCCGGGGCGTACCCCACGCCGGTCACCGCGTGGGTCACGCCGCCCGCCCACACACGGGTGACGGTCATCTCCGCCTGGGTCAGCGTCCCGGTCTTGTCGGTGCACACCACGGTGGTCGATCCGAGCGCCTCCACCGCGAGCAACCGCTTGATCAGGGCCTGCCGTCGTGCCATCCGCCGTACGCCGATCGCCAGGGACACCGAGAGGGTGGCGGGCAGCCCTTCGGGGACCAGCGCCACCATCACCCCCAGCGCGAACACGAACGAGGACACGACGGACTGGCCGGTGGGCAGCCGTACGGCGAACATCAGCGCGCCGATCGCCAGGGCCGCCCCCGCCACCCGCCGCGCCATGACGGCCACCTGGTGCTGCAGCGGGGTCTTCTGGCGCGGCGCGGCGGCGGCCAGCCGGTAGATCCGCCCGAACTCCGTCGTCGAACCGGTGGCGTACACCACGGCCCGCCCGGCTCCCGCGACCACGTCCGTGCCCATGAAGACGCAGTTGCGGGCCTCCAGCGCCGGCCCGGTCGCCACCGGGTCGGCGGTACGCCCCACGGCGTTGCTCTCCCCGGTCAAGGGCGCGTTGTTCACCGCGAGTTCGTGCGCCTCGACCACGCGGCAGTCCGCCGACACGGCGTCTCCGGCCTCCAGCACCACCACGTCACCGGGCACCAGGTCCCGGGCGGGCACCTCCAGCCGTTCCCCGCCGCGCAGTACCCGGCAGGTGTGGGGGACCATCGCCTCCAGCGCCTGGGCCGTCCGCTCGGCGGAGTACTCCTGCGCGAAGCCGATGGCGGCGTTCAGCACCACGACGGCCAGGATCGCCACGGCCAGTTGCAGGGTGCCCACCTCTCGCGGCTCCTGAAGCCCGTACGCCAGGAAGGTGATGGCCGAGGCGACGAGCAGCACCACCGCGAAGAGATCCGTGAACTGGGCCCCCAGCTCGCGCCAGACGGGCCGGCGCCGCGCACGCGGCAACTCGTTGGCCCCGTACCGCTTGAGCCGCTCCTGCGCCTGCGCCGGCGCGAGGCCGCGTCGTGAGGTGTGCAGGGCGGTGTAGACGTCGGCAGCGGGGAGTTGTCGTACCGGGGCATCGGGAGCGCCGGGGGAAGGGCCGGCGACCGTCGCGGTCTTCTCCGCGCCGGGCGACGGATCCGTGTCCGTGCGCATCACGCGGACCCGCGAGACGACCCGGTCCTCGTCGCCGGTGCCACGGACCGGATCGCGCGGAGGGCCTTGAGCGGGGCTTCCATCACGGGCTCCAGGGTTTCGGCGGCCGTCTCTCGCCGGTTCGCCGCTACGGAATCGGCGGTGCCTTGCCATCGTGTGCCGGAGCCGCGGATGCCACCAGGGCCGTCCGGGGCAGACGAGGGGCCTTCCGGGCCCTCACACCGGGACGGTGATGACGGGGCAGCGGGCGTGGTGCAGCGCTCCCTGGCTCACCGAGCCGAGCAGCATGCCCGTGAACCCGCCGTGCCCGCGGGTTCCCACGACCAGGCTCAGGGCGTGTTCCGAGGCCTCCGTCAGGACCTGGACCGGGTGGCCGCGGACCACCTCGTGGTGCAGTTCCACCCCCGGGTGGGTCGCCGTGCGGCCGGCGACCGTCTCGGACAGCACCCGGCGGCACTCCCTCATCGCGGCGTCCTCGTCCAGGACACCGAGGAGCGGGGTGTGCCACACGTACAGGGCCCTGAGGGCCGCGCCGCGCAGGGCCGCCTCCTCGAACGCCAGGTCCACCGCCGCCGCGGAATGCGGGCTGCCGTCGACGCCGACCACGATGTAGGCGGGCTGTTGGGTGACGTGCTCCGGTTCCGGGACGACCGCGACCGGGCACGGGGCGTGGGCACTGAGCGGGAGCGCCACCGACGCCGAGCTGAACAGTTCACGCCGGACGCCCAGGTGCCAGGAGCCCACCACGACCATCGCGGCGTTCTGTGCCTCCTCGCGCAGGACCCACGCGGGCTCCCCGTCCGCCAGCGACGCCGAGACCTCCAGCGCGGGCCGCCGGGACTCCACGAAGGCGACCGCCTTGTCGAGCGCCTGTTCTCCGACGGACTGGGGCGACGCCTGGCCCGACTGCTCCCAGGACAGCTGTTCCTCGCCTGACCGGTGTCCGCGGATGAGCACTCCGCGGACGTGGACGAGCCGCAGCGGCAGCGCCCGCCGGTCCGCCTCGTCGGCGGCCCAGGCGAGAGCGAGCCGCTTCGAGGGGTCCGGATCGACACCCACGACGATCGGCCGACGTCCGTCCACACCGCTCATGGCGCCTCCTGGTGATCTCCGCGCCGCCCTCTGTCCGCTCTCCCTCCAGCCTCGCTCCTTCCGCCGGGGGCCGCACGCCGCGGCCGCACCGGGGCGGCGGCCTGGACGCCTCGGCAAGGGGCCGTCAGCGCGTGGCCGTGCCGTGGGGACCGTCCGGCCCATGCGGCGCACGCCCGCCGGGCGGACAGTGGAAGCAGGAACGCATGCGACACGAGGAGGCGGAAGCCATGTGGCATCGCACTGTGAGCGACCTCATGACCACGTCGGTCGTCAAGGTGCGCCGGGACACCGGCTTCAAGGAACTGGCCAAGCTGCTCGCCGAGCACGACATCACCGCCGTACCGGTCGTGGACGACGAGGACCACGCCGTGGGTGTGGTCTCCGAGGCGGACCTGCTGCGCAAGGAAGCCGCCCAGCTGGACCCGGCGGGCCTGCTGCCGGTGCTGCGGCCACGCCCCACCGACCGGGCGAAGGCGGAGGCCACGACCGCGGAGGGGCTGATGAGCAGTCCTGCCGTGACAGCGAGGCCGCAGTGGACGGCGGTGGAGGCCGCCCAGGTCATGGAGCGTCACCACGTCAAACGGCTGCCGGTGGTCGACGAGGCCGACAGGCTGGTCGGTCTGGTCAGCAGGGCCGATCTCCTCCGTGTCTTCCTGCGGGGCGACAGCGCCATCCGGGAGGAGATCTCGGGAGAGGTGCTCCTGCGCACGCTCGGGATCGCGCCCGGCACGGTCACCGCGCAGGTCATCGACGGCCGGGTGGCGCTGAAGGGCACCGTCGAGCGCAAGTCGCTCGTCCCGGTCCTCATTCGCCTGTGCCAGGGCGTGGACGGCGTGGTCGACGTCTCCGCGGAACTGCGGCACCGGGTGGACGACACCGCCACGGAGGCGGAGCCCGAGGCCTCGCGCCGCGCGGGACTGGCCACATGAGCGGGTGTGCGTACGCGAGACGGGGTGAGCAGGCGCAGTCCTCGATCAGGTCGGTCGGCGTTCCGGTCTGCCACGGTCACGGTGTCGGCGGCGAGGACGTGGCGGCCAGGGCCCGCAGCGCGGCGACCGGTTTGCGCAGACCGTAGGCGACCACGGTCGACGTTCCGTCGGCATGGCTCCAGGTCAGCAGCGCGCGGCCGTCGGCCACACTGCCCCGCACCGCGGTGGGTTCGCCGGTGAGCGGCACATGGCCGACGATCTTGACGGTGAGGCCGGCGACCTCGGTCCAGAAGTAGTCGTCCCGCGGCGGTCCCGGCGGCGGGAGACCGAGGGCGGAGGCCGCCGCCGTCCTGCCCTGGGCGACGGCGTTGGACCAGAAGGGCGCTCGCCGGTCGGGCCGGGTGCCGTCGCCGCGGAGGTAGGTGACATCACCGGCGGCGAACACCCCCGGCACGCTGGTGGCGCAGACCTCGTCGATACCGACGCCGAGGCGGTCGGCGAGCCCCGTCCCTTCCAGCCAGTCGACGCAGGGGACCTCTCCGGCGCAGGTGACCACCAGGTCCGCGGTGAGTCCGGTGCCGTCGGGGAGCGCCACGCCGTCCACGGGGTCGCCGGTCAGCGTGACCAGGCCGGTGGCCCGCTGGAAGCGGATGCCGTACGCCGCGGCGCGTGCGGTGATCGCGGCGGACAGGTGACCGCCGAGGATGCGGTGCAGCGGCTGGTCGGTGTCCACGACGGTGACCGGGATGCCGCGGGCGGCACAGGCGCCGGCCACCTCCATGCCGAGGAAGCCGGCGCCGATCACGATCGCCGAGGCGGCGTTCGCCAGGCGGGTGCGGAGCAGGCGGGCGTCGTCCAGGGTGCGCAGGACGATTTCACCCCGTTGCCCGGGGGCCGCGAGCCGGCGGGCGTCGGCTCCGGTGGCGGCGATCAGCGCGTCGTAGCCGATCCGGCGGCCGTCGGCGGTGGTGACGGTGCGACGCCGGGTGTCGGCGGTGAGGGCGGGCGAGCGGATGATCTCGGCGTCGAGTCCGTCGAGGGTCAGGCCGAGGGTGTCGTCGGCGGCCGGGTCTTTCAGAACGGCTTTGGACAGGGGCGGACGGGAGTAGGCGCCGTGTTCTTCCGCGCCGATGATCGTGAGGGGTCCGGTGTGGCCGAGGGTGCGCAGGTGGCGGGCGGCGGTGACGCCGGCGAGCGACTCGCCGACGACGAGCACCGAGTGCCCTGCGGTCACGACAGGGCTCGCAGGGCGGCGACCGGGCAGGCGTTGACGGCCGAGCGGGCGGCCGGCTCCTGTGCGGCGGGGATCTCGGTGCCCTCGTAGTGGTAGGTGAGTTCGGCGTTGTCGTCGAGGCTGAAGAGCTCGGGAGCCTGGTCGGCGCACATGCCGTGTCCTTCGCAGCGCGGATGGTCGACGGTGATCTTCATGGTGCTGTCCTCAGCGGTCCTCAAGGGGGCGAGTGGCGGGGTTCAGGCCGGGACGAGTTCGAGCGGCAGGCGTTCGAGTCGGTGGATGATGTTGTTCAGGGCCCACTCGGGCGGGCCGGTGACCTCGATGCGGTCGACGCGTTCCACCAGGGCGTGGAGGATCGCGGAGGTCTCCATGCGCGCCAGTCCCTGGCCCGCGCAGCCGTGGGTGCCCTGCCCGAAACCGAGTTGACGGGCGGCGTCACGGCGGATGTCGAAGGTGTCCGGGTCGTCCCACTCCAGCGGGTCGCGGTTGGCGGAGCCGTAGAGGACCAGCACCCGGGAGCCCTTGGGGAGGGGCACGCCCGCCAGTTCCGTGTCGCGGGCGACGGCGCGGGAGAAGGCGCGGATCGGGGATTCGTAACGGACGACCTCGTTGACCGCTTTCGGGACGAGATCGGGGTCCGCCTTCAGCAGACGCCACTGTTCGGGGTGGGTGGCGAACAGGTACAGAGCGCTGGATATGGCGCTGATCGTCGTGTCCAGGGACGGCGCCAGGTAGTCGATCATCATGGTGGCGCACTCGGCCGGCATGATCCGGCCCTCCTCGGACGCGCGCAGCAGGTCGTGTCCCATGCTGCCGTCCAGCGCGGAGCGGTCACGGACGACACTGCGGGCATAGCGCAGCATGCCGAGGGACGCGGGAAGGGTGCGCAGCGCCTGCCGGTTGACCGGGCCCAGCGCGTCGAAGGTGGCGCCGGCCCAGCGCAGCAGGTGCTCACGGCCCTGCTGGGGCCAGCCGACCAGGTCGGGGACGACGGACATCGGCAGCGCCGTGGCCACCTCCACGGCATCGACCGTCCGCCGGGCCACGGCTGCCGCGACCACGGCGGCCGCCTGCTGCTCGACCGTGTCCTTCAGCGTGCGCAGCGCCCTGGGGGTCAGGCGGTGCGCGAGGAGGGAGCGGCGGCGGGTGTGCTCCTCGCCGTCACTGCACAGCGTGGTGCCCCGGCCCACCCGGTTGGCGACCGGGTTGAGGGCGACGCCGTCCGAGGAGACGAAGGTCTCGTCGTCCAGCAGCACCTGCTTGCACTCGGCGTAGCGCGGCAGAGCGTGGACCTTGTGCTTGCTGAGCCGGACCACAGGGCCGAGGTCGCGCAGCGCCGCATAGTGCGGATACGTGTCGCGTATGGCCGACGCCGCGTACAGGTCGGGGTGGTAGACGGGAATCGCCGAACGCACAGGCATGGGGAAGCCCTCCTGAAGGAGCCGGGAAAGAGCGGGGACAAGGTGGGGGGTGTGCGGGCGCTGCAGGGCACGTGGGCGGCTTGCCGGGAGTTGCGCCCGTGCACGGGCCGTCAGCCGGCGGCGGCCGTCGCCACCCCGGCGTACGCCACCGCCGCCAGCGCCAGTACCGCGGCGGGCAGGGCCCGACCGGGCGGGTCGCCGCGGCGCAGGTGAGCCACCGCGGCGGCCACCATCAGGGCAGCCAGCCCGGCAGCGGCGGCCAACCCCAGCGGGATCGTGGCCAGTCCGAGCAGCAGCCCGGCGACTCCGGCGGTCTCCAGCACACCGATCACCCGGTAGAGGCCCGGCGACATGCCGAGGTGGGCGGCCGCCCGGCGCATGAACGGCACCGCGGCGATCTTCGCCACCCCCAGGGGGAGGAGGACCAGCGCCAGTGCGACGGCGAGAACGGTCCGTGCGGTGGTCATGCCGATCGGTTCCCGCGTTCGGCGCCCAGGCGGGCGTAGTGGTCGATCAGGTCCGGTGCGTCCACGGCGGCCGGGTTGACGACCTGTTCGACCGGAGCGCCCTGGAGGAGCCGTTTGACCGGGACTTCGAGCTTCTTGCCGGTGCGGGTGTGGGGGATGCCCGGCACTTCGAGGATCTCGTCGGGGACGTGGCGGGGTGAGGCGCCGGTCCGGATCGCCTCCTTGATCTTCTCGACGAGCGAGTCGTCCAGGGTCACCCCGGCGGCAAGGACCACGAACAGGGGCATCCAGTAGCCGCCGTCGGGTTCCTCCGCGCCGATCACCAGAGCCTCGGTGATCTCGGGCAGGCGTTCCACGACGTCGTGGATGTCGGCGCTGCCCAGGCGTACGCCGTTGCGGTTGAGGGTGGAGTCGGAGCGGCCGTGCACGATCACCGAGCCGTGCGAGGTGCACGTGATCCAGTCGCCGTGCCGCCAGACGCCGGGGTAGGCGGAGAAGTAGGCGTCCCGGTAGCGGCTGCCGTCGGGATCGTTCCAGAAGGACAACGGCATCGACGGCATCGGACGGGTGACGACCAGCTCACCGACCCGGTCCACGACCGGGAAGCCCTCGGCGTCGTACGCGGCCAGCGCCACGCCCAGGTGGGGCGCCGACAACTCCCCCGCCCAGACAGGGGTGTTGGGCGCGCTGCCCGCGAAGCCGGAGACGACGTCCGTGCCGCCGCTGATGGATGCGAGGAGGACGTGCTCGCCGACGTGCTCGCGGACCCACGGGTAGACGGAGGCGGGCAGGGCGGAGCCGGTGCAGCCGACGACGCGGATCGCCGACAGGTCGTGCACCGAGGGGTCGATGCCGAACTTGGCCATGCCCAGCAGGTATTGGGGGCTGGTGCCGAAGACGGTCACCCGGTGGCAGGCGGCCAGCCTCCACAGGGTGTCGGGCTGGGCGAGGGGTGCCGGACTGCCTTCGTAGGTGCAGGTCGTGGCGCCGGTGAGGAGGGTGGAGGCGACCAGGTTCCACATCATCCAGTGGGTGGTGGTGTACCAGAGCAGGCGGTCGCCGGGGCCGAGGTCGGAGTGCAGGCCGAGGGTCTTGAGGTGTTCGAGCAGAACACCGCCGTGGCCGTGCACGATGCCCTTGGGCAGGCCGGTGGTGCCGGAGGAGAACACGACCCACAGCGGGTGGTCGAACGGCACCGGCGTGCAGGTCAGTTGCTCGGTGCGGGTCGCCGCGTCCTCCCACGGGATCACCAAGGACGGGTACGCCTGTGAGGGCCACGGCAGGCCCACGTGGTCCACCAGCAGGGTGGCCTTCAACGTCGGCAGCGTGCAGGCGAGTTCGAGGGCGGCGTCGCGGCGGTCGTGGGTCGTGCCGTTGAACAGATAGCCGTCGGCGGCGATCAGTACGGTGGGTTCGAGCTGGGCGAAACGGTCGGCGGCGGCCTTGGGCGCGTAGTCCTGACCGCACACCGACCACACGGCCCCGAGGCTCGCGGCGGCGAGGAACGCGACGATCGCGTGCGGGGTGTTGGGCAGGTAGCCCACCACGCGGTCCCCCTGGCCGACACCCAGATCGCGCAGGGTGGCGGCGACGGAGGCGACCTGGGAGCGCAGGCGGCGCGCGGTCACCTCGTGGCAGGAGCCCGTCTCGTCGAGGGCGACGATCGCCACGGCGTCGTCGGCGAGGCTGCGCAGGGCGTGGTGGGCGTAGTTCAGCGTGGCGCCGGGGAACCAGCGGGCGCCGGGCATCCGCTCCTCCGCCAGGACCCGCTCGTACGGTGTGTCCGCGTCGATGTCGAAGTACTCCCACACCGCCGCCCAGAAGCCCTCCAGGTCGGTGACCGACCAGCGGTGCAGGTCGGCGTAGTCGGAGTCCGGCATCCCGGCATGGCGGGCGAAGTCCATGATGTTGCTGTCCGCGACGGCCTGCGGATCAGGTGTCGTGAAAGGGCTGGGCAGGGTCATCGTGCGGCGCTCCTCAGCAGGCTTCGGCCGGCGGTCCGCCGGAGAGGGTGGGGGCTGCGCGTGGTGTGCAGGAGGGGCGCCCAGGCAGCGGTGTCGGTGAAGTCGCAGCCCCCGGCGGGAACGGCGTCCAGGACGACACGGTCGGGGCGCAGCAGGACGGCGTCGGCCCGGCCGGCGCGCAGCCAGGCGGCGAGGGTGCCGTCGTCGCCGATCTCGGCCACGGTGATCACCCGCACGCCGAGTGCGTGCGCGAGCGCGCGCAGCGAGGGCCAGGGTTCGGCAGCGGTCAGGACGGCGAAGGAATCACCGAGCAACTCGTCGAGACGGGCACGTCCTCCGTCGACACGCACCCACGGTTGCGGGCAGTGGGTGCCCCCGAGGCCCCGGCGGGTACGGCGTCGCACCAGGGGTCCGGCGGTCAGGCGCGGACTGAGGTCGCGGCCGGCCGCCTCGGTGAGCCCGGGTATGCGGCAGGCCGCGGCCAGGAGCCGGCGGCGGACCGCGGCTGCGCTGTCCTGGCCGCCTGTCATGGCCCAGCCCATGGCGACCGCGAGCCGGATCACGTGCCGGGCGTGCGGCCTTCGCTCGCTCTCGTAGGTGTCCAACAGGCTCTCTTCCGCGCCCTGTCGAAGGACTCGGGCGAGCTTCCAGGAGAGGTTGTAGGCGTCCCGCAGTCCCGCGCACAGGCCCTGCCCGATGAACGGCGGGGTGAGGTGGGCGGCGTCGCCGAGCAGGAAGACCCGCCCGCTGCGCCACCGGTCGGCGATCCGTGCCCGGAAGGTGTACTGCGTCTCACGGACGACCTCGAAGTCCCCGTCGTACGACGGCGGAAGCCACGGGGCGATCAGCTCGCGCACCGTCTGCTCCGCGTCCCCGAGCCGGAACTCCCAGCGGTAGCGGTCTTCGCCGACGCGCATGAAGGTCGCCGGGCGGCGCGGGTCGCAGACCTGGTCGACCCCCTCCCAGCAGCGCACGTCGGCCTTGGTCCGGACGTCGACAACCCTCCATGTCTCCTCGAAGCGCAGGTTCTCCCATCCGGCTCCGATGGCCTCCCGGGTGAGGCTGCCCGCGCCGTCGCAGCCAAGGACCGCCTCGGCCCACAGCTCGTGCTGGCCGGCTCCGTCGCGGTAGGTCACCCGCACGGGGCCGGTGGTGTCAGGGCCGACGCCGGTGACCTCGACCCCGCCGCGCAGTTCGCACTCCGGGTGCCGGGCGAGGGCGTCGCGCAGCAGCCTCTCCAGTTCGGGCTGGTCGAACATGCTGGTCTGGGGGTAGCCGTGGTGGCCGTCCTCGGTGCGGCGGAACTCCGCCATCGTCCGGTGCCGGGCGTCCAGCAGCCGCAGCCCGTTCGCCGGGCGGGCGATCGCGGTGAACTCCTCCCCCACACCCGCGGCCTGGAGGATCCTGCGCACCTCGTCGTCGGTGGCGACGGCTCGCGGGAGGGGGTAGACGTCCTGATGGCGTTCCAGGACGAGGGTGCGGACTCCGCGCCGGGCCAGGAGGAGGGCGGCGGTCACGCCCACCGGTCCGGCGCCGATGATCACCACAGGGAGGTCGGACTCGTCGTGTTCGGGGGTCATGTGCGGCTCGCTTCGGGTCTTATCGCGGGTCGGCGACGGGTGTGCGCTGCTCGCCGAGGTCGATCCGGCCGTCCGGGGTGGCGATCGTCGCCGTGATCACGTCGCCGGGGTGCAGATAACGCGGGTTCCTGGCCTGCGACTTGAAGAAGGACTTCCACTTCAGGGCGGGCGGCAGCAGCGCGCCGATCTTCTCGACGGGTTTGGGCGGAGCCTTGAGGGCCGTGCCGCCGGGGGTGCCGGTCAGCAGCAGGTCGCCGGGGTCGAGGGTCTGGAACCGGGCCAGCAGGGTGAGGGCCCGCGCGGGGCGGACGATCATGTCGGCGAGGGTGCGGTCCTGACGCAGCTCGCCGTTGACGGACAACCGCAGGCGCAGGTCGAGGAGATGGGCGAAGTCCTCCGGCTCCAGAAGGGCCAGGAAGGGGCCGGTCGGGGTGAAGGTCGGGTACGACTTGCTCTCGTAGAACTGCGTCTTGGTCAGCTGGATCTCCCGGGCGCTGATGTCGTTGGTGATCACCAGTCCGGCGACGTACGACGGCAGGTCCCGCTCCTCGACCACGGTGCCGACGGGCAGCGGCGCCCCCATGACCAGGCCGAGTTCGATCTCGTAGTCGAGGAACCTGACGTGGGAGGGGCGTACGACGGCCTCGCCCGGGCCGCTGACCGAGCCGGACGCCTTGCGGAAGAAGGCGGGCGGGATGTCCCCGGTGAAGCCCGAATCGCGGGCGTGACTGCGGTAGTTGACCATCTGGGCCACCACCCGGCAGGGAGTGGTGACCGGTGACAGGGCGGTCAGGTCGGCTACGGGCGTGCCCGCGTCGGCCGACAGTGCCGCCTCCCGCACGGCGTCGCGGTCGGCGATCAGTTCGGCGGTGGTCACGGCCTTGGTGTCGACCGGAACGGCCCGGTCGCCGCTGACGACCCACCACCCGTAGGCGGTGCGCAGGACGTTGGTGCTCATGTCGGTGCCTTCGTGAGTGTCGGGGGGAACTTGAGTGGGGTCAGGACTTGGTGGCCTTGAGCAGGCCCAGCAGGCGCGCGGGGTCCATCTCGTTGTCTCCGCGCAGCGCTTCGACGACGTCCCGGATCCGCTGCGGGGAGGGACTCGCACCGAGGAAGTCGCTGGTGGCGGGCGGACCCCACTGGGCCAGCCCGCTGGTCGACATGGGCGCCCAGCCGGGCTCGACGTCGCAGGAGAACAGGTCGCCGTCGGCGAAGTGCTCCAGCATGAAGCGGTCGGGATCGCGCCAGTAGTCGAAGAGCTGGCTGCCCTGGATGTGCCGGCCGATCCCCCAACTGCGCCGGTAGCCGCGCTCCTTGAGGTACTCGCCGCCGGCGGCGATCGAGTCGAGGTCGGTGACCTGATAGGCGGAGTGGACATAGCCGGTCCCCGGGCCCAGGTGCATCGCCAGCGTGTGATGGTCGGCGGGCACACCGCCGAGGTCGCAGCGGATGAACGCCATGGTCGGGCCCCGGTCGCGCTGCCCGTCCAGGAACAGGAAGTCGGACACGATCATGCCGAGGGTGTCCAGGTACCAGTCCAGCGCCCGCGCGAACACCCGTGTCTCCAGCACCACATGACCCAGCCGCTGGATCCGCGACGGCTCGCGCGGCGGGCGCTGCGTGGCGTTCGTACGGCGGTGTGCGGTGCCGAAGTTCAGCGGCAGCGGCCGCTGTTCGGGCAGCGCGGGCAGGGGCTCGCCGCAGTGCACCACCCGCACCGGGAAACCGGACGGGTCGAGCAGATCGACCGCCCTGCCACCGCCGGGCACGTCCGCGTCCCGTACCTCGGACCCGGTGGCCCTCGCCAGCCGCTCCAGATCGCTCCGCTCGGCGGCGCGGAACGCCGGGCCGATGAAACGGGACGTACGTCCGCGCCGGATCACCATGCACGGCGAGCCGGCGAAGGTGCCGCGCAGCCACAGTTCGCGCTCCGTGCGTGCCGCGACCCCGAACCCGAAGTCCCGGGCGAAGACCTCGGCCCGCTCCAGGTCCGGCTTCTCGAACTCCAGCCAGGCCAGGTCGGCCACCTTGATCACGGGATTCCGGGACCGGCCCGGGTGCTCGCCGCGCAGGGCGCCCTGTTCGCTGTGCAAGTCCTGGTGGGCGGTCTTGACATCGGCCCCGGGATTGCGGGTTTCAGACATGGTGCCCTCCGTGCGGCATCGCCATAATGATGAAATCATCAAGGTTGACAGGATCGTCGTCAAGGGCTCGCCCGGAGTAAATGATGAATTCATCAGAGCTGCGATGGTCATCGGCCGCACGACTAGACTCGGCGCATGCCTAGGTCAGCCCCACCCAGCAACCGGTTCGAGCGGCGCCGCGCCGAGACCCGGGGCGCGCTCATTCGCGCCGCCCGGCAGATCCTTGCCGAGAGCGGCGACACCGGCGCCAGCATCCAGGCGATCGCCGAACGAGCGGACGTCGGCTTCGGCTCCTTCTACAACCACTTCGACTCCAAGACGGAGCTGTTCGAGGCGGCGGTGGTGGACGCGCTGGAGGAGTTCGGCCAGACCTTCGACGAGCACCTGGCCGGGATCGACGACCCGGCGGAACTCGTCGCGTCGGGCTTCCGGCTCAGCGCCCGCATGGCGGATTCCCAGCCGGAGCTGATGCAGGTGCTGCGCCGCCGCGGTCTCGGCCACATCCACTCGGACAACGGCCTGGCCCGCCGGGCCCTGCGCGACATCGACGCCGGCCTGGCCTCCGGCCGCTTCACCCCCGTCGATCCGGCGGTCGCCCTGTCCGCACTCGGCGGAACCCTGCTCTCCCTGGTGGAGCTGAGATTCGCCCGCCCCGACCTGGACGGCGACGAGGCCGCGGTGAACCTCGCCGAGATGGTCCTGCGCATGCTGGGCGTACCCCCGTCCGACGCGCACGAGGTCGCCCGGCGGCCTCTCCCTGCCGCCGCCACGCAGGCGGCCCCTTCTCGGTAGACGGCTCGCTCGGCCCGTAGGACCGGTGACCGCCGCGCAGGTGCAGGCCTTCGGGAGCGTTCGGCGGCGGGAGGGGGCGTGCGAGCGTCTCGTCGCGCCACCCCCTGGCCCGAAGCACCCGGCCGGGGACAGCAGGGCGTCGCCTCCACCATGAACGACACCACCCGCGAGGCCGGTTCGGCGATCGATATCGCCCTCATGGGCTCGATCCACGTCAGCCACTGCCCTCCTTCCTGCCCGCCTCCGTAGATCAACTCCCCGTCGAGGCTGCCGAGTCCGTACACCACTCGGCAGCCGCCTGCCTCCACGCTCCCCTGATCGCCGCGCGCGTCGCCGTGGTGGCCGCAACCATCGGCACCCTGGCGCGCGCACCGAAGACACCGCCGGCGGCCGACTGACCCTCTGCGACGGAAGGGTCGGTCGCGACGTGAGCGTGGTGCGGGCCGAGCCCTCCACAACCGGGCTGGACACCCGATGCGGCATCGAGGGCGCCGGGCAAGCCACGCCAGGCACGAATCGCAGGGCCTGCACGGGCAACAGCTCGCCGCCGAGGCGCACGCTCGACCGGATCATCGACGCGTACACCCCGCTCGCCGGTGTCGCTCATAGCCAACCCCAGAGCAGCCGATGGCCGTCGGATGCGACACGGCACCGCCGACTTCGCCGCCTCACCAACGGACCCGCACTTGACACGACCACATTATCGGTAACAGTGTAGCCATTATGAGCATCTGGTCTGAGCCGCAGCCCGATTCCCGGTTCGTCGTGGTGGATGGGCTGCAGATCCACTACAAACGCGCCGGACGCGGACCCGCCATCGTCCTGCTGCACGGCAGTGCTTCGTCGCTTCAGCACTTCGACCGCGCGGCGGACCTGCTGTCGGAGTCGTTCGACGTCATCCGCCCCGACCTGCCGGGGTGCGGCCTGACAGGCCCCCGCAGCGACCGCGACTACCGCATCCCGGCCTACACCGCGACGGTGGCGGACTTCCTGGAGGCCCTGGGGGTGCCGCGCTACGCGGTGGCGGGCAATTCACTGGGCGGCAACATCGCCTGGAACCTCGCCCTGGACCACCCGGAGCGGGTGACCGGTCTGGTGCTGGTCAACGCCACCGGATACCCGGAGAAGGAGGTTCCGGCAGGTATGCGCCTGACCCGCAATCCGCTGCTCCGCCCTCTGCTGCGCCGGGTGATGCCGCGCGGCGCCATCGAGCGCAACCTGCGGGCGAACGTCGGCCCGCACTCGACGATCGTGGACGACGCCATGGTGGACCGCGCCCACCAGCTCATGAACCGGCCGGGGAACCGCTCGGCCTTCGTCGACCTCTGCAACACAGACCAGCCCGACCGCAGCGCGCGGATCCCCGGCATCACGGCACCCACGCTGGTACTGCGCAGCGCGGGCATCGACGGCCAGCACTTCACCCGAGACATCCCCGGCGCCGAGGAGCTCGTGCACCCCCACAGCGGTCACCTGCTGCCCGAGGAGGAGCCCCAGTGGGTCTCCGACGCGATCGCGCAGTTCCTCCGCTCCTCCGCCGACACCCCCACTCTCTGAGGCCAAGGAGGCCCGTTCCATGAGGTACTTCGTCGCACAGGGCGAGGACCGACAGCTCACCGCCGCATCGCGGCGGGCCCTGCGCGGCAGCTTCGCCGAACTCTCCGACGGCGTCACGCACTACGAGCTGAAGGGCCCCGAGGACGGCGAGACGGTCGTCATGGCGGGCGGCCTGACCATCCCGCTGTTCTACTGGGACGACCTCGTCACCGAGCTGAACGCCCGCGGGCTGCGGACTCTGACCTGCAGCGCCTACGGTCGCGGCTACTCGGACCGGGTCCGGGCGCGCTACGACGAAACCCTCTTCACGCGGCAGCTGGCCGAGCTGACCGAACGGCTCGGCCTGACGGCCCGCCCGCTGCACCTGATCGGCACCTCCATGGGCGCGCTCGTCGCCATGACCTACGCCGCCCGGCACCGCTCGTCGGTGTCCACCCTGACCATCGTCGGACCCGCCGGTCTCGCGACACCGCGTCCGACCTCCCCTCACCGGCTCCTGCGCAACGACCTGCTGGCCGGAGTCGTCGCCCGGCGGCGCGGCCGCCGGATACTCCGGGGCCACCTCGGGCACAACGTCCGTGACCCCCGGCTCGGCGCGGAACTGACGGACATGGTCCTCGACGCCTTCCGCTTCGAGGGTTCGCTGTACGCCGTCTTCGACACGCTGCAGCACCTGCCGCTCTCCGGCCGTCACGACCTCTTCCGGCAGACGGGCGCACTGGGCATTCCCACGCTGCTCCTGTGGGGCGACGAGGACAGCGTCACGCCGTTGACCCACCTCGACACCGCTCGCGCCCTGCTGGCGCCCCGGCATCGTCATGTCATTCCCCAGTGCGGGCACATGGCCCCGTTCGAACGCCCGCGCCAGGTCGCCGATCAGATCGTCCCGTTCGTGGCCGCATGCGCCGAAAGGCTCGACTCATGAAGAACCCACACGTCATCGACGTACTGGTCGTCGGCGCGGGCCCCTCGGGCACCGCCGTGGCGATCGACCTCGTACGGCGGGGACTCGACGTACGCGTCGTCGACCGGTCCCCCCATGCCTTCGACGGCTCCCGCGCCAAGGGAATCCAGCCCCGCAGCCTCGAAGTCCTCGAAGACCTCGGTGCCCTCGACGAGGTGCTGGCCGGCGGCAGCACCTACCCCAGGCTCGGGATCCACGCGGGCCCCCTCGCCGTGCCCTGGAAGATGTTCACCCACCGGGAAGCGACTCCGGACGTCCCGTACCCGAACACCTGGCTGATCCCTCAGTTCCGCACGGACCGCGCGCTGCACGCCCGGCTCAGCGAGCTCGGCCGGGAGATCGAGTTCGGCAGGGAACTGACCGGGCTGACGCAGGACGAGGACACGGTGGCCGCCACGGTTGCGGGCACGGTGGCAGGCGCGGACGGCACGGAGGAGATCGTCGCCCGCTACGTCGTGGGCGCCGACGGCGGTTCCAGTGCGGTGCGCAAGCAGCTCGGCATCGGCTTCGTCGGCACGACCGACGAAAGCGACCGGATGCTCATCGTCGACGCCTCGGTGACGGGGCTGGCCCGTGACCGGTGGCACATGTGGCCCGGCCGGGGCGGCAGGTTCATCGGCGCTTGCCCGCTGCCGCACAGCGACATGTTCCAGTGGATGATCCGCCTCAAGCCGGACGAGGAGCCGCCCGCGAAGCCGGACGACATCCTTCAGCAGATCCACTCCCGGACCCGCGACCGACGCATCCAGCTGCACGACATCCACTGGACGTCGGTGTTCCGGCCCAACATCCGCCTGGCGAAGGGCTACGGGCGCGGACGCGTCTTCCTCGTCGGTGACGCAGCCCACGTCCACACCCCGGCCGGCGCCCAGGGTCTGAACACCGGTGTGCAGGACGGCTACAACCTCGGCTGGAAGCTCGGTCAGGTCCTCGCCGGGGCGGATCCGGCGCTGCTGGACTCCTACGAGGCCGAGCGGCAGCCGATCGCCGCCGGAGTCCTCGGCCTGTCCACGGAGAAGTGGGGAGGCATCGCCAAGCTCGACCCGTCGAGCATGAAGCGAGGCAAGGACGAACAACAACTCGCCCTGACCTACTACGGCGGTCCGCTCGCCCCCGCCGACGGCATGCGCACCTCGACGCTCCGCGGGGGCGACCGCGCCCCGGACGCGCGACTGCTCCGCGCCGACGGGACCGGGACCCGGCTGTTCGACCTCTACCGCGGGCCGCACTTCACCGCCCTGGCCTTCGGCGCCGGTGCCGCCCGCGACCTCCAAGCGCTCGCCTGGCCGACGGACGGCGCTCAGCTGAAGCGGCTGACGGTCGGGGCCACCGCCGCCGACGGTCTCGCCCTCACCGACCCGGAGAACACGCTGAAGGGCGCTTACGGCCTTGACGGCGACACGCTGCTGCTGATCCGTCCCGACGGCTACATCGGGCACATCGCCACCCGGGACTTCCTCACCACCACACAATCCGCCGCGCGGGCGATGACGCCATGAGCAAGGAGCCGCACCATGTCCCAGCAGAGCCGCACCTCCCCCGGTTCGGGGGCCGGCGCATGAGCCGCACACTGCTGCGCGGAGCGCAGGTCATCACGATGGCGCCGGGCCGTCCCGAAGCCGAGCACGCCGACATCCTCGTGGACGGCGACCGTATCGCCGCCGTCGGCGAGAACATCGAGGCACCCGACGCCGACGTCGTCGACTTCTCCGGCCGCATCGTCATCCCCGGCCTGGTCAACGCCCACCTGCACACCTGGCAGACCGCACTGCGCTCCGCGGGCGCCGACTGGACGCTGATGGAGTACCTCACCCACCTCCACGGCGAGTGCGTCGGCCACTACACCCCGGCCGACATGCACATCAGCAACCTCGCCGGCGCGCTCAACCAGCTCAACTGCGGTACGACCACCGTGGGCGACTGGTGCCACAACGTCCTGTCGCCCGAGCACGCGGACGCGGCCGTGGAGGGCCTTGCCCAGGCCGGTGTCCGCGCCGTCTTCCTGCACGGCACGCCCTACCGCGCACCGAACGTCCCCCACCCGCTCGCCGAGATCGACCGGCTGCTCGACGGGCCCGTGCGCGAACACGCCCTCCTCACCCTGGGCATGGCGCTCCAGGGGCCGCAGTACTCCTCCGTCGAGACCGCCGTGGCCGATTTCCGGGCCGGCGCGGAACGCGGCCTCGTCGTCTCGATGCACCAGAGCGGCGGAGCCCCCGCGCCCGGCTGGGAAGCCGTGCGCGACGCCGGGCTGTTCAGCCCACTGACCAACATCGTGCACGGGACGGACCTGCCCGACGAGTGGCTGAAGACGCTCCTCGAAGCGGGCGTCACCTTCACCACCACCCCGGAGAACGAACTGGGCCAAGGACACGGCGCGCCCATCACCGGGGCACTGCTGCGCCTGGGCGGGGCTCCCTCCCTGGGCACCGACATCGACACCGCCGTACCCGGCAAGGTCCTCACCGCGGCCCGCATCGCCCTGGCCCACCAGCGCGGCCTGGACCACGCCCAGCACCGGGCGACGACCGGCACGCACGCCGACACCGCCTCGGTCACCGGCAGACAGGCACTGGCCTGGGCCACGGTCGAGGGGGCGAAGGCGTTGGGCCTGGCGGACCAGGTGGGCCGGATCGAGGTGGGTATGCAGGCGGACCTGGTCGCCGTCGACGCCCGGGCACTCAACCTGTGGCCGGCCCACGACCCGGTCGCCACGGTCCTGCACGCCGACATCGCCAACATCGAAGCGGTGATGGTCGCCGGCGCCTGGCGCAAGCGCGATCACGTCCTGCTCACGTCCCGGCTCGACGAGGTCATGGACCGGCTGCGCGAGTCCGGAGAGCGGCTGCTGCGCAGCATCGGGCCCGCGGGCACTCGGGGCTGACACGCCAGCAGTCACGACGCAGGCACCGCGCGCCGACGGGCACCGCATGCCGTGCCCGCCGGTGGACGTTGTTCTGCTTCTGTCCCGGCCGCCTCCTGTGGGCTATCACCCGCAGGCACACCGGTCGGGCCAGGAACGGCAGTCGGACCACGATGCCGATCATGACGAAGCAGGTTTCACGCCGACCGGCCAGGCGTGTGCCAACCACTTCTGTCAAGGGCGGCGTCGGTGGGCTGCGGGTCGACGCCGTTCAGTGCGGCCAGCGCGGCGTCGTCGAGCCTGATCATTCCGGCGGCGGTGTTCACCTCCAGGTGGCCGGCGTCCGCGGTCCCGGGGATGAGCAGTACGTTCGGCGCATGGTGGAGCAGCCAGGCGAGGCCGATCTGCGAGGGGGTACAGGCGGCGGCACGGGCGGCGGCGGTGGCGGCCGGATCGTCGGTCACCTTCGGCCTGCCGGGGGCAGCACCGCCGAGCGGGAAGAACGGGACCCATGCGATCTGCTGGTCGGCGCACAGCCGCAGCATCTCCTCGTCGCCGCGTGACACCAGGCTGTAGGAGTTCTGGACGCAGGCGATCCCAGCGGGGAGGGCTCGGCGCAGTCCGTGGAGGGTGACGCCGCTCAGGCCGATCGCGCCGATCTTGCCCTCGTCCCGCAGTGCGGTCATCATCGCGAGCTGGTCGTCGAGGTCGACCACCTGGTCGCCCTCCGCCCGTATCCCCGGCCGGTCATCCATGCGGCGCAGGTTAACCACCGGGATCTGGTCCAGGCCGAGGGATACGAGGTTGTCCTCGACGCTCGCCCGCAGCTCCTCGGGCCGTTGAGCGGGGCGCAGCGGGATGGGGCCGCCCGGATCGGGGTCGGCGCCGATCTTGCTGACGACCACGACGCCGTCCTCGGGGCGGAACGCGTCGCGGATGAGCCCGTTGACGAAGCCGTCGCCGTAGAACTGGGCGGTGTCGACGTGGTCGATGCCGAGTTCGGCCGCGCGGCGCAGGAGCGCGACGGCGGCGCCGCGGTCGGTGTGCAGGCGCCTCAACTGCATGGCGCCGTATCCGATGCGGGAGACCGTACGGCCCGCGAGCGTCCCGGCTCCTCCGGGGCGAGGGGCGCCGGTGGCCGTGAGCCGGGTGGAGGAAGCACTGGCGGAGGAAGCACTGATCGCGGTCATGGGAGGCTCCGGCCTCTATGAGACGATAGGAGAAGCGGAGGATCCTCCGCTTGATGCGACCGTACCATGCATACCGGAGGTTCCTCCGTTTTGAGTTCCGTCGACCCGACCCCTTCGGTGACCGGCCCGTCGAAGAAGCCCCGGGGCCCGCGCGCCGACGCGCTGCGCAACCGGGACAAGCTCGTCCAGGCCGCCCGGGCCGCGTTCGCAACCTCGGACGGCGCCCTCCCACTGGAAGGCATCGCCCGCGAGGCCGGTGTCGGCATCGGCACGCTGTACCGCCACTTCCCGACCCGCGAGGCCCTGGTGGAGGCCGTGTACGCCGCCGAGCTCGACGACGTCACGGACAGCGCTCCCGCCCTGCTCGACGAGTTGGCGCCGGACGCGGCGCTCAGGGCCTGGATGGAGCGCTACGCCGCATTCGTCGCGATGAAGCGCGGCATGGCGGACACGCTCCGCGCCGGCTGGGCCTCGGGTCGGATCGCCACACCGGCCACCCGGGAACGCATCACCGCTGCCGTTGCCACGCTCCTCGCCGCCGGAGCCGAAGCCGGATCACTGCGCGCCGACGTCGAGCCGCAGGACGTCAGCGTGATGCTGATGGGCATCTTCCTCGTCGGCGCCGCCTACAACACCCGCGAGCAGACGGGCCGGTTGATCGACCTCGTCATGGACGCACTGCGGCCGTCCCGGTGACCGTGCACCGGCCGGGCTGCGCGATCAATCCGGTCACCTGGGCCACCCTCGACGACACCGACCGGCGGGCCGCCCTCTACGTCAGTGCACCCAGTTCTTCGCGCCGCCGCCGCGCCACTCGATCAGCGCGGACTGCTGCACCCACACCTCGTCGACGTCGTCCAGGCCGATACGACGCAGGAACTCGACGACGTCCAGCAGGCCGTACGCCAGCCCCACGAACCGGTCACCGACGCGTACCCGTCGGCCGCCGTCTTCCGCAGGCGGGTAGATCACGATGGGCTGTGTGGTGGCCATGGCACCAGCGTGCGGTGTGGGGCCTCCGCGCGCATGCGGGGCAGCGGGGGTACTCGTGAGGCTGATGCTGCCGGAGCACTGACACCGGCCGGTCAGGGTCGCGTGCGCGGCGACGGTACCGCCACCCGAGTGACCCGAAGGTCATTCACTCGTTTGACGGGGTGGATCCCAGCGCGTCCCTCGACGAAAGCCCCCGCTCCATGCGCCTTCGCTCCCTTCGGAACCCCGCCGAGCGCTCCAGAGAGGCAATCCTGGAAGCCGAAAGCACCCTGATCGAGCAGTACGGCGATCTGGCCCGCCTGGCACATGTCGTGCTGCCCGACTCACTCGGCCGACACCGACGCGTTCTGCTCGCCCACTCCGTGGTCCAGCGTGCCCTGCGCACCGCCCACCCGCCACGCTTCCCACCGACCGTTCCTCCGCCGCGCCAGGAGAACCCGGAGCGGGCCGCGTTGAAACGGTCGTACCTCGTCACCGTGGTGCGGGACGCCCTCGCCCACGGCAGGCGACCGACCGGCTGGCCGGCCCGACTGGCCCCGCCGCGCGCCCTGGTCCCCCGCCTGCCGCTCGTGCTGGGGCTGCGGCTGTTCCCCCGGTCGGGCAGCGCGGACGAACTGCGTTTCGCCCAGGCACTGTCGGGACTGTCCGCGCCTGCCCGGGCCGCCTTCATGCTCCGTCTGCACGGCATGCCCGACGACACCGCCGCCCACGTGCTCGCCCAAGCGGGTGTGGACGACCCCGCCGACGCGGTGCGGGAGGCCCACGTCGTCGCGGCGGAAGCACGCCTCGGGGCGTCGGCTCTCCAGGAGTTCGACGCCTGCGCCCTCCAGGCAAGCCCCACCGACCTGTTGCGTCGCCGTCGCAGGACGCGCGCGGGGGCGGGGGCAGTGGCGGCTCTGGCACTCCTGGCCATGGGAGCCGTGCTGACCAGCCCGACGGACCACCGCGCATCGCAGCCCGTCCTCCGGTCCGGCGCCACCGGTCCCGTACTGGAGGCCGGTGACCTCACCCGCGCCCCGGCCGGGCTGTGGGACGACACCTCCCGCGTCGACTTCACCGCCTGGCCCGCGCGCGGTTCCCGCGTCGAGGACAAGGACCTGCTCGCGCGTGCCCTGCGCACCTGGACCCGGCCCCCGCTCGGCACACGCGTCACCGCGGCCCGCGGCACCTCCATCCTGCCGCCCGTCTCGGCACCGCAGCTCCTCTACTCGGGCGACGTCCAAGGACAGGCCGTCGTCCTGTTCTACGACGGTCAGCGGCTGGCCCGTTACACCGAACGCGTGTCTTCGGACCGGTCTCCGGCAGCGGCCTCCCGCATGACGAGGTCGCTCGCGGTGGCACGCGTCGACGACGCGGACGTGACGACAGCGGCGGCCGTGGCCCTGGCCTCCGGCCCCGCGGGCGTGCGCTACCTGATCGCGCCCTGGATCGCCGAGGCAAAGACCCGGGACCTGCTCCACCCCGACACCCCGGCACGGCCGTTGGACGTGTCACGCGAGGGCGTCACACGGCCCGTGCCGGTCCTGTCCCCGGGAGGGGGCTGCGCCGGCGGGCCGGTCCTGCAACTGCGGTCCTCGGAGCGGATCGCCGAACGTCACGCGTTCCTGCTCGCCGGGGTGGGCGAGCTGTCCCCCGTCCATCTCACCTACACACCGCTGCCCGGTCACGGCACACCGCCCGCGCGCCAGCCCCGGGAGGCCACAGGCCCCGCTGCCCTGCTGGCCTGGTCCCGTCATGCCTGTGCTCTGGGCGAGCTCCGTGGCACCGGCGTCCGCGCCGTCAACGCCTGGGACTTCGCGGAACAGGACCTGCCGGACGGGGGTGGACACGCCGTATGGGCCTGCGCCCGCACCAGTACGTGGCGCGGCCCGGGCGAGGCGACGGTGACCCTGCGGACGTCGAGGGACACGCCGGACGCACCCGCGCTGGTCATCTCCCGCGAGCAGTCGACCGCGGTGTGCAGCCGGTTCGGCCAGCACGTGGCGAGCGCGACCGGTTGGCGCTCGCCGAAGGGCCGGTGGTACGTCCTGGCAGCCGGCAGCCGCGCCGTCACCGCCCTCACGGTCGACGGCACCGTCTCGACCCACCGACCGGGCCGGACCTTGTCGGTCCCCGCTCCCCCGCACCCGAACGTCACGGTACGCGCGGACCTGGTGACGGGTGCCCACCTGCGCGGACTCGTCCCGTCCGCCCGGCGCTGAGACACGGGACCGGTCCACTTCGGGGTGCGTGCACCGCACGGTTTCGCCGGAGAACCGGAGAACCGGATTTGACGCATAATCATCATGGCAGGTACATGACGGACTGGGATCGCAGGGCATACCATCACAGCGCCCCGGAGGGGCGGTCGACGGTGTGTCCGGCCCCCACCGGACACCCTGCGCCGCTCCTTCGCGTACCCGGCCCCGCCGGGGCCGGATTCCCCCCACGGATGAAGGAGCAGCAATGCCCCTCGGCACTTCGCTCGGCACTTGGCTCAAGGCAGGCACGTCCGCCACAGCACTCGTCCTCGCCATGGCGGGCGCGGCGACAGCCGCCCCCGCTCCCGCGGGTGAGTCGTCCGCCGCTCAGGCGGCAGCGGTGACCCTTCGCTACGACGACAGCCGCGCCGCGGGCTGGGAGGCCGCGATCGCGGCCGGAGTCGCCTCGTGGAACGCGAACGTGAGCAACGTCCATCTGGTGGAGGCGGCGCCCGGCACCGGGGCCGAGATCGTGATCGTCGCCACCACGGGCTGGCCGCAGGCCACGCTCGGCCCCGTTCGTCCGGGCCGTCAGGTCCGCGTCGAACTCGGCAGCCAGGCCGTGGACCAGGGCTACAACAAGACCCGGATCGCCGCGCACGAGCTGGGGCACAGCCTCGGCCTCCCGGACACCAAGCCCGGCCCCTGCACACAGCTCATGTCGGGGTCGAGCGCGGGCACGGCCTGCACCAATGCGACACCGAATGCCACGGAGCGCTCGCGCGTGCAGTCCGCCTACGCCAGCGGACTCGCCGCGCTCGCGCCCACCGCCGACCGGATGCTCATCGACGCGCCCTGACCGCAGGGCCGTAAAACCGACGTCCTCCCCGGGCATCTCGACGAGACGAGATGCCCGGGAAGGATCACCCGCTCCCCCGTCGCACTGACCGATCAAGCACGTGGGATGTCCCGGCCGGTCGGCCGGTACTCGATCAGCAGCACCCGGCCGTCCAGGACCCGGTTTCCGACGAGCTCCAGGTCTGCCGATGCCACCTCAGCGAAGAACGGCTCGCGGCCCGAAGGCCCCACCAGCAGGGGGAAGGTCATCAGCCTCAAGCGGTCGACGAGGTGGGCGCCGAGCAGTTGCCGGGCGACGGAAAGGCTGCCCATCGTGCGCAACGGAACGTCGCTGTCGCGTTTGAGCCGCGCCACCTCGCCGAGGAGGTCGTCTCGGCAGATGCGGGTGTGCGGCCAGGACGTGGCCTCCACCGTGGTCGAGAACACCACGGTGCGCGTCTCCGTCAGACGCCGCGTGGAGTCGTCACGTGCCTGGTCCGGCAAGCCGGCCAGTGCTTCGTAGGTACGGCGCCCCAGGATGACCAGTTGCGGGCGGGCCGACTCGCGGGCGACCCATTCCTCCAGGTCGGGGCCGAGGTATCCGAAGTAACCCGGCGAGGTCACGCTGCCGGCCCACCCGTCAACCGACAGGAACACATCGACGGTCAGTGTCTGCATCACTCGTCCCTTCGACGGACTTCCAAAGGGACGTCGGAGCCACACCGGCCATCTCGACATGTGCCTCGGCGGGACCGGGCACGATCAGGTGGACCACGTCATGGTCGACCCGTCCATGATGACCACCTTGCCGTCCGTGCGGAGGATCAGCTTCGCGCCCGGGTGGCCCCATACGTCCGCACCCCAGATGGGCCGGTCGTCGCCGTTGTGGATGACGAGGTTGCCGTCCGTCTGGAAGCGGGCCGTGTGGTTCTGGCCGAAGGTCATCGACGCCCAGGTGGCCTTGCCCTTCTCGTTGTAGACGACGAGGTTGCCGTCCGCCTGCATGACCATCTTGATGCGGTTGGTGCTCCAGGACTCACCGACGGACAGGGTGCTCGGTGCCGTGACGGACGTGCTGGTCCACACCGGCGCCTTGGACCGGCTCGGCTTCACCGAGGGTGTCGCGCTGGGAGTCGGCTTGGGCTTCGTGTCGGCGGCCTTGTTCACCGGCGCCGTGGACTTGGAGGGGCTCGGCTTCGCGGACTTCGTCGCCGGCCTTCTGCTCGGGGTGGCGGTCGGGGTCTGGGTGGCATAGTCCTCCGGTGCCTCCTGGGCCGCGTTCGCCCCCAGCAGGGTGTCGCTGTCCTCACGCCCGACGGAGTTGGCCGTCTTCTGCTTGTTGTCGTCGTCCTGTCCGGCCATGAGCAGGAAGGGCACGGCGACCAGGACGGCGCCGACGATGCCCGCCGCGGCCAGCATCGGCTTCTTGGGCCGCCCGCCACGGGAGTCCCCCGCGTCGGCGTCGCCGGAAGGGCCCTCGGCCACCGTTGAGACAGGCACCACTGCCGTCGCCGCCTCGTCCGCCCCGCTCCGCGCCTGCGCCGCTGCGGCGCCGCCGTCCGGTTCGGCTCGCTCGGCCGCACCCGGCACGTGCGCCTCGTCCGCTTCCCGGGTGGCGGCGTCGTCCGACAGCGTTGTCGTCGCACCGACGCCCTCCGCAGCGGCCCTCTCGGGGCCGGGTCCCGCGACGGTCGGTGCGTTCTCCGCGGCCTCGCCCTTCGTCGTGTCAGGAGCGGTGGCCGGGATCCGGCCCGGGGTCAGGGTCCCCTCGGGCGGCTCGGAGGACGCGGGCAGGGCGACCGCGACGCGTATCTGCGGGGCGCCTTGTGCGGTGCCGTGGGACGTACCGTCTCCCGCGTTTCGTGGGGCACTCATTCGGGCCTTCTCCGGTCGTTCGTCGGTGGTCGTTGTGGGCTTGTCGGTCGTGAGCCGGCATCAGCGGGCGTCCGGGGGCGGCCCGCACAGGTCAGAGGATCCAGCGGTCCGCGGACCCGCATCCGCCGATCTCCAGGTGCGCGTCGTTGCCCGCCGACGCGCCGCCTTCGAGTCCCAGGCAGAGGTTGTTGCTGGAGTAACTGCGGATCCAGTACGAGCCGTCCGAGCGCGGGTTGAGCCACCACAGCTGGTTGTCGGAGGTCGCCCGGCAGTGGTACTCGGTGACGTTGGTGCCCGCGGCCGCCGCACCGAAGTAGGGCAGGTCCATGCAGAACTTGTCCTTGCTGTTCCTGATGAGGAAGAGCGAGGCCCCCTGGGGTCCGCCCTTGGCCTGGGCGACCTCCAGGTTCCACAGCTGGTTGTCCCCGGTGGTGCCGTTGCAGGGGTACTGGTTGACCGGGCCGTCGATCTTGCCGTTGCCGTAGTTCGGGACGTCGGCGCACAGGCCCGTCGTGGAGTTCTTCAGCAGGATGTTGCCGGCGCTGGAGGCCGCGTTGGCCTTCTGGCGGAGCTTTTCGGCGGAACTGAGGGTGGGTGCCTTGCCCTTGCTGGGCTTCGCGGACCGGGAGGCTGTGGGAGATGCCTTCTTCTCCTGGGCGACCGGCACGGCCTTCTCGCCCTTGGGCTGCTTCTCCTCGGGCGACTTGCTGGGCGAGGAGGACGTGGAGGGGGACGGCGAGGGCGACTGGGTCGCGTAGCTCTCCGAGGCCTGCGGTCTCTGGTCGGCGTCCAGGACCGTCCCGGCCGCGTTGTCGGTCCGGTCCGAGCCGCGCTCCTCCTTGTCGCCCTGTCCCGCCACGAGGAACGGGACTCCTATCAGGATCGCCCCGACGATGGCCGCGGCGGCCAGCATCGGCTTCTTGGGCCCGCTGTGCGCCTGTCCGACGGCCGCGGGGCCCTCGCCGCCGCTGCCCCCTGCCACGACGACGGTGTCGGCCTCGGGCTCACTTGCGGTGGGGTCGGGTGCGCTCGCGGCAGCGCCGGGTTCGGCGGGAGCCGAAGCGGACTCGGTCTTGCCGGCCGTGGACCCGGCCTGTTCTTCCCCTGCCTCCGAAGCACCCTCGGCGCCCTCGTCCGCGTTCCCGACCCGGACGGGTCCGGTGGGCGCACCCTCCGGCCGGGCAGGCGCGGAGAACGCCGCGGAGGTGGACGAGGTCCCTGGCGCGGGGGAAGGGACCGGGGCGGTCGGCTCCGCGTTCGCCTTGGGGCGCCCCGCACCCGGTGTCAGCGCTGTACCGGGGTCCTGTGCCGTTCCCTGGAGGGGCACTGCCCGGCGGATGGTCACGCCGGAGGAACCGGAAGCGTCCGCCGATCCGCCGGCACGGGTGGCGCCCGACGGACTGGACGCGGTCGGCGGTGTCTCACGGGCCGGATCGGTCTGCCGAGTCATACGACTGCCCCTCATGTCAGTGGTTCGCTGTGGTGTGTGCCTCCGGGGCGCCGAAGGGCCCGGAGCAGCGCTCCGGCCACTGATCGGCGCTCGCCGGTGCGGAGCGTCCGCGCACGGCCTCGTCCAGACGGGCGAGTGCGGCGCTGTCGGCTTCGGGGTCGGTACGGGCCGGCCCGTGCGCGGGCAGTTCGCGCAGGAAGATCTGTCGGGCCGTGGCCTGTCCGGCTCGGCGGACGTCCAGAACCCTGAAGGTGGCCCCAGGGGGGAACACGACTTCCTCCGGCCCGTCGCCGGGGTCCGACAGCTGTCGTACCCGGCGCGCGCCGACGGACCAGATGACGTAACTGGCACCTGTCGTCATGCTCGGGCGGACCGGGTCGAGCGGGGTGGCGCTCACCGGCGCGGCGTCCCGCAGCAGTGTCCCGGGGCGTGGCACGCCGCCGTCCGGGGCGGCTCCGGTGGAGCGCAGCACCACGCCCCGGTAGGAGGGCAGCCGGTTCAGCGCCGATGCCAGACACGCCAGGTACGGCAGCAGGCCCTCCTCGTGCCCGTGCAGGGCGCGCGTCAGTGCCCGGTGGCTCAACGGCCCCTCCGTGGCGTGCAGGTACAGCCGTAGCGCGATCAGGTCGGCGCGAGCGGCTTCCTGCTCCTTGCCCCGCAGGGCGGGCATCCGGGCGAGTGCCCGGGCGACGGCGGTACCGTGCCGGTCCCACTCCGCGTCCGCCAGCGCACGGAAGGCGGTGCGGTCGTCCTCGGTGCTGCGATGACCTGGGCTGAAGGGGACCGGAGGGAGGGGTGTGCTCTGCGGCTGCGGGGCCTCGGGGACTTGGCGAGGTTCGGCGGTTTCCTCCGAAGCCGGGGCCGCCGGCGGGGGTGGTGACGGTGCGTCGGGGAGCTCACTGGGAGCG